>DATLMC010000025.1:0-3782 GCA_035537435.1 Pyrinomonadaceae bacterium | reverse complement strand
GCGGGCGCGGGCGGGGACGAGCCCCGCCCCTACAAAATCGTCGGCCCGAACAGTTTTCTCGAACGCCCTGAGGGTGTTCGCCGCCGCCGTTTTATGCGTCGTCGCGTTGGCCTCCGCCGCGGGCGCGCAGCAGTTCGCGCGGCTCTCCGACGACAAGTCGTCCGCGCCCGCTTCGACCGATGCCCCCGCGCGCGAGGGGCGCGCACCCTTGCGGCGACTCGCGTCGCTGCGCGGCGGGGAGACGCTCGACGGCTGGCGCGTCGTCGTCACCTCCGACTCCTCGCTCGACGGCTACGCCGCCTACCGCGAAGGCCCACGCTTCGTCGTCCGCATCCCGCGCGCCGACGCCTCCGCCGTCTTGAACTCGGTCGGCGGCGCTCTAGCCGGCGCGCGCGCCGAGCAGCGCGGCGCGGACGCGCTGCTCTCGTTCGCGCTGCCGGAGGGCGTGGCGGCGCGCGTGCGCCAGAGCTTCAACCGGCTCGAAGTGATCTTCGCCAGGCAGGGCGCAGGGCAGTCGGACTCGCCCCGGCAGCCGCCCGCCAAGCCGACGCCGACGCCCGTCGCGCCCGCGAGTCAGACGGGCGATCCGGCCAACCCCGCGCCGTCCGCGCCCGCGACCAGCGACAGCTCCACCACGCGCGAGGCGGTCGGCGCGGCGAAGACCGTCGCCTCCGCGGGCGGTCGTCACACCGTCAACCTCCCGCCGGAGAAGTCGCAGCCCGTCCGCCTCCCGCGCTTCGACAAAGCCCCGGTCATCGACGGCAAGCTCGACGACGAGGTCTGGAAGCGGGCGGCCGTCTTCAAAGACTTCTACCAGACCGAGCCCGGCGACAACATCGCGCCGTCGCGCCCGACCGAAGCCTTCATCGGCTACGACTCGCACCACCTCTACCTCGCCTTCCACTGCTACGACGATCCCAGTCAGGTGCGGGCGCGCGTCGCCAAGCGCGACGGGATCTTTGACGACGACTACGTCGTCGCCTTCATCGACACCTTCCACGATCAGCGCAAGGCCTACGAGCTCGACTTCAACCCGCTCGGCATCCAGGCCGACGCCATCTACAGCGACTCGAACGGCGAGGACTTCAGCTTCGATCTCGTGATGGAGTCGAAGGGCACGATCACCGCGGACGGCTACGTCGTCGAGGCGGCCATCCCGTTCAAGTCCTTCCGCTACGAGGCGGGGAAGGACAAGGTCTGGGGCTTGCAGCTCTTCCGCCGCATCAAGCGTTTCAACAACGAGCTGGATTCGTGGATGCCGCTCTCGCGCGACGTGGTGGGGACGCTCATCCAGGCGGGCAGGATCACCGGCATCGAGGGCATCTCCACCGCGCGCACGCTCGAAGTCATCCCGAGCCTCACCGTCTCCGAGACGGGCCGGCGCGTCCGCGCGCAGCCGCCCACGCCCTTCCCGTCGCGCGACGCCGCGCCGGACACCGGGCGCTTCGTCAACCCGCCCCTCGACTACGACATCGGCCTGACGACCAAGTTCACCCTGACGCCCACGATCACGCTCGACCTCGCCGTGAACCCCGACTTCGCGCAGGTCGAGGCGGATCAGACCGTGGTCACGGCGAACCAGCGCTTCCCCATCTTCTTCCCCGAGAAGCGGCCCTTCTTCCTCGAAGGCAAGGAGATCTTCGACACCCGCAACAACGTCGTCCACACGCGCGCCATCATCGATCCGGACTACGCCGTGAAGTTGACGGGCCGGCGCGGGCGCAACACCTTCGGCCTGATCCTCGCCTCCGACAACGCGCCCGGCAACTTCGGCGAGGACGAACTGGACGAGCGCCGCCGCGGTTTCCTCTCCGAGCCCGACCCCGCGCGCCGGCGCATCGGCGAGGGGCAGTTCAACACCTTCTTCGAGCGCTTCGTCGGCAAGAACGCTTACGTCGGCATCGCGCGCGTCAAGCGCGACGTGGGCAGGGAGTCGAGCGTCGGCGCGTTCGCCACCTCCTACAGCTTCATCGAGCGGCACAACCATCTCGGCGGCGTCGACGGCCGCTTCAAGCTCAACCCGAAGACCATCGCCGCCTTCGAGTTCGTCGGCACGGCCTCGCGCGCCTTCTTCCGCGACGCCGACCTCGATCCGAACCTGACGTTCCCGGCCGATCACCCGACCGCGCCCGGCGACCGCGTCTTCCCCGGCCAGAACGTCTACCGCACCGGCAACGGCTTCGCCTACCACTACTCGCTCGATTACACGGGACGCCACTTCGGCTACTTCTTCCAGGGCAACGGGCGCACGCGCGACTACCGCGCCGACGTGGGCTTCACGCAGCAGACCAACACGAACGACTCGTTCCTCGCCTTCCGCTTCTCCTCGGAGCCGAACCCGAAGGCGCGGCTCACGAAGGTCACGCTGCGCAGCTTCACCGACGCCACCTACAACTGGCAGGCGAACCTCCAGGGCTGGAGCCAGGGCTTCAACCTCGAATTCAACTTCGCCCACCAGACCTTCCTCCAGCTCCAGACCAACTTCGGCTACGAGCGCATCTTCGAGGAGGAGTTCGGCCCGCGCCGCGGGGTGGCGCGCCCGACCGGCGCGCTCATCGACGGCGCGTTCGCCGGCGAAGACGACGAGCGGCAGACACGCCAGAAGACTTTCGCCGTCTACGCCGAGCGGCAGTTCACCAAGCAGTTCTACGCCTTCGGCTTCGTCGGCACGCGGCGCGGCATCTTCGACTTCGACTTCGGCGCCGGCCCGCGCTTCCCGCGCGTGAGCCCGGCGGCGCTGCTCTTCGGTCAGGGCGCGCCGCTCGATCCCGGCTCCGCCAACTCGTTCGACATCAACACAGGCGTCAACTACAAGCCGACCAACGAGCTGAACCTCTCGCTCGACTACACGAAGGCGCGGCTCGCGCGGCGCGACACGCGCCTCACGGCGTTCGACGAGAACATCTACACGCTGCGCACGACCTACCAGTTCACGCGCTTCCTCTTCGCCCGCGCCCGCGTCGACTACGACACGCTCGCCGCCAACGTCCGCGGCCAGTTCCTCCTGGGCTGGACGCCGAACCCGGGGACGGCCTTCTACGCCGGCTACAACGACGACCTCAACCGCGACGGCTTCAACCGCTTCACCGGACAACTCGAACCCGGCTTCCGACGCAACGGTCGCACCTTCTTCGTCAAAATGTCCTACCTCATCCGGCGCAGTTTCTAACCCCTCGGCCGGGGAGTAAATTTGGAGGGGCGGCTGTCTCAAATTCCGACCGCGCGTGATGCAGGCACGCGGAAGGCGTTAGAGACGGCCGCCCCTCCAAACTCGTTTTATCGCCGGAATTTCCCTTTTCCCGCCGTTCGCCTTACTTTTATCCCGCCCATCTGAAACTTTTCGTGCCCGAATCGCACTAACACACTGGACGACGGACGAAGCAGTTAGTTATGGAAGCAATCAGCGGGACATTGACGGTCGAACCACAACGGGCGGGCGCACTCGCGAAGCCTTTGATGAATAGTCCTGAGCAACTCATCGCAGCGGCGCAGCGCGGCGACCACGAGGCCTTCCGGCACCTCTTCGACAGGTGGGCGCGCCCCGTCGTCTCCTTCGTCTACGACATGGTGGGCGACCGCGCGCTCGCCGAGGATTTGACGCAGGAGACCTTCGTCCGCGCCTACAAGTATCTGGATGCGCTGCGCGACGAGACGAAGTTTTCGACGTGGCTTTTCAGCATCGCCAAGAACGTCGCGCGCGAGTACTTGCGCTCCGCGCACAGCCGCACCAAGAAGGTTGATCTCGACGATGAGACGGTGCTTGAGTTGCGGGACGAGCGGCC
>DATLMC010000024.1:0-8040 GCA_035537435.1 Pyrinomonadaceae bacterium | reverse complement strand
GGGCAGGGACGAGCCCTGCCCCGACAATTATTCCGGTTCTGTTAGTGGCTTTAAGTATTGACGCGCATCGCACGCGCGCGACTGTTTTTGTCCGAGAAGATTAGAGATGCTGATCAGTGTCGTCATCCCGGCCTGGAACGCCGCCGAATATTTGCGCGAGGCGATCCGGAGCGTGCTGGCCCAGGGCCACCGCCCCATCGAGATCGTCGTCGTCGACGACGGCTCGACCGACCACACGCGCCAGGTGTGCGAGTCGTTCGGCGCGCAAGTCAGGTACATCTTTCAGGAGAACGACGGGACGAAGGGCGGCGGGGCGCGCGCCCGCGGGATACGCGAGGCGCGGGGCGAGCTGATCGCGCTGCTCGATCAGGACGACCGCTGGCTGCCGACGAAAATCGAGCGGCAGCTCGCGGCCCTCGAAGCTCACCCCGGAGCCGGGATCGTCTTCACGCGCGCGCGCACCATCGACGGGGCGGGCCGCCTCACGGACGCGAGGGAGGACTTACCCGGCGGCGCGGTCAGTATGTCGGCGCGCGAGGCCTTCCACCTGCTGCTGACCGAAAACCCGTTCTGCCCCTCGTCCGCACTCGTCCGCCGCGAAGTAGTCGGGGCGCTGCTCTCGACCGATCCGCGGACGGTGGGGTGCGGCGACTGGGAGTTATGGTTCTCGGTCGCGCGCGAGCACCCGGTCGTGGTGCTGGACGAGGCGCTGACCGACTACCGCGTCTCCGCCGAACAGTTCTGCGCCAACAAGGATCAGCTCGCTTCGAGCATGCTGCTGACGCTCAGACAGCAGCGTTCGCGCTTCCACGAAGGTTGCGCCGAGTGCGAGAGGTCTTACCGCGCCGGGCTCTGGCACGTCTCGGACGTGTTCGCGGTCGCGGCGCGCAACTACCTCGACGATTACCACGCCGCGGCCAGGGGCGGGCGGCCGCTCGGCGCGCTCCGGTCGCTGCGGCTCGCCTTGAGGGCCGCGCCGCGCGAGGTGATGCGCCCGCGCCGCGTGCTGGCGGTCTGCAAGAATTTCGCCTCCTCGACCGTGACCGCGACCAAGCGCCTGATCCACGCGGGCGCGCACCGTTGACGGCGGCGGCGCGGTTTTTTTCGGTCGGCCTCTTACGTTCCACGAGCTTTCTACGATCAAGGGTCGCGCCCCGCGCGGCGGTTATCCGGACATGAAACTTACCTACAGTAAATTCGCGACCGTCGAGGACGTTTTCTCGGACGAGTTCGCTGCGATCAACCGCGACCTCGACGCGCTCAGCGCACGCTACGGGCTGGCCGATCACACCGAGCTGAACGAGGAGCGCTACCCGTGGTCTGCCGGCGTGCTCGGCAAGCCGGCCTTCTACGCCGCGCGCCTCTGGGAGTACCCGTTCGCGCTGCTCGCCGCCGAGTTGCAGCCCGGTATGAGTGTGGCCGACATCGGCTGCGGCATGACCGCCTTCACCATCTACCTGAAGGAGCACGCGCGCTGCCGCGTCTCCGGCGTCGATCCGGACATCTTCGACGAGGGCGTCAAGTACCTCGCGCACGGCGTCGGCAGGGACTTCATCGAGCGCACGGGGCTGACCGTGCTGAAGGGCGACTTCGACGCCATCCCCCTGGAGACCGACTCGCAGGATCGCGTCTTCTCGATCAGCGTCATGGAGCACGTGGAGCCGGACGTGCGGCGGCGCGGCATTCAGGAGATCGCCCGCGTGCTCAAGCCCGGCGGCCGCGCGATCATCACGGTCGACATGAGCATGTGGTTCGAGCTGAACCGCCCGCTCGAACTCGTCTGGGACTCCGGGCTCACGCTCTTCGATCCGGTGGACTTGCGCTGGCCCACGCGCCGCTTCGGCATGTTCTCCGACACCAAGCTCCCGGCGGACGTGTTCGGCATGACCCTGCTCAAAGAGGATCGGCAGGTCGAGACGCAGTACCGGCACGACGACGGCGGGCGGGTCGAGACCGTGCCGGCCTACCGCGTGCCCGCGCTGAGCGTGCGCCCGACGCCGGCCGAGCGCCCGCTGTGGCGCAGGGTCGGGGGGCGGCTGGCGCGCGAGGTGAAGAAGGTCGCGGGCGATTAGCAGGGGCGGCGGCGCGAAGGGGCGTGCAGGACGATGGGGGCAAGCTCTGACAGGGCGGGCGGGCGTGACAGGATCATCGTCCTCGACTTCCTGCGCGGCGTCGCGGCGCTCGCGGTCGTCTTCCACCACTTCTTCAACGTCCTCGATCCGGGCTGGCTCTACACGGCGAGCAGGTACGGTCAGCTCGGCGTGCAGGTCTTCTTCGTCATCTCCGGCTTCATCATCCCCTACTCGCTCTACCGCAGCGGGTACGCCTTGAGGAACTACGGCACGTTCGTCCTCAAGCGCGTCATCCGGCTCGACCCGCCCTACGTCGTCACGGTCGCGCTCATCGTCCTGCTCGGCGTCGTCTCGTGGTACTTCCCCTTCGAGCGTGATCAGGTCTTTCAGGTCTCCGCGCCGCAGGTCTTGCTCCACTTCGCCTACGCCAACGTCTTCTTCGGCTACCCGTGGCTGAACGACGTGTTCTGGACGCTGGCGATCGAGTTCCAATACTACCTGCTCATCGGGCTCGCCTTCCCGCTCGTCTTCAGCCGCGACGCGCGCGTGCGGCTCGCCTCATGCGCCGCGCTCGGCGCGCTCGCGTTCGTCATCAAGCCCCCGACGTTCATCTTCTATTACATCTTCCTCTTCCTCATGGGCATCCTCACGTGCCAGTTCAAGGTCGGGCTCGTCGGCAGGCGGCAGTACGCGCTGCTGCTCGCCGCCGCGACGGCGATGGCGCTCCTGACGACCGACTTCGCGCAGACGGCGGCGGGCCTCGCGGCGGTCTGCGCGATCCTGTTCCTCGAAATGCGCTACGCCGTCTTCAACTTCCTCGGCAAGATCTCTTACTCGCTCTACTTGATTCACAGCCCCGTCGGCCGCCGCGCCCTCAACGTCTTCCTCCGGCTGCTCGGCGCGCAGTCGTTCGGCTCGAAGATGGTCGCCATCGCGCTGGCGATCGCCGTCTCCGTCGCCGCCGCCTACGCCCTCTACCGGCTCGTCGAACTGCCGGCGCAGAGGTGGTCTTCGGCGCTGCGCTACCGGCGGCGGGAAAAGCCCTACGAGCCGCGCCCCGAGGAGCTGGAGCAACTCAACCCGGCGCTCTGACGCGAGCCCCGCGCCTCGCGCCCGCGGCGTCCTTCGTCTAAACTAACCTCTTATCTTGAACGGCGATTCGATGAGCACAGCTTTGAGCGGTCTGATGAACGTGCCGGGCGTCCGCGGGGTCGCGTACCGCCTCGGCCGGTTGGGGCATCGCGCCGGCTTCGCCCTGCGCGGCGCGCAGAGCTACGCGCGGCTGCGTCTGAGGGGCGACGCCGGGGCGGCGCGCCCGCGCGTGGCGGCCGTCATGGTCGGCAGGAACGACGACTACATGTCCGACTTCCGCGAGCGGCTGGTCGCGACCATCGAGTGGAACGTCCGGCACCTGATCGACGAGGTCGTCTTCGTGGAGTGGAACCCGCCCGCGGATCGCGGCCTGCTCTCGACGGAGCTGACCGGGCGTTTCCCGTCGCTTCGCGCCTACGTCGTCCCCGCGGAGATTCACGCCGCGGTCTGCGAAAACCCGAACATCAAGCTGCTCGAATACCACGCCAAGAACGTCGGCGTGCGCCGCGCGCGCGCGCCCTGGATCATGACGACGAACGCCGACGCCGCGCTCGGCCTCGACACCGTCAACAAACTGCTGACGACCCCGCTCGACCCGGAAGTCGCGTGGACTGCCGAGCGCGTCGACATCGCGTGGAGGGAGGGCGAGCAGCGCCGCATCGGTCTCGCCGGGAGCCTGCGCTACACGCGCATCATCCCCTACCACCGGCTCGGCACGGGTGAGTTCGCGCTCGCCAGCAAACAGTTGTGGGAGCGCACGCGCGGCTACGACGAGACGCTCGTGCGCCACCGCATCGGCTGCGACCTGCGCGGCACGGCGCAGATGCTCGCGCACGGGGCGCGCATCGAGCGCGCAGGGAGCGTCCTGCACCTCCAGCACCCGACCTCCTGCACCGAGAACATCCAGCCGCACCACGGCGAGATGGGGACGCCCGAAGGCGTGCCCTACCGCAACCCCGACGACTGGGGCCTCGGCTCCGCCCGCGAGGTGCAACTCTCCGAACGCGTGTGGCGGCTGGAGACCGAATAGCACTCAGCAGTCAGCCGGCAGCCGCGGAAATATTTTTCTTCGGGGCGCGCGGAACTTAGAGCGTCCGACAGAACACGACGGGCGTGGTTTATTCGGAGGGGCAGGGACAAGTACTCTGCCCGCGTTTAATCATTAAACACGACGCGGATTGTTAGCGACCGGCGGGCAGGGACGAGCCCTGCCCCTACAATTACTCCGGTCTCGTTAGTTGCTCTTAGGGCACGCGCGTTATGGCTCATTTGTCATTTGCCACACACGCAATTTAACATGACCACTTCCGGCTAACAGCTAACAGCTAATAGCTAGCAGCTTAAAATGCCCAATCGGATGAGAGAGCTGGTTCTGGGCGGCGAGGGTCTGATCGGATCGACGCTGGCCGCGGGCTTGCGCGCGCGCGGGCACGAGGTCGTGTCGCTCGATCTGAAGTCGGGCTGCGATCTCCGCCGCGCCGATTTGGAAGCACCCTTCGCCGGGACGGATCGCGTCTGGTTCCTGGCGTGGGACACGGGCGGGGCCAAATACATCGAGGACGCGGACAGCCAGCACGAACAGTATAAGAACAACACCGAGATCACGCTGCGCGTGATGGACGCGCTCTCCCGGACGCGCAAGCCCTTCGTCTTCACCAGCACGCAGCTCACGGTCGTCCCGAACGCGTACGGCGTCACGAAGCTGCTCGCCGAAAAGTGGACGCAGCAGCTCGGCGGCAAGGTGGCGCGCCTGTGGAACACCTACGGGTGGGAGGAGCCCGACGTGAAGAGCCACGTCGTCACAGACCTCGTCCTCTCCGGCCTCGCGCGCCGCCGCGTCGAGTGCATGACGGACGGGGCGGAGCGCCGCCGCTTCATCTACAAGACCGACAGCGCGTCGGCGATCATCGGGCTGGTCGAGTCGGATCAGCGGCTGGCGCACATCGCCGGGCAGGAGTGGGTCTCGATCCGCCAGGTGGCGGAGGAGGTGGCGCGCCAGCTCGGCGTCGGAGTGAAGCTCGGCGAGGCGAAGGGCACGGAGCACATCGTCGATCCCGAACACCCGCTGGCGGGCTGGCGACCCGAAGTGTCGCTCGCCGAGGGCGTCGCGCTCGTCATCGCCGACGCGCGCTCTCACCTCGCCGGCCGCGGCGCGGGCCACAACGCCTGATGTCGGAAAGAGTCTTGACTGACGGGACGAACAGCCCGCTGCGCTCGCTCAAGCGCGCGCTCGTGGGCGTGCTCGGCCGCGAGCGCGCCAACCGACTCTCCGCGCCCTACCACGACCGTGCGGCGCGACGCCGCACCGCGCGCACCCTCGCCTCGCTCCAATCGGCGCGCGATCTGCGCGTCAACATCGGCTGCGGGCCGAACGCGCTGCCGGGCTGGATCAACCTGGACGCCGCGCGCGGCGAACGGATCGACGTCGTCTGGGACTTGCGGCGCGGCCTGCCCTTCGCGGACGAATCTTGCGCCGCCGTCTTCGGCGAGCACGTCATCGAGCACGTCCCGCGCGCGGACGCGGAGAAGTTGCTCGGCGAGTGCCGCCGCGCGCTCCAGCGGGGCGGCGTGCTGCGCCTCTCGACGCCCGACGCGGGTCGCTACCTGCGCTCCTACGCGGGCGACGGCGAGTTCCTGCGCCACCCCTCTTTCGCCGAGCCCGTCGAGACGCCGATGGATCGCGTCAACCAGATGATGCGCGAGTCGGGTCAGCACCTCTGGTGTTACGACGCCGAATCCCTGCTGCTGCTCCTGCGCAAGGCCGGCTTCTCGCGGGCGGTCGAGCAGGAGTTCGGCAAATCGCTCGACCCCTCGATGCGCGGCATCGACTCGGAGGGGCGCGCCTTCGAGAGCCTGTACGTGGAGGCGGTCAAATAGTCTTGCGGACGCCCGTCGCCTTCCTCATCTTCAACCGGCCGGACGTGACCGCGCGCGTCTTCGCCGAGATCGCGCGCGCGCGCCCGCCAAAACTCCTCGTCGTCGCCGACGGAGCGCGCGCGGATTGCCCCGGCGAGCGCGAAGCCTGCGAGCGGACGCGCGCCGTTGTCGAGCGCGTGGACTGGGACTGTGAAGTCCTGACCAACTTCGCGGGCGAGAACATGGGCTGCCGTCGGCGCGTGTCGAGCGGCATCACGTGGGTCTTCGAGGAGGTCGAGGAGGCGATCATCGTCGAGGACGACTGCCTGCCGCACCCCTCGTTCTTCCCCTACTGCGAGGAGCTGCTCGCGCGCTTCCGCGAAGACGAGCGCGTGATGATGTTGAGCGGCGACAATTTTCAGTTCGGGCGACGGCGCACGCCCTACAGCTACTACTTCTCGCGCCTGATGCACATCTGGGGCTGGGCTTCGTGGCGCAGGGCCTGGCGGCACTACGACGTGGGGATGAGGCTCTGGGCAGGCTTGCGCGACACGCCGTGGCTCTCCGATCTGCTGGGCGACGAGGAGGCCGCCGCGTTCTGGCGCGACGTGTTCGACCGCGCGGCCGCCGGTCACGACACGTGGGATTTCCAGTGGGTTTTCGCCTGCTGGGCGCAGCACGGGCTCTCGGCGCTCCCCGAAAGCAACCTCGTCACCAACATCGGCTTCGGCGCGGGCGCGACGCACACGCACGCCGAGACGCGCGCCGCCAACATCCCCGCCGAGGCGCTGGAGTTCCCGCTGCGCCACCCGCCGCACGTCGTCCGCGAGCGCGAGGCCGATCTCTTCACGATGAGGGAGCTGATGCTGCCCGCGAAGTCGAGCGTCTATAGCCGCCTGCGCCGTAAACTCTCGGCGGCGACTTGAGGGCGGCTCGTGTTGGAGATCGCGGGCGGCTCCCGCGCGTCGCTTGATCGTCGCGCGGTTTGGTTTTCATCTTTAGAACGCCTGAGAAAACTCGCCGGTGCGTGTCCTGAATGTAGGGGCGGGGACAAGTCCTCTGCCCGCGTTGATTCATTAAGCGCAACGCGGGTTGTTATCAACGGCGGGCAGGGACGAGCCCCGCCCCTACAGTTATTCCGGTTTTGTTTGTGACTCTTAACTTATATTACTATCCGTCGCCGGACGATTCTGATCGCGGCGGCGTCGCCCGCGTCGCGCGGAGGTGGTGGCGGGCGGCCCGAGACGAGACATGAGTGAGCAGGCAAAGTTGACGACCGCCGAAGCCGTGCGACAGTTGCGCGCCGACCCGCGCTACGCCGCGGTGGTGCGCGACGCCTACCTCGAAGAGGACTCGCGCGCGGCGGCCGAGCGCTTCAGCCGCTCCGCCGAGTTCGCCGAAGTGCGCGCGCTCCTGGGCGAGCGGCTGCGCGGCGGCGCCGTCCTCGATCTGGGCGCGGGCACGGGGCTCGCCTCCTACGCGATGGCGCGCGCCGAGGCTCGCCTCGTCTACGCGCTGGAGCCCGACGCGGGCGAGGTCGGCCGCGCCGCCATCGAAGGTCTCGCCGGCGATCTCCCGATCAAACTGCTCGACGCCTACGGCGAGCGCATCCCCTTAGGCGACGGTGAGGTGGACGTGGTCTACGCGCGCCAGGTGCTGCACCACACGCGCGACCTGCGCGGCGTGCTCGCCGAGTGCGCGCGCGTGCTGTGTCGCGGCGGGCTCCTCCTCGTCTGCCGCGAGCACGTGGCGGACGACGAGCAACAGCTCGCGCAGTTCCTCGCGGAGCACCCCGTCCACCAGCTCGCGGGCGGCGAACACGCCTACCCGCTCGCTGATTACGTCTCGGCGATCGAGTCGGCGGGCCTGCGCATCGAGCGGACTCTGGGGCCTTGGGACTCGATCATCAACGCCTTCCCCACCGTCCGCTCGGGCGAGGAGCTGTCGCGCTTCCCCCGGAGGGTACTGGGCGAGCGGTTCGGTCTCGCGGGCAGGCTCGCGGGCTTCGTCCCAGGCGTGC
>DATLMC010000023.1:0-12517 GCA_035537435.1 Pyrinomonadaceae bacterium | reverse complement strand
GGGCAGGGACGAGCCCTGCCCCTACAGTCTTGTCGGGCGCTCTAGGTATTTAAGGGCGGCGCGCGCTCCCCGAAGGTTTCGGCACGCGCGCCGCGCGCTTTTTCAGGGGGCGAAGGCGATGAGTGTTTCCGGGGGCGGGGTGCGGAGAGCTGTGGCGTTGGCGTTCGTCCTTCTTGGCGCGGGCGTCTTCTTCGACTCCACGCGCGGGGCGGGCGCGCAGGCGAAGGCGACCGCGCGGCGCAAGACGACGGCGGCGCGCGCGCGCCGCACCGCCGTTAAGCCGACGCCCGCGACGCCCGTCCGCGTGCCGCAACTTCCGCCCGCGGCGGCGAACTCGTCGGCGGCGGCGCAAGCCGTGCCGCAGGCGACGCCGCAGCCCGCGCAAACCCCGAAGCCGCAGCCCGCGCCTTCGGCGACGCCGCCCGCCGACGCCATCGAGGACGACGAGGTTTACACCGTCACGTCGAATCTGGTCGTCGTGCCCGCCTCGGTGACGGACGAACGGGGCGAGCCCGTCCTCGGTCTCAAGGCGGCGGACTTCACGCTCCAGGAGGAGGGGCGCGCGCAGACGGTCGCGGCGGTGGGCGACGCCGAGCAGGTGCCGCTCGACATCGCGATCCTGTTCGACATCTCGTCGAGCGTCAGCCAGAAGGAGTTCTTCGCCTTCCAGCAGCGCGCGGCGGCGAGCTTTCTGAAGGAAGTTTTGAAGCCGACCGACCGCGCCGCCATCGTCACGATCACGCGCACGCCCCGCCTCGTACAGCAACTCACGTCGGCCGGCGAGGCGACCGAGAAGGTGCTCGCCATCCCGGCGGCGACCGCCGCCGAGCCGACCGCGTTTTACGACACCGTGAGCTTCGCGGCGAAGTACCTCGCGGAGAACGCGCCGGGCCGCCACCGCCGCGTCGTCCTCGTCATCTCGGACGGCGACGACAACTTCAGCGGCGCGGTAAGGGAGCAGACCGTGGCGGAGTACGAGGCGCAGCAGAAGGCGGAGGCGGAAGGGAACCAGACGCCGCAGGGCGCGCGGGCCGCGGCGCGCAGGGACTTGCAGTCGCGGCACCAGCGCGCCGTCGCCGCCGTGCAGCGCGACGTGCAGCGCGCCGACGCGGTCTTCTACTCGATCAACCCCGGCGGCGCGTCCGTGCGCCTGAACGAGATCGCGTCGCGCGCGCAGAACTCGATGCGCCTGATCGCCGAGTCGACCGGCGGCACGGCTTACCTGCCCAGCTCGGCCTCCGAGCTGGAAACCGTCTTCCGCCAGATCGCCTCCGAGCTGCGCGCGCAGTACCTCCTGCAGTACTACTCGAACAACGACGCGCCGGCCGGCAAATTCCTCAAGATCAAGGTCGGCGTGCCCGCGCGCTCCGCCCTCCGCGTCCGAGCGCGGCAGGGGTACTACTCGAAGAAGGGGTAAAAACCGTGAACCGTAAACCGTGAACCGTGACAAGAGAAAACAGTTCTTCCTTGTCACGGTTCACGGTTTACGGTTCACGGCTCTTCTCACATCTCCATCAGCACGTCCGTCAACTGTGAGACGACTTCGACGAGGGTACGGCCCGCCTGATCGAAGCGGCCGGCGGTGGCGCTCGCCTCGGCATCGGCCGCGCGCTGCGCCGCGCCGCGCAGCAGGTTGTAGGGGCGTTCGAGTCCGGGCGTGAAGCGGAACTGCGACTCCAACTGATCGAGCCCCTCGCGCACGTTCTTGAGGCTCGCGATGAGCGAGGCCTTCGTCTGCGCGGCGAGGTCGGACGAGCCCGACTGCGCGCCCGTCAACTCCAGGTCTTTCGAGAAGCGGCCGTAGAGGTAGAGGAAGCGCGAGAGCGTCTTGACCTGATCGGCGAGCTTGATGCGCGCGGCGTTGGTCTTCGTCGCGTCGAGCCGGGGCGTGGACGTTGCGCGCCTGCGCTGCGGCGTGGACGTGCGGCGCGTGCGCGCCTGGCCGAACGCTTCGGTAGGCGCGGCTAACAGGCATAAGCACAGGGCCGTGGCGGCGGCGAGAGATTTCACTGTTCCGATCCTCCTCACGAAATACGGGAATGAGTATTTCCGTTTGCTCGATCCTTGTAGGGGCAGGGCTCGCCCCTGCCCGCGGGCGGGCGTGAGCCCGCTCACTAATCATTAACTAGTAGGCGCGACTACTTCTTTCGCGCTCGCGCGCTCACGCGGGCCGGGGCGAGCCCTGCCCCTACATGATGACACCATCGCCGGGGTCTCGTTAGTCGCTCTTAATCTTACGCACAAGCTATGCCCGTTCGTCGCGCGGGGTCAAGCGCGGCGGCGGCGTCGCGCCGCGGGTCGCGCGTGTTCGGCGCGCGTCGGCGCGTGCTGTTACAATGTGCGCGAGTTCGTAAAGTCGGCGGGGAGTGCGAAGAGTTGCGATGCGCGTGAGGACGCTCAGGGTTCGCCGCCTCGGTCGCGTGGGTTACGACGAGGCGTACCAGATTCAGAAGGAGGTCGAGCGCGCGGTGCGCGAGCGCGCGGAGCCCGACACGCTCCTGCTCGTCGAGCACCCGCACGTCATCACGCTCGGTCGCCGCGCGACCGCGTCGGCGGTCGTCGCCCCGCCCGACGTTCTGCGCGCGCGCGGCGTCTCCGTCTTCGAGTCGAACCGCGGCGGCAGGGCGACCTACCACGGGCTCGGGCAGATCGTCGGCTACCCCGTCATCAACCTGAGCCCCGACCGCGAGGACGTGCACCGCTACGTGCGCGACCTCGAAGCGTCGATCATCGGCGCGCTCGCGGATTTCCGCGTAGAGGGTTTTCCGATCAAGGGGCTGACGGGCGTCCACACCGCGCGCGGCAAGGTCGCGGCCATCGGCGTCCACCTCGCGCGCTGGGTCACGACGCACGGCTTCGCCCTGAACGTCAACACCGACCTCAGCTACTTCGACCTCATCATCGCCTGCGAGGGCGAAGCCGTCACCTCGATGAAGGAGATCACGGGGCGCGAACACGCGCTCGGCGAAGTCGAAGATCGTCTCGTCGCCCGCCTCGCCGAAGTTTTCGGGATGGAGTTGGAAGAAACTCTAACGGCCGTGACGGCTGACGGGTGACAAGCGACAGGGATAACCTGTTTTGACTTGTCACCCGTCACCCGTCACCTGTCACGGTTTTTATGCTGACAATTGATCTCATCCACGAGGCGCGCGAGCGCGTCTGGCGTTTCATCCACCGCACGCCGGTCTTAACGTCGCGCGCCTTCGACGAGAGGGCGGGGCGCTGCGTCTTCTTCAAGTGCGAGAACTTCCAGCGCGCGGGGGCGTTCAAGATGCGCGGCGCGACGAACCGGATTCGCGCCCTCTCGGACGAGGAGCGCGGGCGCGGCGTGGTCGCCTTCTCCTCCGGCAACCACGCGCAGGCGGTCGCGCTCGCGTCGCGCGACGCCGGGGCGCGGGCGACCATCGCGATGCCTTCGGACGCGCCGAAGGCCAAGGTCGCGGCGACGCGCGGGTACGGCGCGGAGGTGGTTTTCTACGACCGTTTCAAGGACGACCGCGAGCAGGTCGCGCGCGACCTGGCCGCCCGCACGGGCGCGGTGATGGTTCCGCCCTACGACGACTACCTCGTGATGGCCGGTCAGGGGACTTGCGCGATGGAGCTGTTCGAGGAGGTCGCGGATCTGGACGCGCTCGTCGTGCCGTTCGGCGGCGGCGGCCTCTTCGCGGGCGCGAGCGTGGCGGCGAAGAGTTTGAACCCGCGCGTCGAGTGCTTCGCCGTCGAGCCGGAGGCGGGCGACGACGCGCGGCAGTCTTTCGTCAAAGGCGAGCGCGTCAAGATCGCGCCGCCGGAGACGATCGCCGACGGCGCGCGGCCGCAGTCGCCGGGCGCGTTGACGTTCCCCTTGCTGCAACAGAACGCGGCGGGCGTCGTCACGGTCTCGGACGCAGAGATCGTCGAGGCGATGAAATTCCTCCTGCTGCGCCTGAAGATGCTCGTCGAGCCGACGGGCGCGCTGCCGGCCGCCGCCGCCCTCTTCGGGAAACTGCCGCCGCACCTGCGTCGCGTCGGCGTCGTCCTCTCAGGCGGGAACGTCGATGCCGACACGCTCGCGCGTCTCGTCGGAAGTCGCGAGGCGTGACTGTAGAACGGTTCTCGAATGAACGGGCGCGCGCTTGAAGGCGGAAGGGGCGGAGGATCGAATCCTCCGCCCCTTCCGCCGTTTAGCCGGTTGGGAGCGCCCCGCGCGGGGCGATGCAGGGCGATCTATTTAGGCGGCTCGAAGTCGCGCGGGCAGGCGTCCATGGTCAGGTTCGTGTCGGGGTCTGTGTGGCTGAACTGCGGGGAGCCGGTCGATTGACCGTGCAGCGTCGTCTCGGTGACGAACCAGTAGACGCGCGCGCCGTCGAAGCTCGCGCTGACGATGAGGTTGCCCTTGGTCGTGATGTAGTCGCCGAGCCGGATGTTGCTGCCCTCGGTGTTCGTGGGCGAGGGGTCGTCTGCCGCCGCCTTGCCGATCTGTCCGCCGATGAACGCGCCGACGAGGGCGATGACGGCGGCGATGATGGCCGCGATGATGCAGGCGAGGAGCAGGCAGAAAAAGTAGAAGGGTCCCGATCCCGCGCAGCCGATAGCCGCGCCGACGATGATGCCGACCACGATTCCGCCGATGCCGCCCACGATTGCCCCGACCGTCGCCCCGACCGCCGCCGCGCAGACGGCCGGCGTCTCGTACAGGCATTGAATGATGGGCGAGCCTATCGAGTCGCCCGCGCATTTGACGAACTGCGCGGCGTTCTGCACGAGGTGCCAGTAGTCGCGCTTGACGACCACGTCCACGCGGTCGTGCATGGCGATGAAGGGGAACACCTCGTCAGCCGCCTCGTCGAAGCTCTCGACGATTTCGTTGACCACGCCGGACGAACATGTGTTGAGCCCGTCCGGGTGGCTGCAACGGTCAATGGCGAAGGCGAGGACGGTGAAGACGACAGCCAGCGCCGCCGCCGCCGCGCTCAAGCCGATGAGCCCTACGCCCGCGCCGGTGATGCCGAGGATGGGTATGGTCGTCGTCGCCGCCGCATTAGTGATCGCGCCGATGACGCCGGCCACCGTCCCGACCAGCCCCCAGAGCAGAAGGATGGAGTCCCAGACGCTGTCAGTGCTGCCGGCTCCTTGAGTGCCGCAGATGGGTTTTGGGCTAGACATGGCTCGGCTTCGTGTCCTCCGCTTTACCGCCGCCGGCAGAACCAGCACAGCAAGAGCCCCACCAGAATCCCGACCAGCAAGCCGATCAGGACTGCCAGCACCGGGACTTGGATGGCGTAGTTGATGAAGACCGTGAGGAGGGCGGTGATGACCGCGATGATAAATGCGAAGAGCGCAACCTGCTTGAGCCCGTAGCGGAGCAAGACGCCGATGACGAGGAGGAGCACCAGCCACGCGAGCAGCCCGAGCGCCAGCCCGCCTTTGAAGAGATCGGTCGTCGAGAGGCTCATGGGCGTCTCGGCGAGTTGGAGCAGGCCGAGGGCGCAGAAGAAGCCCGCGACGAGTCCGGCGAGCGCGCCGCTCTTCGAGCAGTAGCTCAGCTTCCCGAACAAGGCTTTGGCGAGCGCGACTAGTGCCTGCATCAGTCGTCTATCCTCACGACGTAGGTGATACCGTCAATGACCTCGCCGCCGGGACCGCGCCCGACGACCGTGACCTCGCGTTCGAGGACGTTGTTGGGTGCGCCGTGGAGGCTGTTCGGAACCTGCACGCTGAGCGTCGCGTTCAGCTGCTCGAAGGGCGCGTAGGTGTGCGCGGCGGGCGAGACCGAAGCCGTCAACGGGCTTGAGAGCACGCTCAACTGAATCGCGCGGGGCGAGCCGGCGAAGTTGAGCACGGGAAACTGCTGCTGGAAGTTGCGCCCGACCTGACTGGTGTGGACGGCGAAGATGATCTGCGAGGCGACGCTGTTGAGTTTATTCTTGTCGTGCGGGTGTTCGATGCGGACGTGGACGCCGATCCGCTGGTCGCCGTTGAGTACCGCCTGCGGCAGGGGGTAGAGCAGCGTGACCTCCTGCGACGGGCCGAGGGTGACAACCTGGCTGAGCAGCGGCGTGCGCTGCATCCCGAGTCCGAACGGCGAGGTCGAGACGTGGACGAGCGTGTTGACCGCGCTCGCGGTCGCGGAAAGGTTACGAACCTTGAACTCGGGCTCTTTGAAGAGGGTGTAGGGCGAGTAGAAGTTGGTCGTGATGTCGGGGCTGTTCCACGTCGGCTGGATGCCGAGCGAGAGTTGTTCGAGTTGGCTGTAGGTCGCCGGGTCGGGGCGGTCGGGCGGAGTCCGCGTGTCGAGGCAGCAGCCTTTGCGGTGCGGCCGGCGGCGCGGTTGACACCAGGAGCGGGAGAACCTGTCCGCCGAAGAGGCACGGTTCACAGACATGGAAGGAAGCCTCCGGTCTAGCGCCCGCGCGGCGAGGAGAGGCGCGGCTGGTGGGTCTCAAACGGCCCGTCTTTCAAACACCCATGCTCGAAGCGGCATCAACATACGCCGCTTCAACAATAATTACAATGATAATTTTCGATCGCACCCGCCGCGCCCCGCGCCCGCCTTTCTCCGCCCGCCCGCCCGGGTGCTAAACTGTAGATGAGACAATAACCCCGGAGCGAACCAAACTTGAGCCGCGAACTGAGAGTCTTAAATAACGTCCCCCCGGCGCGCCCGACGGGGCCGAAGCCGGAGTGGCTGAAGATTCGTCTGGGCGACCCGACGAACCAGAACGCGGTCTTGAAGCTGATCGAGGGCCTGAACCTCCACACGGTCTGCCAGGAGGCGCGCTGCCCGAACATCTTCGAGTGCTGGACTGACCGCACCGCCACCTTCATGCTCGGCGGCGACACCTGCACGCGCCACTGCGGCTTCTGCGCCGTCAACAAGGGTCAGCCCGAAGGGCTCGACCCCGAAGAGCCGCGCCACGTCGCCGAAGCCGTGCGCCACCTGAACCTCGCGCACGCCGTCATCACCTCGGTCAACCGCGACGACCTGGCCGACGGCGGCGCGGCGCACTGGGCCGAGACGATCCGCGAGGTGCGCCGCCTGAACCCTGAGTGTAAGGTCGAAGTCCTGATCCCCGACTTCAACGGCGACGAGGCCGCGCTCGACGCCGTGCTCGACGCCGCGCCCGACGTGCTCAACCACAACACCGAGACCATCGCGCGCCTCTACCGCCGCGTCCGGCCCGACGCCGACTACCGGCAGACGCTGACGCTTCTGGAGCGCGCCGCCCGCCGCCGCGACAGGGAGAAGCGCGGGATGCTCACGAAGAGCGGCATCATGGCGGGCCTGGGCGAGACGTTCGAGGAGGTCGTCGAGCTGATGAAAGACCTGCGCTCGGTCTCGTGCGACATCATGACCATCGGGCAGTACCTCCAGCCGCACAAGCGGCGTCTGCCGGTCGAGCGATTCGTCACGCCCGCGGAGTTCGAGCGCTGGCGCGAGGCGGGGATGGCGATGGGGTTCCACCACGTCGAGTCGAGCCCGCTGACGCGCTCCTCCTACCACGCGCGGCAGCAGACCGAGGGCGCGGGCGGCGGGCAACCCGCGGCGGCGGCGCTGGCGTCAATACCTCTAAGCGACTAAAAGCTTCCCGCCCGGCGGCGGGCGAAACCGCGGAGGTGGACGATGACGAAGACGCGGCTACAAGTTCTCGCGCTGGCGTTGACGCTGACGGCGGTGGGTTCGGCGGCGGGAGTCGCGGCCGTCACGCGCGACTCGGACGCGGCGGCGCGCGCCGAGATTGCCGGTTACAAACAGTGGGCGCGCATGACGAGCCGACCCGTGCCGGTCGAGTTCGCGTCGGTGGGCGGTTGAATGTTGATGCCCACCCTGGTGGGCCGGCGCGTCGTCGGCGCGCCACAGGTCGTCAGCTCCAACGGCGTCACGAGAATCTTCTTCGAGGGCTCGACCATTTACGAGCGCCCCGCCCCGCCGAAGAGGGAAAAGGGGACCCGCGACCACGCGTCTAGCTTCGGCGTCGTCTACGCCAACGAGACGGCGCGGGCGTCGCTGGCGAACAACCGCCCCGCCAAATTCCCCGTCGGCTCGATCCTCGTCCGCGAAAAACTCGCCCGGCCGGACGACGCGCTGCCCGAACTCGTGGCGGTCATGCTCAAGCGCGCGCCGGGCTTCAACCCGAAGGGCGGCGACTGGGAGTTTCTCACGCTCGACGGGGCGCTCAAGCAGGTGCGCGAGCGACAGAAGACCGGGAGCTGCCTCGGCTGCCACGCCGCGCAGCGCGAGAAAGATTTCGTCTTCCCGCCGCCCCCCGCGGAAAAATGACGCGCCCCGCCCGCCGAGCATGAGCGCCCGCCGCGTAGTCGCGCTGCTGGCTCGCGCCTCCGGCGCTCTGTTAGAATCCGCGACATCTTCTAGTAGTCGGCAGTCGGCATTCAGCTTTCAGCCAGAAGAGTGGAAGAGGCTATATGCTGCCCCGAACTATGTTCTGCTCTGGCTGAGTGCCGAGCGCTCGAAAATGAAAGCAGTCGTCTTCAAACAACACGGCGGGCCGGAAGTCCTGGAGTACGCCGACGCGCCCCGTCCCGTCATCAGGGCGAACGAAGTTTTAGTCGAGGTGCGCGCCTGCGCGCTGAATCACCTGGACGTGTGGGCGCGCGGCGGGCTGCCCGGCATCGAGATCAAGCTGCCGCACATTCTGGGTAACGACATCGCCGGGATCGTGCGGGAGGTCGGCGAGGTGGTCGATTGGGTGAAGCCGGGCGACGAGGTGCTGTTGCAACCCGGCGTCTCGTGCGGGCACTGTCTGGAGTGCCTGAGCGGGCGCGACAACCTGTGCCCGCATTACGACATCCTCGGCTACCGGCGCGACGGCGGCTACGCGGAACTGGTCGCCGCCCCCGCCGTGAACGTCGTCGCGAAGCCGAAGAACCTGAGCTTCGAGGAGGCCGCCGCGCTGCCGCTCGTCACGCTGACGGCGTGGCACATGCTCGTGACGCGGGCGCGGCTCCAGCCGGGCGAAGACGTGCTCGTGCACGCGGCGGGCAGCGGCGTCGGATCAATCGGCATTCAGATCGCGAAGCTTCGCGGCGCGCGCGTGATCGCGACCGCCGGCTCGGACGAAAAGCTAGAGAAGGCGCGCGAGCTCGGGGCGGATGAGGCGATCAACTACGCGAGCGCCGACTGGGTGAGGGAGGTGCGCCGTCTCACGGCGAAGAAGGGCTGCGAGGTCGTCTTCGAGCACACGGGGGCGGAGACGTGGGGCGGCTCGATCTCCTCGCTCGCGAAGAACGGCCGGCTCGTGACCTGCGGCGCGACCAGCGGCTACGACGCGCGCACAGACCTGCGGCAGGTCTTCTACCGCCACCTCTCGCTGCTCGGCTCCTTCATGGGCTCGAAGGCGGAACTGCTGGAGGCGATGAAGTTCGTCGAGCGCGGGAAGATTCGCGCGGTCGTGGATCGGACTCTCCCGCTCGCCGAGGCGCGGCGCGCCCACGAGCTGATGCGGGATCGCGCGCAGTTTGGTAAACTCGTCCTCGTGCCGTAAGCGTTGTGCCGTAAGCGTTGTGCCGACCGCGCGTAACCTTCAGAGACCCTCGCGCCGCCGAACATTCTTCGCGCACCTCCTCCGTCAAACCAGGTAAACCGCAAGCCCCGCCACGCGGGGCGAGCTCGCAAACACCGGGGCGCTCGCACGTCCGGCGAAGCGTCAACCCTCGCACGGCCGAACCGTGCACACCCGACAACCGATTTACTGGAGATTATTTATGAGACTACATAGAAGCACCCCGCGCCCCTGGCTCGCGCTCGCGCTCATCGCCGCGCAGGCGCTCGGCTCGTCCGCGCTCGCCTTCGGCCAGACCTCGTCGCCGCAAGCCTCGTCAATCGTGCTGCCGAAGGGCGTCGAGCGCGTCACGTCGGTCGAAGGCATCAACGAGTACCGCCTCACCTCGAACGGCTTGAGAGTCCTGCTGTTCCCCGATCAGACCAAGCAGACGATCACCGTCAACATCACCTACCTCGTCGGCTCGGCCACCGAGAACTACGGCGAGACGGGCATGGCGCACCTCTTGGAACACCTCACCTTCAAGGGCACGCCGAAGCACCCGAACATCCCCGCCGAGTTGACCTCGCACGGCGCGCGCCCGAACGGGACGACCTGGAGCGACCGCACCAACTACTTCGAGACCTTCGCCGCCACGGACGAGAACCTCAACTGGGCGCTCGAACTCGAAGCCGACCGCATGGTCAACTCCTTCATCGCGAAGAAGGACCTGGACAGCGAGATGACGGTCGTGCGCAACGAGTTCGAGCTGGGCGAGAACAGCCCGTTCAACGTGCTCCTGGAGCGCACGATGGCGACCTCCTACCTCTGGCACAACTACGGCAAGACGACCATCGGCGCGCGCTCCGACATCGAGAACGTGCCCATCGAGCGCCTCCAGGCGTTCTACCACAACTACTACCAGCCCGATAACGCCGTGCTGCTCGTCGCCGGGAAGTTCGACGAGGCGAAGACCATCGCGCTCGTCGACAAGTATTTCTCGCCCACGCCCCGCCCCGCGCGCACGCTCCAGAAAATCTACACCGTCGAGCCCGTGCAGGACGGCGAGCGCGCGGTGACGCTACGCAGGGTCGGCGACACGCAGCTCGTCGGCGCGGCGTACCACGTCGCCTCCGGCGCGCACCCCGACTACGCCGCCGTCGACATCCTCTCGCAGGTTTTGGGCGACACGCCTTCGGGCCGCCTGCACAAAGCGCTCGTCGAGACGAAGAAGGCGAGCAGCGTCCAGGGCTTCGGCTTCCAGTGGCGCGATCCCACGCTCGTCTTCTTCGGCGCAGAGGTGCGCACGGGCGACTCGCTCGACGCCGCGCGCGACGCGCTGCTCCAGACCGTCGAGGGCATCGGCGCGAACCCGCCGACCAAGGAGGAGGTCGAGCGCGCCCGCTCACAGGTCTTGAAGGGCATCGAGCTGGCCCTGAACAACTCGGATCAGGTCGGACTCACCCTGAGCGAGTACATCGGCGCGGGCGACTGGCGGCTGTTCTTCCTGCACCGCGACCGCCTGCGCAAGGTGACGCCGGAAGAGGTCGCGCAGGTCGCCGCGCGCTACTTCAAACCATCGAACCGCACGCTCGGCATGTTCATCCCGACGGCGAAGCCCGACCGCGCGGAGATCCCCGCGACGCCCGACTTGAGCGCCGCGCTCGCCGGCTACAAGGGCGACGCCACGGTCGCCGCCGGCGAGGCGTTCGACCCCAGCCCCGCGAACATCGAGTCGCACACCACGCGCCCGGCGGCGGGCGGCATCAAGATGGCGCTCCTGCCGAAGAAGACGCGCGGCGGCAAGGTCGTCGCGCAGATGGTCTTGCGCTACGGCGACGAGAAGGGCTTGATGAACCGCTCGACCGCGGCCTCGCTCGCGGGCGCGATGCTCATGCGCGGCACCGCGAAGCACACGCGCCAGCAGATTCAGGACGAGCTTGATCGGCTCAAGGCGCGCGCCTTCGTCTTCGGCGGCGCGACGCAGGCGAACGTCCAGATCGAGACCGTCAGGGAGAACCTGCCCGCCGTGATGCGGCTGGTCGCGGAAATTCTGCGCGAGCCCGCGTTCCCCGCCGCAGAGTTCGAGCTGGCGAAGCAGGAGCGGCTCGCCTCCATCGAGCAGAACAAGAGCGAGCCCACGCAGATCGCCTCGACCGCCTTCAACCGTCACCTGAGCCCGTACCCGAAGGGCGACGTGCGCTACGTCACGACCACCGAGGAAGACATCGCCAACACGCAGGCGGCGACGCTCGAAGAGGCCAAGCAGTTCTACAAAGACTTCTACGGGGCCTCGGACGCACAGCTCACAGTCATCGGCGACTTCGACGACAAGGAGATCGCGGGGCTCGCGCAGCAGCTCTTCGGCGACTGGAAGAGCCCGCGCCCCTTCGCGCGCGTCCCCTCCGTCTTCAAGGACGTGGCGCCGGTCAACCAGTCGTTCCCGACGCCCGACAAGGCGAACGCCCTGTTCCTCGCCGGGTTCAACCTCTCCCTGCGCAACGACAGCCCCGACTACCCGGCGCTCGTCCTGGGCAACTACATGCTCGGCGGCGGCTTCCTCAACTCGCGCATCGAGACGCGCCTGCGCCAGAAGGAGGGCTTCAGCTACGGCTCCGGCTCGAACCTCACCGCCAGCGCGCTCGACCAGTACGGGCGCTTCACGGCGTTCGCGATCTACGCGCCGCAGAACGTCGATAAGCTCGAAGCGGCGTTCAAGGAGGAGATCGCGCGGATGCTCAAGGACGGTTTCACGCCGGAGGAGGTGGCGGCGGCGAAGTCGGGCTGGCTGCAGTCGCAGCAGGTCAGCCGCGCGCAGGACAACGAACTGGCGGGCCGGCTCAACAACTACCTCTTCATCGGCCGCACGCTGGAGTGGGACGCGCAGCTCGAAGAGAAGGTCAGGGCGCTCACGCCCGAACAGATCAACGCGGCGATGCGCAAGTACATCGACCCGTCGAAGATCACGATCGTCAAGGCGGGCGACTTCAAAAAGACGTAACGGGTGACGAGTGACGGGTGACAGGTAAGAAGTCGCG
>DATLMC010000022.1:0-4312 GCA_035537435.1 Pyrinomonadaceae bacterium | reverse complement strand
CCCGCCGCGAGCTTCTGCACGCTCGGCACCCACTCGGCCACGTCCTGATACTTCGCGTTGATGTTGCCGGAGACGCGTATGTCGCCGTTCACGTCGAGCTTGGCCGCGGGCGCGTTGGTGCCGATGCCGAGGTTGCCGTTGCTCTTGATGTAGAACGAGTGACTCGGCGCGGCCTTCTCGATAGTGAGGGGGAGGGTCACGCTGAGTACGTCGTAGAAACCCATCGAGCCGTTAACCCCCGAGCTGTAGAAGTCCCAATAGCCCTTTGTGGGGTCTGCCGACATAACCGAGATGTCGCCGTTGACGTTCGTACCCTGTGCCTGGATGCTGCCCATAACGTGCAGCTTCTGCTGGGGGGCCGTCGTGCCGATGCCGACGTTGCCGGTGGCGTTCACGACGGTGAGGCGGCTGGCCCAGGCCGAGCCGTTGTAGGTTGAGAGGTTGATGTCGTCGCCGGCGGGGCTGCCGGGGATCGCCGACCCGAAGGCCACGGCCTTGCTCGGCAGCGGGTTCGCGTCCTTCCAAATCTCCACGCTGCCCGTGCCGCCGATAAGGTTCAGCGGCGCGATGTTGGTGTTGGCCCTGACGGTGAGGGGGTAGCCGGGGGTCTCCGTGCCGACGCCGACGCGGCCGGGGAAGAAGCCGACCGAGTCGGCGTTCGACGGCGCGTACCGCGTGTAGAACATCCACTGGCCGTTCCCGTCCGTGAGCCCCATGCGGTGCTGGGAGAACTCGAACTTGTAGCGGAGGTCGAGCGCGCCGGCCGCGCCGCCCGCGTTCGAGAGGCGCGTTATCACGTCGCCCGAAGGCACCCTGATCTGGAGCGGCACCGCCGGGGTGGTCGTGCCGATGCCGACGTTGTCGGTGGTGCTGGACGTGCCACCGCCCGATGTCCACTGCGCGCGCGCCTCGCGCGCCTGAAGCAGCGTCACGGCGAGCGCGAGCAGGCAGAACGCCGCGGCGCGCGCGGGCAGTCCGCCATCTCCTCGTCGATAAGTTGCAGTCTTCATATCGTTCCTTCTATCCCTGTCGAATACTTGTCGAGCTGTCGAGAGGCTGAAGAGCACTCGGCTCCGGCGTCCGACCCCGCAAGGCCGTTTGTTGTTTTATCGAGACACGCGACCGTCGGCGGACGCCCGAATTCTTGCAGCGGTGTTGCGATTAGCAAGCCCCATACCTCGACGGCGGCGCTTCCGTTACGCTTCGATTACGGGATGATTGTGAGGTTCCGGGCCGGGGCCGTCGCCGCGGGTATGTTTCGGCGTGCAGCACACCGGGGTCGAGTGTGTTTCACCCTGTGTCACCCCGCCCGCGAGAAGTAGGGCGCGCCCGTTTGAGGAACTTTATAGTGGTTTGCAGTTGAGTGCGGGCGACGGGCGTGGGGGCAGGTCTGTACCCCCCGCGGTATCGGGTGGCTCGTGGCGAGACGGCCACCCGCTACCGCGGGGGGTACTGACCCGCATTACCCTAACTAAAGCGCAAGGCGCTATAAGTTGAGTGGATAGTGGGAGGGAGCTTAACAAAGAGATACGGAGACGCAGGGGCGCGGCAGCTAATCGTCTTTAGCCGCGCCGCTGCGTCTCCGTGGTAATTCTTGCGGGCGAAGACCGCCTGGAAAAGGTTACTTTCCTTCGCTGGCGTTGAGGGCCGCGTCGATCGCCGCCTTCAGGCCCGCGTACGAGCGGTCGGAGACGCGCCTGCCGTTGACGAAGACGGAGGGCGTGCCGTTGACGCCGACCTTCTGGCCGTCGAGCAGGTCGCGCCGCACCTGCGCGGAATATTTAGCGCCGTCGAGTGCGGCGTCGAACCTCGCGCGGTCGAGCCCGAGTTCGGTCGCGTAACGCTTCAGGCTGTCCGCGCCGAGCGCCGTCTGGTTGCCGAAGAGCTTCGCCGCGTACTCCCAATACTTGCCCTGCTCGCGCGCGGCCTCGGCGGCCTCGGCGGCGCGGAACGCGTCCGCGTGTTGCGGGAGCGGGTAGTCGCGCGCGACGAGCCGCACGCGGTCGCCGTACTCGCCGACGAGCCTGTGCAGCACGGGCTGCACCTGCGCGCAGCTCGGACACTGGAAGTCGGTGAACTCGACGATGGTGACGGCGGCCTCGGCGCCGCCCTTCGCGGGCTGGTCGTCGGTGGCGATTGTGAACACGGGCGAGACGGGCGCGGCGAGGTTGACCTTAAGCGACGCGCCTTTGCGCAGGCTCTCGGCGTACGCGGTTAGCAGCCTGTTCGACTCGGCCTCACGCATGTAGCGGACGATCTGCTCCTTCAACTGCGCGAAGTCGCCGTTCATGCGCTCCCTGTTCTTGTCGTAGAACTCCTGCGCCTGTGCGTCGGTGACGACCGCCTTCGACTCGACTTCGGCGTCGAGCAGCGCGCGCGTCGTGACCTGCTTCTTCTGCGCCTCCTGCGCGAGCAGCGTGTCGTTGATTTTCAGTTCGAGGTCGCGCTCCCGGAGCCTGTAGACCTCCTCCTGCACGCCGTAGACGAGCGCGCGGAGGCTGTCCTCCACGTCGCCCGAAGTGATGCGCCGGCCGCCCACCGTGGCGAAGAGGCGCGCGCGGTCGGCCGCGCCGGCGGGAGGGGTCGCGCCCTTCACCAGTACCTTCAAGTCGGACGCGGCGCGCAGCCGCTCCGAGAGCTTTCCGGCGAGCTCGCGCCGTCGCTCGGCGCGGATGTAGGCGGCGATGTCCCCCTTGAGCTGTTTGAACTCGACGGCCGCGCCGGACTGCGACTCGATGCGCGCCTTGTTCTGGTTGAAGAAGGCCAGCGCCTCGGCCTCGGTCGGCTCCGCGGCTTTGGACATGATCTCGTCCTCGATGACCTTCGCGGCGGTCACTCCGCGCTTCTTCGCTTCGGCTTCGAGGAGGATGCTGTTGATCTGTAGGTCTAGCTCGGCGCGGCGCGCGTCGATGACCTGCTGCTGTAGCTCGGCCACGCGCTCGCGCGTCTGCTGGCTGAAGTCCCGCGGGCTGATCTTGACGCCGTTTATGACGGCGAGCACTTCGGGCAGCGGCGCGCTTTCGCAGCCGCAGTCCTCAACGGCCGCGGCCGGCGCGGGCGAAGGGCCCTTCGCGGCGGGCGCGTTCGACTGGGCGGCGGCGTGTGCGGCCGCGGCCGCGAGCACGAGAATTAAATAAAGAACTCTTTTCATCTAACACCTCTTGATTATCTTCGGGGCGGTTTCGGTTGAAGTATCTTTGCCGCCGGTTTCAGTAAGCCTTGACCCACCCGCTCGCCGGGGCGAACTCTTTCCTCTCGGGGTCGATGGTCAGGACGTAAGCGCCCGCCGCCCCGACCCTGCGGTTAGGGCCGAAGGTGAGGCGCGGCGTCAGGCCCGTCTCGAAGTCGTAGAGCCCTTCGAGCGCCGCGAGCAGGCGCTCGCGCGTCAGGTCGCGGCCGGCGCGCTGAAGCCCCTCGACGAAGACCTTGGCGGCGGCGAAGGCCGAGAGCTGCGCCGCTGTGTGGCCCGGCTTGACGTGATGCCTCTCCGACAGCGCGCGGAACTCCGAAAACCCCTCGGGGCTAACGTCGGAGGGCACGGTCGGGAAGGCGAAAAAGATTCTGTCCTTGAACGCGGCCGGCGCCGTGCCGAGCAAGTCTCTGCCGTCCATCACGCCGAGGAGGAAGAGGTGCGGCGTCCACCCCAAAGTCCCCGCCTCTTTGACGAGCGCGTTCTCCGCGCCCCCGGCCCCGAAGAGGAAGACTGCGTCCGCGCCGTCCTGCCTGAGACGCCGCGCGGCCTCCGCGCCGTCCGCGCCGAGCTGCCCGAGTGGCTGCCTCGTGACCGAAGCCCATCCGGCCTTCTTCAACTGCTCCTCGGCCGCCGCGGCGGCGGCGGCGGCGAGCGCGCCCTCGCCGTAGACTACGGCGGCGCGCGCCGTCTTCAACTCCGCCTTCGACGAGGCGAAGTTCGCGAGCGCGCGCGCCTGTTCGACGACGCCGGGCAGCAGGTAGAAGACGTGGCGGTTGGGCGGCGCCCCCGCGTCCGGCATGAGGGTCGAGGGGCCGACGACGGGTATCTCCTGCGAGCGCGCCAGCGCCGAAAGCTCCGTGTCCGTGCCGGCGCTGATGCCGCCGACGAGGGCGAAGACCTGTGCGGCTTGAGCGCCGGCGCCCCCCGCCTCGAAGACCCGCAGCGACACCTTCCGGTTATAGACGCCGCCGCGCGCGTTCAAATCGTCGAAGGCGGCGGCGAGCACCTGCCGCATGGCCGCGCCCGTCTCGGCCAGCCCGCCTCTCGTCGGCAGGACGACCCCGACTTCGATGCTCGTGTCGGTGAGGCCGGGGTCGCGGTCCGACTCGATGCGCTTCA
>DATLMC010000021.1:0-24273 GCA_035537435.1 Pyrinomonadaceae bacterium | reverse complement strand
GACGAGGATCACATCCTCGTCCCGCCCCTCTTCGCGCCTCCGCGGAGTGTCAGTCCACGAGGGTGAAGTCCATGCTGCGCACGACGGTGCGATTGTCCTTGTCGGCCAGCGGGTCCGTGACCACGAGCGTCAGCACGTACCGGCCGGGTTGAAGTTTCGACACGCCGAACTGATCGATCTTGGCGAGCTGCCCGTTCTGCACGCCGCCGCCGAGCGGCTGCTCGGCCCCACGGAACACGACCTTGTCGGCGCGGCTGATGATGGTCTGCGTTCGCACCTGCGTCTTGCCGCCGTCCTGCTTCGGGTTATAAATGATCGCCGCGAAGCGGAGGTCTTTCTGGCGCGGGAGCCGGCGCAGCCCGTCGAGCGGTTCGGGCGTCGCCTTATTGCCCTGAGCGAGATCGACGGCGTAGAGGAAGAGGCTGCTCACGGTCAGGCGCTTCCTGGAGAGATCGGGCACCTCTATGAACTGCGACATGGAACCGAGTTGCCCGGTGCTGTCGTCGCGCACGACGGCGCGCAACTGATAGGTGCCGGGCGACAACTCGGCGTGCCCCGTGAAGTTGATCCCCGCGTCGAGGGCGCGCTTGTACTCCTCCGGCGCGAGGCTGGTGCTGACCGTCTGGCTGAACCCCCCTTGAGTTTTGCCGAGCGCGTTGACGAGGAAGCCCACGACATCGAACTTCGCCTGATACTTGCCGTCGGCCCCCTGCTTGAAGTCGAGCTTGTTGGCGTCTATCACCAGGTTGACGTCAATCGCCGCGGCGCGGTTGTCGGGCGTGAACCTGAACTGGAGCGTGCTCCGGATGTCCACGTCGCGCTTCGCCAGCGGCGACATGGCGGCCCGGATGATCGTCTCCTCCTTGGTCAGAGCGCGCGCGGGCGCGTCCGCCGTGGCGACGTAGCCCTGGCGCGCGTAGACCTTCGCCCCGGGCCGGTTCACTTTGATTTGCACCTTGTGGAACTTGTTGTCGAACGGCTCGCTCGGTTTGTAGGCGAGGAGGTAGTAGCTGCTGCGCGCGAGCACCCGGTCGAGCCCGGCGCGGAAGTCGCTGCTGTTGACGACCGAGACGCCGCCGGTCGCGCTGGCGAGCGCCTGGAGCCCGAGGTGCCCGGTCATGGTGTCGAGCGACAGGTTGTCGAACTCCGCGAGATCGGCCGTGCGCCCGAACGTGGCGTCGCCGCGGTTGGGCATGAGCCCGCTCCGCCCCTCGTTCCCCGGATCGGTGTAGCGCGCCACGCCGCGGCTCGCGTTGAGCCCGCGTATGTCCATCGTGTTGATGACCACCCCGGCGCGGCCCGCGCGGTCGGTCAGTTGCCTGAGCATGTAGGAGACGTTGTTGGAGAGGGCGCGGCTTTCCTGGACGGGGATGGGCGCGCCGTTCACCAGGGTCTGATTCGGGGTGGACTCGAAGATCGGCAGCCCGCCCGAGATCAGTAACAGATTTTTACGACCCGGCAGCGTCCTCATGCTGTTCATCACATCGCCGGCCGCCGAGAGCGTCGTCAGTGCGCGGAAGCCCTTGGTGACCCCGTCGGGCGAGGTGTCAAAATCCATGCCGCTGCCCGGCGCCGGCAGGGTGGCGCCGCCGCCCTCTTCGCCGCCGGCGGCCGCCAGGGGCCTCGTATTGAGCCTCTCCGGCGTCGCCAGGTTGCCGAAGGCGGAGTAGGGGTTCAACTGCGGCGTGATCTCGGCGATGGCGCGCCGCAGCAACTGCTTGTCGGAGGTGAACTGTTGCAGGATGCCCCGGCCGCCGACCACGCGCACGATTGCCACCAGATCGCCCTCGCGCATCTGGTTGTCCACGAAGTCGCGGAGCATCGTGCGGACGTTGGTCAGGTCGTCAAACGGGATGGTCAGATCGTCCACGACGAAGGCGAGGACGCGGCGCAGGTCGCGCGACGAGAGGTTGCGCACCACGTCCGGCTGGACGGGCTGTCCGGCGACGTTGATGCTGTGCTCGACGCGCGGCTCCGCGCTGCCGCCGACGAACTCCACGAACTGTAGGTCCTGCTTTTTACCGTTCTCGTACACGTCAAAGTCTGACAGTTTCAGATCGTTGATGGTCTGATCGTTTTTATCCACCACGACGGCGTCCACCTGTATGAGCGACGTGGTGATGCGCAGCACCTCATCGTCACTGCCGGGGGGCGGCGCGGTCTGCTGCTGCGGCCGAGTCTGCGCCGCGGTGCCGAGCGTGATGAGCAGGCAGAGGTGGCAGGCTAGAGCTTTTCTCATCTTGATCTCCTCAAACGTAAATCTGGTGCGGGAAGTCGCGCCCGTGAGACGGGGTGGGGGGATGGCGCGATTATAATTCAACTGCGGCGATTCGGCACGCTCATTCCACGCCTTGCGCTTTCTATGAAATTCGATTAAAACTCACGCACTTCGGGGCGGAGCGCCGCGGCACGTTCTCCAGAAATCGCAATCGGAAATTCATAAAATTGGAGGAACGCGGCCCACGCCTGTCGCGGCCCCCGCCGAACTTTCAACGGGCAGAATCACTTAACTCCCTCGGCGAAATTGGCATGGGGCTTGCTTATTACGTAGTGGTTGAGCCTTCGCATAGGACACCCAACCCTTTCGGGGTGTTGAGCATTATTAGTTACTTCCGCCGTAGTTTTCGTTTCGACACACACACACGACTCGCACTGAAGGGAACCCCAGGCGCGAGTTTTTCAACACAGCCGAATTGAGGTCGCAAGGCTTCAATCCCCTTTTAATTCTCTCTGGAGGAGACCCACCATGCAACATGCTCCGCTCTCGGGTGTGCACTTCACCCACAGCCTAACCGCCACGACGCGGAGGTCTCACACGAAGATGAGATCTCTGGGCACGACGCTGCTCGTGCTGTTGGCCCTGGCGGTTGGTTCAGTCTCGGCGTTCGGACAGTCTACGACGGGCAGCCTCAGCGGTACCATCACCGATCCGGGCGGCGCCACCGTGGCGAGTGCGAACGTCACTATCAAGAATAATGCGACGGGTGCAGAGCGCACCACGACGACTAACGACCAGGGCGCCTTCGAGTTCCCTTCGGTGGAACCGGGGCGCTACACCGTCAGCGTCGAGGGCGCGGGCTTCAAAAAGAGTGTGGCGACAGACGTGATCGTCGAAGTCGCCAACCCGGCGCGCGTGATGATGACCCTGGAGGTCGGTTCCGTCAGTGAAACGGTCACTGTCACGGCCGCCCAGGAGGTCATCAACTCGACCAGCCCGACACTCACCAACGTCATCAACACGCGCCAGGTTCAGGACCTGCCGCTGCCGACGCGTAACCCGCTCGACCTCGCCGGCTTGCAGCCCGGCGTCGCCGTGACCGGTACCGGCAACCGCACCTCCTCCATCAGCGGCCTCCGCGGGTCAACCACCAACCTGACCCAGGACGGCATCAACGCGATGGATAATTTCGTGAAGACCGACTCGCTCTTCGCCCTCAGCGCGCCGTCGCTCAATTCGACGAGTGAGGTGAGCATCTCGACGGGCACGAACGGCTCGGACGCGGGGCGCGGCGTGGCTCAGGTGCGCCTCGTCACCAAGGGCGGGACCAACGAGCTGCACGGCGAGGTGTTCTACCTTGTCCGCAACGACTGGCTCGAAGCCAACGACTTTTTCAACAACTTGAGCGGCACGGTGAGGCCGCGCGAACACCAGCACTTCTTCGGCTTCGCCGTGGGCGGCCCGGTCGTCCTCCCGCGCTTCGGCGAGGGCGGTAAGAGGGTCTGGAACGGGCGCGACAAGAGCTTCTGGTTCCTCTCCTACGAAGGCTTCCGTGAGAATTTCGCGGCGACGCGCAACCGCACCGTCCTGACCCAGGAGGCGCGCAACGGCCTCTTCCGTTACGTCGGCTCGAACGGCGCGATCCAGACGATCAACTTGCTGAACCTCGGGCCGGCATTCGCCCGCCAGTTGAACCCGATTACGGCGGCACAGATCAGCGCGATGCCGCTGCCGAATAACACGCTCGTCGGCGATAGCCTCAACACGTCGGGCTTCCGCTTTAACGTGTCCGGGTCGGACCCGAGCGACAAGCTCGTCGCCCGCTTCGACCAGGTGCTGGTCGAGAAATCGAGGCTCGGATCGCACAAGCTTGAGTTCGTCCTCAACCGCGCGAAATTCAGCCTCTTCCCCGACACCTTCAACGCCATCGAAGCCCCGTTCCCCGGCGGCATTGACGCCGGGCAGGGTTCGACCAGGTGGTTGATCACCGGGGCCGTCCACTCGACCTTCGGGAGCATCACCAACGAGGCGAGGTACGGTCGCCAGTGGTCGCCGGTCAACTTCCTGCGCGCCGCCGACCCGAACAACCCGTTCTTCATTTCTTTCGCCTCGGTGACCAACTTCGACAACACGTTCATGAGCCAGGGGCGTACCACTACTGTTAACCAGTTCGTGGATAACCTGGCGATGCCCAAGGGCGCGCACACCCTTCGCTTCGGCGCTGATTTCCAGCAGATCTTCGCCGACACCTTCAACGACGCGGGGATTCAGCCGACGGTCACGCTCGGAAGCAATACGCTTAACTCGAACGGCATTACCGCCGCCAATTTCCCGCTCCTCCCGGCCGGCGGCACGGGTACTGCCATCGTCACCCGCGCGCAGAACATCTTCGCCGACATCACCGGATTACTCGGTTCGGCGTCAGCCACCTTCAACGTCAGCAGCCCCACGTCGGGGTTCGTCCAGGGCGCCACGCGCGGCAGACTCTTGAGGGAACGCGATCTGGCTCTCTACGCCCAGGATCAATGGCGCGCGAAGAGCAACCTGACCCTCAATTACGGCGTGCGGTGGGAGTTCCAGGGTGTCCCGACCGTCCCTGACGGGGTGGGCATCCAGGTCACCAACGTCAACGACATCTTCGGCATCTCCGGTCCGGGGAACCTGTTCAACCCCAACGGGCCTACCGGGGCGACCGGTTTCGCCCCCAAGGCCACGCTCGATTTCGTCAGCGGCGACAGCGGCAGGGGTCTGTTCAATAACGACTGGAACAACTTCGCGCCCTTCCTCGGCTTCGCCTACTCGCCCAAGTTCAAGGGCGGCTTCCTCGGCAAGCTGTTCGGCGGCGAGGGCACGAGCTCCATCCGCGGCGGCTACTCCGTCAGCTACACGCACGACGGCTTCACCGTCATCAGCAACGCGCTCGGCACCGGCACGACGAACCCTGGCCTGATCGCGACGTCGACCAATACGACGCCGACCGGCGTACTCACCGGCGCGGGCGTCGCGCTGACGACGCCCACGTTCACGATGCCCATCACGGATCGGACGAACTTCCTCGCCAACCCGAACAACGCCCTGTGGGCCATCGATCCCGACCTGCGGACTCCCTACGTCCAGCAGTATTCGATCGGCTTCGAGCGTGAGATCACTCGCAACATGGCCTTCGAGATTCGCTACGTCGGCAACCGCGCGGTCCAGCTCTGGCGTGCGAACAACTTCAACGAGGTCAACATCTTCGAGAACGGGTTCCTGCAGGAGTTCATCAACGCGCAGAAGAATCTCGCGCTGCGCGGGGGCACGAGCTTCGCGCCGGGCTGTGCCGGCTGCGTCGATCTGCCGATCTTCAACAAACTCTTCACGCAGGCGGGCCTGCCGGCGGGCACCACGACGGCGGCGCAGTTCGCCAACGCCACCACCATCAGCAACCTCACCAACAACAACATCGGCACGCTGGCTAACACGCTGGCCTTCTCCACGACTTTCCGGGCCAACCGCGAGAACGCGGCGTTGGGCCTCCCGGCGAATTTCTTCGTGGCGAACCCGAATGCCGCCGGCATCACGTTGCTGAGCAACGACTCGATGTCCAACTACAACTCGCTCCAGATGGAAGTCCGCCGCAGGTTCTCGCGCGGCCTACAGTTCCAGTCGAATTACACCTTCAGCAAGGCGCTCACTGACGCCGGCGGTGCTTTCGGCAGCCAGAGCGATCTCACCTCCTTCCGCACGCTGCGCGATAAGGGCTTAGACTACCTGCGCTCGCCGCAGGATCAGACGCACCGGTTCGTCACCAACGCCATCTACGATCTCCCGTTCGGCAACGGGCGCGAGTTCTTGAGCGGCGCGAACGGGTTCGTCAACCGGCTGGTCGGCGGCTGGACCCTCGGCGGCATTATGGTCTGGCAGTCGAGGCCGCCCTTCTTCATCGCCTCGAACCGCGCGACCGTCAACCAGTTCAACCCGGGCAACAACCCCGTCGACCTGGTCGGCATCAGCTTCGAGGAGTTCAAGAAGAACCTGGGCGTGTTCCGCACGCCGACGGGCATCTACTTCATCAACCCGAATCTGCTGGACATCAAGACGACCGCGTCGGGGGCGTTCCAAAGCTCCACGATCAAGCCCGGGCTGATGGCGCCGTCCGCCCCCGGTACGTTCGGCAACTTCCCGCTCAACTCGCTGAACGGCCCGTCGTACTTCAACATCGACGCGAGCCTCGTGAAGCGTATCCCGATCACGGAGCGCTTCAAGGGTGAACTCAAGACGACGTTCATCAACATCCTCAACCACCCGAACTTCGTCTACGGCACTCAGAACTTTGACTCGACCAGCTTCGGCCGAATCACGGCGCAGAGTGGCAGCCCGCGCATTGTCCACTTCACCTTCAAGTTGACCTTCTAAGTGGAAGCGCCCAACCCGAAGAGAGAGGAGCGACCCGCCAGGGGTCGCTCCTCTCTCTCTTTTAACGCGCCGGGGGCTCGCGCCCGCTTACAGCGGACGGGCCTCCGGCGAGTTTGATCGGGCGACGATCACCTCAAAGGCTTGGCCCCTCTGCTTTAATCCCCCCGTCGCCCCGCCGTGTGTTAGAATCCGCCGCGGCCGCTCGATCATTACCCTGCGGGGCGAATCCTCAGACAAACACTTGAACGTTGTGACGCCTGCGGTCGATCAACTCTCGCTCTCCCCGCTCGGCGCGGGCGATCTCATCGACCGCACCGTCCGCCTCTACCGCCGACACTTCACGACCCTCTTGCGCGCCGCCGCGCCGCCCGTCGTCGTCTCGGCTCTCGGCTCCGTGATGCTCACCGTCGGCTGGAGGGAATTCTCGCTCACGGAGAGCGGCTCGCGGCTCGCGATCTACGGCGCGCTCATCGTCGGGGGGCTGCTGCTGGCGTGGGGTGGCAACTTCGCCTTCCTGCTCGTGATGGGCGGCGCCTCACGCAACCTCGTGCTGCACCTGCTCCGGGGCGAACCCGTTTCGGCGCGCTCCATCTACCGCGCCGTGCGTTCGCGCTTCTGGTCGTTGGTGGGCGCGCTCCTGCTCATCATTCTTTTCGCCGGGGCGGTGAGCCTGCCCATCGGGTTCGCGTGGCTGATGCTCGTCGGGCTCGGCATGGGCGGCGCGATGGCGATCACGGGCGGGAGCACGTTCGGCGTCGTCATCGCCGTCCTGATGTCCGTCGCCTTCACGCTCGCCGCCCTGTTCGCCTTCTTCTTCATCGTCGGGCGCGTGGCCTACGTCCCGCAGGTCATCCTCGTCGAGGGGCGCAAGGCGACCGAGGCCTTCGGGCGCAGCATGAGCCTCGCCCGCGGCAACGTCCGCCGCCTGACGGCGATGTTCCTCTTCACGACCTTCGCGACCTACTCGGCCGTGATGCTGCTCGCCGTCCCGCTCGGCTGGTACGGGTTCCTGCGCGGCATCAACCCGCTCACGCTGAACGACGCCGAGCTGCCGCTCTGGTACGCCATCGGTCGGCAGGTCTTGACGCAGGTGGCTTCGATCCTGCTCGCGCCGGTCTGGATGCTCGGCCTGTCGCTCCTCTACGTCGACGAGCGCGTGCGCCACGAGGGCTACGACATCGAGCTGATGGCGCAGCAGCAACTCGGCGACATGCCGGAGCTTCCCGGCGGCGGCGCGAGCCCGCTCGCGCCCGCCGTCTACACGGCCGCCGCGCCCGCGCGCGCCTACGCCGCGCGCCCCACGCAAATTTACCCGCCGCAGACTCAACCCGCGTCCGCGCCGCAGCCGGCCGCGCCGCACCCTCACGCGACCGATCCTCAACCTCAGCTTCCCGACTTATCGCCCGCCCGTCCCGGCTCGATCCTCGGTCTCGACGAAAGGGACCGGACGTGAGCCGCGCGCGCCCGACGCTCGCCCTGCTCTTCGTCGCGCTGTGCGGCGCGCTCGCGATTGCCCGCGGCGCGTCGCTCGACGGCTACCGCTCGCGCGTCAGCGTCGCGCTCAGCCACTCGATTGGCCTGTTAGACGCGCTCAAGGGGCCACGGCAAATAGACGCGCGCCGCGAGGCCCAGGCGCTCGCCGGGATGCGCGACTCCCTGCCGCCGCGCGAGCGCGTCGAGTGGTCGGGCGGCGTGACGGACGTGGATAATTCGTGGCTGCGCAAAGAGCTCGAAGCCTACGCCGCCGCGCCCGCGGGCGACGCGGACGAGAAACGGCGGATCGCCGCGCGCCTCAACGCGAGGCTCGCCGCGCTCAGCCGCGGGCTCGACGAGACGGCGGGTGCCAACTCGCAGGCGGCGCGCGACCGCGAGGCGGAGAAGGGCCGACTCCAGTCGATCCTGCGCCGGCCCGAATACAACGAGCAGGCGGCGCGCGAGACGGCACTCGGCCGCCTCTGGCAGCGGTTCAAAGAACTGCTGAGTAGGCTGCTGCCGGAGCGCACGCCGATGTCTCCCGGCGCGGCGGGCTTCTTCTCGGTCGTCGCGCGCGTCTTCGTCTACGCGCTCGCCGTGGCCATGATCGTCTTCGTCGCGTGGCGCTTCGGCCCGCAGCTCGTCAATAGAATCTCCACGCGGCGCAAGAAGGAGCGCGGGCGCGAGGCGCGCGTCGTGCTCGGCGAGCGGCTCGCGCCCGACGAGTCGGCCGCCGACCTGCTCGCCGAGGCGGAGCGGCTCGCGCGCGCGGGCGAACTGCGCGGCGCGATCCGCAAGGCTTACATCGCGGTGCTGTGCGAGCTGGGAGACCGCAAGCTGATCCGCCTCGCGCAGCACAAGACCAACCGCGACTACCTCAACAGCGTGCGCGACCGCGGCGACCTCTACGGCTCCCTGCGCCCGCTCACCCAGGACTTCGAGCGCCACTGGTACGGCTTCGCCCCCGCCACCACTTCGGACTGGGACGAGTACCGCGCGCTCTGCCAACGTGCGATACAGTAACGAGTACCGAGTAAAAGACTTTTCTTCGACTCAGTACTCAGTACTCATCACTTGAGTTATGCGCGGACGCTTCTCCATCCTGATCTTCGCCGTGCTCGTCGGGCTGCTGCTCGTCGCGCTGAACGCCGCCTCTTACGTGCGCGTCGAGCGCGAGCCCGAGCTGGAGACGAACCCCGACCGCTCCACGTCGAACGCGGGGGCGACGGGCACGCGCGCCGTCTACGAATACCTTGAGGCGTCGGGCTACAAGGTGATGCGCTGGCGCGAGCCCGTCGAGTCGCTGTTGAAGGAGGGCAAGGCGAAGCCCGCGACGTTCGTCGTCGTCGGCAGAGTGCGCCTGCACTTTTCGGGCGAGGAGCGCAAGAGTCTGTCGCGCTGGGTCGCGCGCGGCGGCCGCCTCGTCGTCATCGACCGCACCCCGGAGCTGACGCTCGGCGGGGACGAAGGCCGGGGCGTCTCGTCCGTGCCCGTCGTCTACGCCGGCTTCAGCGGGCGCGCCGACGACCTGGAGGGCCTGCTCGCGGGCACGAAACCCATCGCGCCGACGCAGCCGACGCTCATCACCGCCGGCGTCGAGCGCGTCGCGCCCTCGCGCCTCGCGACGCGACTGAGCCCCGTCAAGACGGGCGAGGCCAGCGACGCCGACGAGGACGAGGAAGCGTCAGACTCGGACGACGCGACGCCCACGCCCGCGCGGTCTGCGACGCCCGCCGCCGGAGCTGATGAAGCGGACGGGGAAGAGGCGGGTGTCGAAGATGAGGGAGACGAGCCGACGCCTGCGCCGACGCCGCGCGGGGGCGCTTCGCCGCGACCGTCAGCGCCGCCCGGCGTAATCAATCCGGAGCGCGGCGGCATCGTCACGGGGCGCGCGGGAGACTACGCGGAGCCGGACGCGCCCGTCCTCAATTTCTCGGACGAGCGCGGCGCGCTCGTCGCGGAGTTCACGCGCGGCCGCGGCCGCGTCGTCGTCCTCGCCGATCCGTTCATCGTCGCCAACAACGGCATCAGCCGCGCCGACAACTTGCAGCTCGCGACGAACATCATCGCCGGGGGCGGCGGGCTCATCGCCTTCGACGAGTATCACCAGGGGCGCGGCGAGACGCACAACCAGCTCATCACCTATTTCGCGGGCACGCCCGTCATCGCGATGTTCGCGCAAGGGTTTTTGATCGCGGCGGTCGTCGTCTGGTCGCGCGGCCGGCGTTTCGCGCGCCCGCTGCCCGCGCCGCGCCCCGACCGCCGCTCGAAGCTCGAATTCGTCGCCTCGATGGCGGAGTTGCAGCAGCGGGCGCGCGCCTTTGATCTCGCGCTGGAAAACATCTACTCTCGCACGCGCCGCGCGCTCGCACGCTACGGCGGCGCGGACCTCGCCGCCCCGCCCGAAGAGATCGCCGCCGCCGTCTCGGCGCGCTCCGGCACGGATCGCGCGCGGCTCGCGGCGCTCCTGCGCGAGTGCGAGGACGCCGCGAAGGGCGAGCCCTTAAGCGCCCGCCGCGCGCTCCACCTCGCCGCGAGCCTGCGCGAACTCGAAAGCTCGCTCGGCATCAGGATGCGCGAGCGGGAGATCAAGCAGGCCGGGCGTCGCTGAGTTTTGTTGATTAAACTTGAAAGGAATCGAGCGGCGAGGGGCGTCGGCTGGCGGCTCAAAGTTCTTACCCGTCACCCGCCACCCTTCGCCCGTCACCCGCCCTCATGCTGCAAAACGTCGCCTCAACGGTCGAACACATCAACGCGGAGCTGCGCAAGATCATCGTCGGGCAGGACGCGGTGGTCGAGCAGGTGCTGGTCGCGCTCCTGGCGGAAGGGCACGCGCTCGTCGAGGGCGTGCCGGGGACGGCGAAGACCCTGATGGTCAAGACGCTCGCGCGCATCGTCGGCGCGGAGTTCGGGCGCATCCAGTTCACGCCCGATCTGATGCCGTCCGACATCACCGGCACGAACGTCTTCAACGTCGCCAACTCCACGTTCTCCTTGCGCCGCGGCGCGATCTTCACCGACATCCTGCTCGCCGACGAGATCAACCGCACGCCGCCCAAGACCCAGGCCGCGCTCCTGGAGGCGATGGAGGAGCGGCAGGTGACCATCGACGGCGAGCTGCACCCCCTCTCGCCGCTCTTCACCGTGCTCGCGACCGAGAACCCCATCGAGTACGAGGGCACCTACCCGCTGCCCGAAGCGCAGCTCGACCGCTTCCTGCTTAAAATTCTGATCGACTACCCGACCGCCGAAGACGAGGCGCGCATCGTCGCCAACTGGGACGAGGGGTTCAACTCGCGCCGGCTGGAGCAGATCGACATCCGGCCCCTGCCGGACGCGAACGCCATCTCGCAGTGCCGCGCCGATATCCGCCGCGCGCACATGGAGCCGGGCGTGCGCGCTTACGTCGTGCAGATCGTGCGCCGCACCAGAGAGCACCCGGCGGTCGCCTACGGCGCGAGCCCGCGCGCGTCCGTCGCGATGCTGCTGTGCTCGAAGGCGCTCGCCGCGATGCGCGGCCGCGAGTTCGCCACGCCCGACGACGTGCGCGACATCGCGCGCCCAGTCCTGCGTCACCGCCTCAGGCTTCGCGCCGAGGCGGAACTCGACGGCGCGACGCCCGAGAGCGTCATCACCGACATTTTGCAAACTGTCGAAGTGCCGCGCTAACGCGCAGCGGCGGCGGGGGACGGGTTGGGGCTCACGCAAACAATCTCCCGGCTCGGCGCGTCGATAATTGCAACGGGCGGCGATGCGGCCCGCGTCGCGCCCGCGCCGGACGACGGCGTCGGGCAGCGGCGTCTGAAGATCGTGCTGGTCGCGGCGATCATTTGCGGGCTCGCGATCAGCGGGAGGCTGTGGCTCTCGTCCCCGCGCAGCTTCCCGGCCGCGCCCGTGAGCGACGCGCTGCCCGGCGTGCCCTTCCCGCTCGATTACCTCTGGCTTGCCGCCGTCGTCATCCTTCTGGCCGCCGTCATCGTCTCCCCGCGCCCGCGAAAGTTCGTCGTCGCCTTCCTCGTCGCGGCCGGGCTGCTGTGCCTGTGGGATCAAACGCGCTGGCAGCCGTGGTTCTTCCAATACTATTTCATGCTCGCGGCCCTGTGCCTCGGCCCGCGCGCCGACGCCGGCGGCGGGGGAAACCCCGCCGCGTTGAATGCGTGCCGACTGATCGTCGCCGCCACGTACTTCTGGAGCGGCGCGCAGAAGATCAACTACAGCTTCGCGGCGGAGATCATGCCCGCGTTGCTAAGCCCTTACCTGCGTCACCTGCCGCGGGCGTTCGGCGTGCTGCCCGCGGTGCTGGGCGTCGCCGCGCCGCTCGTCGAAGTGTGCGCCGGGGTGGGACTTTTGACGCGACGCTTCAGGCGCGCGGCCTGTCTGCTCGCGCTCGCGACGAACGCCTCCGCCCTCGCGCTCCTCGTGCCCGTCGGCGCGAACGTCGTCGTCTGGTCCTGGAACGCGGCGATGGCGGCGTTCGTCGTCGTCCTCTTCTGGCGCGATGACGCTTCTTCGGCGCGCGACATTCTGGTCGGGGGGAAATCGCCCGCCCGCGTCGCGCTGCTGTTGCTCTTCGGCGTGATGCCGCTCTTTAGCCTTTTCAACCTCTGGGACTCTTACCTGTCGGCGGCGCTCTACTCCGGAAACACCAGCCGCGCGGGCGTCTACGTGAGCGAGTCGATGAAAGAGCGGCTGCCCGCGAGAGCGCGCGGGAGCGTGCGACGCGTCGGCGACAGAAACTTGCTCTCGCTGCTCAGGTGGGCGCAGGCCGAATTCAACGTCCCACCTTACCCGGAGCCGCGCGTTTATTTCAGGCTCGCGCGTCGCGTCTGCGCCGACGCCGAGAGCGCGTCAGACGCCGTGCTGGTGATCGAGGGGCGACCGGGAATCTTCGACGGCAAGAGGGAATCTACGTTCCACGACTGCGGGGAGTTGAACCCGCAAGTGCGCGCGCGCGCGCCCGCGCGCTGACTCGGCAAGACCGGGATATTTGTAGGGGCAGGGCTCGTCCCCGCCCGTCTTCTCTTTGCCGACCGAGCGGGCAGGGACGAGCCCTGCCCCTACATGATTACACCAGCGGCGCGCTTCGTTCGGCGCTCTTGACGAGCGGGTGACGGCTGCGATTTTGGAGCGGCGTTGTCACGCTTAACCGGGCGGCTGCGCGCCGATCGGATCGCCCGGCGGGGGGGGCGGCGGGACGGTGCGCCGACGGGGCGCGTCGGGTCTGGTGAGGAAGCGCTCGATGTCGTCGAGCGCGGCGCGGCGGTGCGCGGTGTCGGCGGGCGCGGACTGCGCTGGCGCTTTGAGTCGTTCGGACAACTCGCGGAGCGCCTGCGTCGCGTCGGCGCGCACGAGCGGCGACGCCGCGTCGCTCGCCGCCGTGTCCATCAACCGCGTGACGACGAGCGACTGCACGGCGCGCTGGATGGTGGCCTGCTGCGCGTCGCGCGGCGCGGGATCGTACCAGGTGCGGCGCATGAGCGCGGCGAGGACTTCTTTGAAGTCGGGGTTGGCGCTGTTGCGCGAGTGGTAGTCGAGCAGGCGCGCGGCGCGGTGCGGCTCGACGAGCGCGGAGACGGCGAGGTCTGCGGCGATGGACGCGACGCCCACGGGGTCGAACACCGGATCGGTGCGCTTCGGGAACAGCTCGATGGTGTTGCCCTGGAAGCCGGGGGCGGGCGGCGGGATGAGATCGAGTATGCGCTGCGGCAGCGCGAGCGCGTCGGGTCGGATGGTGTCTAACACGGCGTTGAGCGCGTCGCGCTGCTTGGCGGCGGGCACGACCTGCTGGACGAGGGCCGGGATGGGAATGGCCCCCTCATTCCACCTGGGGGCTGCCTGGTTCGAGTCGTTACGGGCTACGAGATTAGAGCCGCCGGACTTAACGGCGTAAGTGTAATAAAGTCCCCCGACCGACTTGACGGCGGCTTGCAGTTGATAGCGGTGGTGCAGGTAGAGCGGGAGCAGCCGGGCTTCCAAGAGGGAGAGCGGCGTGCCGGAGGCGATGTTGCCGAGACCGAACTGCGAGAGGCCGATGCGGCGCACCTCCATCTCGTGGCGCAGCATCGCGACCGGGTCGTCGCCGTTGTCCCACAGGTTCGCCAGCGGGTTCGCCGCCCCGAACGGCCGCGCGTCCTGATCCGTGAGATAAAGCATCCCGCGCGCGACGCCGTCTTCGACGATGCGCGCGAGCTGGACGCGCTCGTCCGCGCCCGGCGGGAACTGCGCGTAGGCGTAGGTGATCGCGAACTTGTCGTAGACGCCGATGCCGCGCGCGTAGGCGTTCGAGAGATCGAGCTTGCCGTTCCTGATCTCGACGAGCGGCGCGGGATAGTCCATCACGGACGCGCGGCCGGCGTAAGTCGAGGCGGCGAAGTTGTGTTCGAGTCCGAGCGTGTGCCCGACCTCGTGCGCGGCGAGCTGGCGGATGCGCGCGAGCGCCATCTGCGCGGCGTCCGTCGACGGATCGGCCGCGGCGAGGTAGTCGTCGTCGAGCGCGGCGGCGAACTGGCACGAGCCGCCGCGTAAAGTCTCGTCGCGCGAGCCGCCGCGCGGGCCTTCGCCGAAGGGCGGGATGAGACCGCTGCCGAGCACGTAGTCCTGTCGGATGCGTAAGCTACCGAGCGTGACGTTGCCCTTGATGATCTCGCCGGTGCGCGGGTCGTTGACGTTGTCGCCGATAGACCAGCCGCGCGTCGCGCGGTGCACCCAGTTGATCATGTTGTAGCGGATGTCCATCGGGTCGGCGTCCGCGGGCAGCACCTTCACCTGGAAGGCGTTCTTGAAACCGGCGGCCTCGAAAGCCCCGTTCCACCACGACGCGCCCTCGATCAAGGCGCTGCGGATCGGCTCCGGCGCGCCCGAATCGACGTAATAAATGATCGGCTTGACGGGCTCCGAAGACGCGGCGTTCGGGTCTTTCTTGACGAGGCGGTGGCGGATGATCCAGCGCTGCTCGATGGGCTCGGTGATGGGCGTCGCGTAGTCGTAGAACTCGATGTTGATGTTGCCGACGCGCGGGTCGTAGCGGCGCGGGCGGTACTGGTCGTCGGGCAACTGCACGAGCGAGTGGTGCTCCCTGACGGTCAGGTTCTGCGGGCTCGGCGTCGTCTGCCTGACGAGCCCGCCCGGATCGTTCGAGTTGAAGGTGAGCGACGCCTCGACCTCCGTGTTGAGCGGGAAGTTTTTCGTGCGCGGCAGGTAGATGGCGCTGCGCGACTCGTCGAGCGAGAAGCCGCCCTGCTGCGCGCGGCGCAGCGCGTCCGCCACGCCGTGGGCGTCGCGCATGAAGAACGCGGTGGCGTCGACCAGCACGCGCTCCCCCTCCGACGCCTCGACGCGGAAGCCCCACAGCACCGAGCGCGCGAACGACTCTTCGACGGCGCGGCGCTCGTTCGGATCGGTCGAGCGCGCGCGGTAGCGCTGGTTCGGCTCGACGAGCAAGACTTTCGGCCCGACGCGCTCGAAGAAGACGACGTGCGTCGCGCCGAGCTGTCCGCGGTCGAGCCCGATGGGGTTCGAGCCGACGCCCGTCTGTAAGGATGTCTGGTAGAGGAACTCCTGGTTGAAGCGCGCGATCTCCAGCAGGAGGCGTCCGCGCTCGGCGTCCCAGTAGACGGGGAAGTAGCCGTCTAGTTTCTGCAAGTCCTTCGTCGCGTCGCGCAAGGTTTTCGGCTGCGCCTTCTCCTGGGCGGCGGCGGCTGCGGTCGGAGTCATGACGGCGACTAATAGTAAAAGTAATAACAGGCGGGCACGTGTCATGATGGTTCCTCGTGAGTCTCGGAGGTCGGAATGAGCTTCTCGTGTCAGCGGGCTTGCGGTCGGGTGCGATTCTAATACTAAACGGCGCGCGCGCGGTAGTGCGGCGCGCGCGACAGCCGAGTTTGCCTGCGCCCGCGTTTTGACCCTACACTGCCTGCGACCTTGCGGCGCGCCGACAATCTGACAGTTTGACCGGACGGCTAAGGCCCGCCCCGCACGTATGCGCTTCGTCTTCGCGAAACTCTTCTACGTCCTGCTCGCGCTCGGCTTCCTCCCGCTCTCGTTCGCGTGGGGTGCGCCCCGCCTGCGCTGGGCCGTCTTCGCCTACGACCTCCTGCTCTTCTCGGCCGCGTTCATCGACGCGAGGCGGAGCAGTGTGCCCGAAGGGTTAACGGTCGAGCGCGAGTTCGCCGGCCGCTTCCACATCGGCGCGGAGACGGAGGTGCGCGTGAGCGTGACGAACGCGACGCCGCGCGACGTGCGGTTGATGTTGAAGGACGAGTACCCGCCGGTGATGAAGTTGACGAGCCCGCGCGAGGCGGAAGTCGCGGTCGGGGCGCAGGCGACGGCGACACTCGTGTACGGGCTCGCGCCGCCGCGCCGGGGCCGCTTCGAGTTCGGGCGCATCGCCGTGCGGCGGCTCTCGCCGTGGCGTCTGGTCTGGCGCGGCGTCGAGGCCTGGCACGCCGAAAGCGTGAAGGTCTACCCGAACCTGCGGCGCGCGCGCGAGGCGGAGCTGAAGGCGCTCGGCGCGCACTCGCTCGTCGCCGCGCACCGGCGCAGCGCGTGGCGCGGCGAGGGGCGCGACTTCGAATCCCTGCGCGACTACGTGCCGGGCGACGAGCTGCGCCACCTGAGCTGGAGCGCGACCGCGCGGCGCGGCAAGCTGACGACGCGGCAGTACCAGATCGAGCGCGACCAGACGATCCTCGTCGCGCTCGACGCCGGTCGCCTGATGACGGCGCGCATCGAGGACGAGACGAAGTTCGACACGGCGGTGCACGCCGCGCTCGCCCTGATGAGCGCGGCGCAGCGCGGCGGCGACAACGCGGGCGTCGCCGTCTTCGGCCGGCGGGTGCGCGCCTACGTGCCCCCGGCGCGCGGGCGCGAGCAGACCGACGCCGTGCTCGAAGCCCTGCACGCCGTCGAGCCGGAGCTGATCGAGCCCTCGTACACGCGCGCCTTCGAGTACATCGCCGCCAACTGCAAGCGGCGCGCGCTCGTCGTGATCCTGACCGATCTGGTCGACGAGGAGGGCTCGCGCGAGCTGCTGGCGTCGCTGAAGCTGCTGCGCCCGCGCCACCTGCCGCTCGTCGCGACCATCGGGGATCGAGACCTGCGCGCGGCCGTCGTCGGCGCGCCGCCGGACTTGAGAGGGCTCTTCACGCAGTCGGTCGCCGAGGAGATCAGGTTGCAGCGCGAGGCGGCGCTGCGCCTCGTCGAGCGGCAGGGCGGGCTCGCGCTCGACGTGACGGCGGCGACGCTCGCGCCCGCGCTCCTGGAGACCTACATCCGCGTCAAAGAGCGCGGGCTGTTGTGAAGACCAAAAACTTTTTCCGAGGTTAACGATGAGACGGGAAAACTTTGAGCGACACCATCCGACCCCGTGCCGCGCGCTTCATCACGCCGCGCGGCTGCTGCTGCTCGCGGTCATCTCCTGCGCCTGCGCGCCCGCCGCGGCGGCGCAGGCAGATCAGTTCCGCGTCGATTACACGGTCGAGGTCGCGAGCACGGGCTCTCACCTCTTCCACGTCACGGCGGACGTGAAGAACCTGCGCGACCCTCAACTCGATCTCGCGCTGCCGGCGTGGACGCCGGGCTGGTACACGGTCGAGAACTACGCGAAGAACGTCCTGCGCTTCAAGGCGACGGGCTCGACGGGCCGCCCGCTCCCGCACCAGATGACGAGGAAGCAGACGTGGCGCGTCTTCGCCGGGGATCACAGGCAGATCAGGATCGAGTTCGACTACTTCGCCAACGTGCTCGCCTTGAACCAGGCGAAGATCACAAACGACTACGCCTTCTTCACCGGCACGCAGTTGTTCCTGGAGCCGGTCGGCCACCGCGCGAGCCCCTCGTCGGTGCGCTTCAAAGTCCCCGAAGGGTGGCAGATCGTCTCGTCGCTCAAGGAGACGAGCGACCCTCACGTCTTCACCGCGCCCGACTACGACACGCTCGTCGATTCGCCGACCGAGATGGGGCGCTTCGACGTGGTGCGCTTCGAGGTCGAGGGCAAGCCGCACCTCTTCGTCTCGACGCCGGCCGGCGCTTTCCCCAAGGAGAAGGGCGAGCGGCTCGCGCCGATGCTCGCGAAGATCGTCGAAGCCGAGCGCGCGGTCTTCAACGAACTGCCCTACGAGAAGTACGTCTACTTCTATTTCCTCGCACCGGCGGAGTCGGATGCGGACGGCGGGCTGGAGCACCACAACTCGCACGTCGCCGTCGGCGCGGGCTTGCGCAACCCCCAGCCCGAGCAGTTGACGGGGCTCGCCGCGCACGAGTTCTTCCACCTCTGGAACGTCAAGCGGCTGCGCCCCGCCGAGATGTGGCCCTACGACTACTCGCGCGAGCAGGAGACGCCCTCGCTCTGGGTCTCCGAGGGCTTCACGAACTACTACGGCTTTCTCTCGACTTACCGCGCCGGCCTCAGGCAGAGGGAAGACTTCCTGCAATCGGTCGCGCGCGCGGCGGGCGGCGTCGAAGGCAACGCCGCGCGCGGTTTCATCTCGCCCGCGGACGCCTCCACCTCGACGTGGCTCTGCTACGACACGCCCTGCGCCTTCCAAATCTCCTACTACACGCAGGGGCAGAACCTCGGCGCGCTCCTCGACCTCTCGATCCGCCACGACACCGCGGGCGCGCGCAGCCTCGACGACGTGATGCGCTCGCTCTACACGGACTTCTACAAGCGCGGTCGCGGCTTCACGCCTGAGGATTTCGTCTCCGCTTTCGGCAAGCTCGCCGGCCGCGACTACCGCGAATTCTTCACGCGCTACGTCACGGGCACGGAAGTCCCGCCCTACGATCAGATTTTCGGCTACGCGGGCTACCGGCTGGAGAAGTCAGCGCGCAAAGTCCCTTACCTCGGCGCGAGCTTCAACGCCACCGAGCAGGGCTGGGAGGTGACGGACATCGCGCCGGACGCGGGCCTCGCGCTCGCGGGGCTCCTGAAGGGCGACGTGATTACGTCGCTCGACGACACGCGCCTGCGCGCCACGCCCGGCGGCGGGCTCTCGCTCGCGGGCCTGTTGCAGGGGAAGATCGATCAGACCGTCCGGCTCGGGGTCAAACGCGGCGCGGAGGAGAAGACGCTCGAAGCGAAGGTCGGCTCGCGCGAGCTGGCCGACTACAAGATCGTCGAGGTCTCGAACCCGACGCCCGAACAGTTGAAGCTGCGCGAGGGCTGGTTGAAGAGGTGAGAGTCAGAGCGGCGCGGGCACGGGGCCGTGCCCGCGCCGCGCGGCGTCAGCGGTCTTCCGCCTCGGGCTCGCGCCCGCCGAGCAGCAGGTAGGTGTAGAGCGCGACGCCGGTGATGGCGGCGGTGGCGTACTTGAACGCGGGGTCGATCGGCGCGGGCGAGATGAAGCCCTCGATGGTCCCCGCGACGACGAGGAGCGGGACGCACCCGACGATGAGGTGCGCCGCGTCGCGACCGCGCAGGCGGAGCGCGTCGAAGCGCGAGAGGTCGCCGGGCGCGAGGATGGCCGTGCCGACGAGCAGCCCCGCGCCGCCCGCGATGAAGATGCAGGAGAGCTCGATCACGCCGTGCCCGGCCATGAAGGTGACGAGATCATTTCCGAACCCGGCGCGGTAGGTGAGCGCGAGCACCGCGCCGATGTTGAGGCCGTTGAAGGCCATCACGAGGAGCGTGCCGAGGCCGAGCATCGCCCCGAGCGCGAAGGCGTTGAACATCACCTGGATGTTGTTCGTCATGATCGCCGCGCCGCCGATCTGGTTCGCCTTGTTCAGAGACTCCCACCAGCGCGTCCCCGAACTGATCGTGGCCCGCATCGAGTCGTCGATGCCGACCACCCCGGAGAACTCGGCGTCGTGCCACGTCCCGTAGAAGCCGGCGATCCCGAAGGCGAGGCAGAAGGCGAACGCCACGCCCGTGTAGCGCCACGTGCGGCGGAAGGTGCGCGGGAAGTCGCGCATGAAGAAGCGGCGCAGGCGCTTGCCGCCCTCCATCGCCTCCGTGCGGTAGATGCGGCCGTGCGCGCGGATGACGAGGCTGTTGAGGTAGTTGACCAGGCGCGGATCGCGCGACTCGGCGCGGGCGATGGCGAGATCGGACGACGTGCGCCGGTAGATGCGCCCCAACTCGCGCACGTCCTCGCGGCCGAGGCGTCGCAGAGACATCTCGTCGAGCAGCCGCAGCAACTCCTCCAGACGCTGCCACGCGCTCTTGCGCTCGTTGATGAACCTGTCGGCGGGCATGAGACTTTACGAACCGTGCTTCCTGCGTCTGGCAGATTTGCGTCTGGTAGATTTCGGCTGACAGTTCTTAACGACCGCGTCGCCCGGCTTGAGCGTAGGCGAGGCGGCAAATTCCGGCGCATCCGGTTGTGAAGGTTGAAGGATCACTCTTAACTCTTCCTGATACCCTCCGTCCATCCACCTGATTCGGCTTTCCGGAATGTCGCGAGTCCTGACCAGGTATTCCTTCGCACGCAGGGCGCGGCGTTTGGCTTCACCAAAACAAGAGCGTCGGCCGGAGTAGACTACAATGTACCCGACCAGATTTGGGTCGTGCCGCAACTCGACGGCGAAATTATCGAGACGCGCCTTCTCATCCTCCCAGGAGATACGCCCGTACGAGTCGAAGTAGTCGTGTGGCGGAAGAGCCGGGCGCGAATAGTGACCGCCGGCGGAGGCGAGGGCGGCGACGCTCATCAGGCGCGCGGCCTTGAAGGCTACTCGAATGCCCGCCATTTCTCCCAGACCTCCGCGACGCCTCAATCATTCTCTAACGCGGCGGTAAAGACAAGTCTCCTGCTTCACACGTCGAGTTCGAGATGGCCGCCGCCCGTGTGGCGGCAGCGGCCGCCGACGCGCACGCGCGTGATCGATTCGCCCTCGTGCGCGATGCGGATGCGGATGAAGCTCGGCCGCCCCATCTCGATCCCCTGCTCGCTCGTGATGTCCAACTCGCCGCCCGCCGAGGGCACGACGCCGTGGCGCACGAGGTAGCAGCCGAGCGGCCCGCTCGCGCCGCCCGTCGCCGGGTCTTCCGTGACGCCCAGGCCGGGCGCGAACATCCGGCTGTGCACGCCCGACCCGTCGAACTCCGTCTCGGTCGTGAAGACGAAGACCTCGTGCGACAACTCGCCCAGCACGCGCTCGATCACCTCGACTCGCGGCCGCGCCCGCCGCGCGGCCGCCAGGCTCTTCAGCGGCACGAAGAGGAAGGGCACGCCGCACGAGACGATCTCGACCGGAAATCTCTCGTCGATCTCCGATGCTTCGAGCGAGATCATTTCGGCGACGCCCGCCGCGTCTTCGACGCGCGGGCCGAAGGTCGGCAGCGGCTGGCCCATCTCGATGAAATCCGCCGCGCCGTCCTTCCAGTCGACGCGCACGGGGATCGTGCCGACGCCCTCTTCGAGCCGGATCGTCGTCGCGCCCGCGGCCGTTTCCCGCCCCGACGATTCGAGCATCCGCTCGCGCGCGAGGATGTAGGTCGTGCCGACCGTCGGGTGGCCCGCCATCGGCAGCTCCCGCGCGGGCGTGAAGATGCGCACGCGGAAGTGGTTCGCCGCGTCCGCGGGCGGGAGCACGAAGGTCGTCTCCGAGAGGTTCATCTCCTTGGCGATCAGTTGCATTAACTCGTCCGAGAGCCCCGCGCCGTCCGTGAAGACCGCCAAAGGATTCCCGCCGAACTGCCGGTCGGTGAACACGTCGACCAGATGATAACGAAGCTTCTTCATGTGCCTTCCTTTTGCGCCCCCAGCGCCTCCAGCGTGAGAAATAGTTTCACGCTGGAGGCGCTGGGAGGCGCGAAGAGATTACAGACTGTCTAACGCGCGACCGAAGTCTTTGATCAGGTCAGCCTCGTCCTCGATGCCGACGGAGACGCGCACGAGGCTGTCGCCGACGCCCATCGCCTGCCGCTGCTCGGCGGTCAGAGACTTCGCCCACATCGCCGCCGGGTGGACGAGCAGCGTCTCGTAGCCGCCGAGGCTCGCCGCGTAGACGCCGATCCTGAGCGACCTGATGAAGCGCTCCGCCGCCTCGTAGCCGCCGCGCAGCTCCACGCTCAGGACGCCCGTGAACCCGGTCATCTGACGGCGCGCCAGCCCGTGCTGCGGGTGCGACTCCAGGCCGGGGTAGTAGGCGCGCGCGACCTTCGGGTGCGTTTCGAGGAAGCGCGCGAGCGCGAGCGCGTTCCGGTTGTGACGCTCGACGCGCAGGCCCATGGTGCGCAGGCCCCGCAGCAGCAGCCACGAGTCGAACGGGCTCAGCGACGCGCCCGCCATGAGCCCGAACCTCCACGCGCGCTCGATGAACTCGCCCGACCCGACGACGAGCCCGGCGGTTACGTCGTGGTGCCCGCCGATGTATTTCGTCGCGCTGTGGACGACCACGTCGATCCCGAACTCTATCGGGCGCTGGTTGACGGGCGTGGCGAAGGTGTTGTCACACATCGTCGTCACGTTGCGCGCGCGCGCGATCTCGGAGACCGCCCGCAGGTCTGTCAAAGTCATCAGCGGGTTCGTGGGCGTCTCGGTGTAGACGAGTTTCGTGTGCGGCCGGATGGCGCGCGCGAAGCTTTCCGGGTCGGCGTTGTCGACGAAGGTGCGCTCCATGCCCCAGCGCGGCAGCAGGTTCTCGAACATCGAGAAGGTGTTCCCGTAGAGGCTGCGCTGCGCGACGACGTGATCGCCTTTTTCGAGCAGCGACATCACGGCGGTGAAGATCGCGCCCATCCCTGAGCCCGTCACGAGAGCCGCCTCGCCGCCTTCGAGCGACGCCGCCAGGCGTTCGACCTGCGCGTGCGTCGGGTTGCCGTAGCGCGTGTAGAACTCCGAGGGGTGGACGGACGTTGCCAGCCCGACGAAGTCTGCGGGCGAGTCCACGCTGAAGGTCGAGGTCTGCCAGATGGGGGGCGCGACCGCGTGCGTCGCGTTCAGGCCGCGGTCGCCGCGCGCGAGCCGCGTCTGCAAGCCCTCCCACACGTGGCCGTCCTCTTTCTCGTCGCTCATGATCCTTTTCCTTTCGGCCGCGCCTCACACTTCGTCCACAACGCCGCGGCGCGAACTGTTATACTTGCCGCGCCCTCGTTTCGGAAATAGCCAATTTCGCGGTGGCACATCGGCCGCGACTCACGGGGCGGCGACGATGGACTTCACCAAACTCAGCCTCAAGCGCGGCGGCCCGGAGCCGCTCTACCTCCAACTGCTCGCCGCCCTCGAAGACTCGGTGCGCGCGGGCGAGCTGGAGGCGGGCGCGCGCCTGCCGTCGGAGCGCGAGCTGGCGTCGCGGCTCGGCCTGAGCCGCACGACGGTCGCGGGCGCGTACCGCGAACTCGAAGCGCGCGGGCTCGTACGCAGCCACGTCGGGCGCGGCACGTTCGTCTGCGCGACGCCGGAGGCGGCGGACGCGCCATTCGCGTGGCGCGGCAAGGTCTCGGCGTCGGTCGCCTACTTCGGCTACAGCCTCTCCCTGCGCCACTTGATGCTCAGCGGCTTGAGCCCCGGCGTCATCTCCTTCGCCGCGGGCGCGCCCGCCTTCGAGTGCTTCCCCGTCGAAGACTACCTGCGCTTCACCGAGCACGCGCTGCGCCGCCACGCCTCAACCGCGCTCGGCATCGCGCCCACGGAGGGGCAGCCGCGCCTGCGCCGCGCCATCGGCGAGCGATTCAGGACGAAGGCGGAGCGCGTCCTCATGCTTTCGGGATCGCAGCAGGGGATCGACCTGATCGCGCGCTGCCTGATCGACGCGGGCGACTACGTCGTGGTCGACCGGCCCGGCTACGTCGGCGCGATCCAGACCTTCCGCGCGGCGGGCGCGAACCTCGTCGGCTGGGACACGTCGCGCGCGAGCCTGGACGAGCTGGAAGACCTGCTCGTGCGTTACCGGCCGAAACTGATCTACACCGATCCGACTTTCCAGAACCCAACGGGTCGCGTGATGAGTTTGAGGGAGCGGCAGGACCTGCTGAAACTCGCCGCGCGCTCTCACACGCCAGTCGTCGAAGACGATCCGTGGAGCGAAACATACCTGGACGCGCCGCCCCCGCCCCCGCTCTACCACCTGGACGCGCACAACATCGTCATCCACCTCGGCACGTTCTCGAAGACGCTCGCGCCGGGCTTACGCCTCGGCTGGCTCGTCGCCTCCGAGTACATCGTCGATCAGTTGGCGCTCATCAAGCAGCACGAGAACTTGTTCACCGAAGGGCTCGGTCAGTTCGTCATCGCCGATTTTCT
>DATLMC010000020.1:0-30244 GCA_035537435.1 Pyrinomonadaceae bacterium | reverse complement strand
ATCTACTCCGCGCCCCCTCTTGCGCTTCCTTCGCGCCCCTGCGCTGGGCGCGGCGTCCGCAAAAATCCCGACGCGAAAAAGCCGGGGCGCGTGCTCGCACAGCACGCGCCCCGGCTTTTTGAGGTGACGATCTCGCGGCCGGCTACTGCCGGACGTTAGGCCCGAAGCGGAGGAAGTACTCGTCCGAGTTGAGGAAGCCGTTGACCATGTCGCGCGGGTCGGCGCTCGTGGGCGGGTTGATCGTGTTGAGCCAGTCGTTGTAGCCGCCCGGCTCCGGCGTGCGGCGTAGGTAGCCGTAGTACTGCATCGCGACGAAGGCGTGGTTGGTCTGCACGTTGTTGACCTCGCGGCTCTCGACGATGATGCGCAGCACCTGCGCGCGCGTCTTCGTCGAGGCGTCGAGGGCCGCGACGAGCGAGTTGCGCGTCTCGCCGGAGACCGGGTCGGCGCTCGCCAGAGTCGCCCCGACGTTCGCGAGCAGCTCGTCGACGAACTGCGCGTTGTTCTTCGGGCCGTAGCGCGCGACGAAGGCCGGGCGCGTGACCCAGTCCTCGGCGAAGTTGAAGGTCTTGTCGACGCGCTCCTCCGTCGAAGCGCCCGTGACGCGCCTCATGTCGGGCATGAGTTGGTCGTACTGCGGCACGAAGTTCGGCGTCGCCTGGCTGCCGAAGGAGACTTTGTAGTAGAGGAAGACGAAGAAGCCCTTGAGCTTGAACTCGTCCGAGCCGAAGAAGGCCGACGAGACCTTGATGCGGTCGCAGTTCGCCGACGGGTCGTTGTTGGGTCGGTTGAAGGGGTTCGGGCAGCCGTTGATGACCGCCGACCACGGCTCGCCCGGCTCCGGCTCCCTGGTGAGGAAGTCGAGGTACTGCATCCGGATGAAGAGCGGCGTCTGGTTGATCGGGTTGGTCGTCGACTGCGCCGCGTCGTCGTCCACGATGGTGACGGTCGCGGTCTGCTGCGAGCCGGCGGCGGCCCCCTGCGCGTTCTGGAGCGCGATCTGGAACGTCTCGTTGCCCTCGACGTGCGCGTCGTTGATGAGCGGGATGGTGAACGTCTTGACGGTCTGGCCGATGTCGAAGGTCAGCGTGTCGAGGTTCGTCGAATAGTCGCAGCGGGCCAGGGCCTTGCCGCGCTGCGCGGCCGGGGTGTCGGCCGGGTTGCAGGGGATGGCCGTGGGGTCGTCGACGGTGCGGTACTCGATCGTCGCCGCGCCGGCCGTGTCGCCGATGCGCGAGACCGTGATCGTGATCGACTTCGACGCGTCGCCCTCGTTGACGGAGTAGGTGGCGTTGCTGAATTGCACCTGCGGGGTGGTCGCCGCCGAGGTCTGCGTCACGACGTAGGTGCGCGTGCCGACGACGATCGAGCCGGTGCGGGTGGCCGCGGTGTTGTTGGGGGCGACCGTGTAGCGCACGCGCCCCGTGCCGGCGGTCGCCGCGGTCGGCGAGTTGATGGTGATCCAGGGCGTCGAGGTCGAAGCCGTCCAGGAGCACGTCCCCACGGGGAAGACCGTGAAGCGGCCCGTGCCGCCCCCTTGCGTGAAGGGCTGGACGGGCGGGTAGATCGTCACGTCGCAGGACGTGCCGCCCGTGCCCGTCAGCGAGAGCGTGTAAGCGCCGGTCAGACCCGCCGCGGCGGAGTTGGCGTAGATCGTGTAAGTCCCGGTCGTGGGCAGCGTGCCCGTGAAGCCGGGCGTGTCGGACGAGGGGATGCGCGCGTTGGTGCCGCCGCCGCCGTTGTCGTCCGACGCCAGCACCGTCCCGTCCGGCGCGAGCAGGAAGAGGAAGGCGTCGAAGGCGGTCGAGTTCATCGTGATGTTGACGGTCTGACCCGCCGAGGCGTTGAAGGTGTACACGTCCATGAGGGACGAGTCGAAGGGCAGTCGGCAGTCGGTCGTCGCGAGCGCGTCGTTGACCGACGCGCCGAAGCTGATCGGGCTCGACGGGCAGGGGCTCGCGGCGACCGCCAGCGAGACGGTGTAGCTGCCGGTGACGTTCGGCAAGGCGGAGTTGGCGACGATGCGGTAGGTGCCGGTCTGCGGCAGCCGGGCGAAGCCGGAGCCCGCGGGGATGCGCGCGTTCGTGCCCCCGCCGCCGTCGTCGTCGCGCGCCAACTCGTCGCCGTCCGGGGCCACGAGGAAGAGGAAGTTGTCGAACGAGGAGTTCATCGTGACGGCGACCTGCTGCCCCGCCGTGCCGCTGAAGGTGTACACGTCGAAGAAAGAGCCGTCGTCGAGCGTGCAATCGGTGCTGGCGAACGTGCCCGTCACGTTCACGGCGCCGCCGACCGTGGGCGTGATGGACGTTTGCACGGGCGTGCAGGGCGGAGCCAACGAGAGCGTGTAGCTACCCGACCCGCCGTCGCCGTCCGGGTCGTTCGGCGGGTAAAAGGCGTTCGCGATGATGGTGTAAGTGCCGGTCGTGGGAAGGGTGACGGAGATCAGCGAGTTCGTCCCCCCGCCGTCGTCGTCGCTCTGGAACGGGTCATTGGAATCGAGCGGGCGCAAGGAGGTCTCGCCGGGTCTCATCAAAAAAAGAAGGGTGTCGAACTGCCCCGAACTCATTCTGATGACCACTTGCTGGTTGGCGGTGCCGCTAAACGTGTAGGCGTCGAAGAACGAACCGTCCGAGAGCGTGCAGTCGCCCGACACGAGCGAGCCGTTGACGGTCTGGCTCAGCGTGATGGCGCCGTCGGGCTTCGCGCAACCGAGCGCCAGTGGGACGGCTTCGCCGCCGGGCGCGGCGGCCGACTTCGCCATACTGTCCTTGAACTTCGCGCGGCTCCGCACGCCGGGCGCCCTCTTCGTCGAGAGGGCGGCAGAGCCGGGCTGCTTCGACCCGGCCGGCGACTTCTGCTGCGCCGACGCGCCCGGCATGAGCCCGGCGACCGCGACGGCGACGAGGGCGCACGCGACGGTGAGCGCCAGCAATCTCACGACCGAGCCCCTGGCGGGCGTCCCGCCGAACCTGACAGACTTCATGGAAGACCTCACACTCGTCAAAAGATATGAACCGGCGGTTCGCAAGCCCCGCGCGGGCGGCTCGTGCGGGAGCCGGCTCCGGGCGGGGGGGTGGAGAAGCGCGCAAATTTTTCCGACATGGGGGCCGAGCTTTAACGTCGCCCGAACTTCTGACGACGCCCCGAACACACTTTCGCGCAGCCGAATTTTTCCGCGCTGGGATTTTCTAGCAGAGGAGAATGCCTACGCTCTCGGAAGGGTGTTCGAGTGGCGGCGGCTGGTGGATTCCAAAACCGCGAAACGAGTCTTGATCCCCGTCTCACGGCGCGGTAAAACTCAAAGAACCACGCGCCGAGACATGAACTCTAAAGGACGGCGTCCGGCACAGTCAAGTTACCGCTCAGACGGTAAATAGATGCCCGCGCCGAGACCCCGGTTGCACTATTTCTTGACGCCCCACGGCCCCGCTTGTTGACGCCTCACAGCCCCGCGATGATCGCCTCGGCGAACTCCATCGTCTTGGCGGCGCCGCCGATGTCGCGCGTGCGCACCTCGCCGTCGCGGAAGACCTTGAGCATCGCCTGCTCCACGCGATCGGCCGCCTCGCGCTCGCCGAGGTGGCGCAGCATGAGGATGCCCGACTGCAAAAGCGCCGTCGGGTTGGCGATGCCCTGCCCGGCGATGTCGGGCGCGCTGCCGTGCACCGCCTCGAAGACCGCGCCCAGCTCGCCGATGTTCGCGCCGGGCACTAACCCCAGCCCGCCGATGAGTCCGGCGCAGAGATCGGAGACGATGTCGCCGTAGAGGTTTTCGAGCAGCATGATGTCGAACTGTTCGGGTCGCATGACGAGCTGCATGCAGGCGTTATCGACGATCTTGTCGTCCGCCTCGATCTCCGGGTAGTCCTTCGAGACCTCGCGGAAGCAGTCGAGGAAGAGCCCGTCCGAGAGCTTCATGATGTTCGCCTTGTGGACGGCGGTGACCTTCCTGCGCCCCTCCCGGCGCGCGTACTCGAAGGCGAACTTCGAGACGCGCGTCGAAGCCTTCGCCGTGATGATCTTGATGCTCTCGACCACGCCGGGCACGACGACGTGCTCGATCCCCGAATACAAATCCTCAGTGTTCTCGCGCACGACGACCAGGTCGAGCTCCGGGTAGCGCGACGGCACGTTCGGCAGGGCGCGCACGGGCCGCAGGTTCGCGTAGAGGTCGAGCGTCTTGCGCAGGCCGACGTTGACCGACGTGAAGCCCTTGCCGACGGGCGTCGTGATCGGCCCCTTCAGGGCGACCTTGTTGCGCTTGATCGATTCGAGCAGATCGTCGGGCAAGGTCGTCCCGTACTTCTCCAGCGCCTGCGCGCCCGCGTAGTGCGTCTCCCACTCGACCTGGACGCCCGTCGCCTCGATGATCCGCACCACGGCGGAGGTGACTTCCGGCCCGATCCCGTCGCCCGGAAGGAGTGTGATAGTATGTTTCATGTCGTTTGTCCGTCGTCCGTCGTCCGTCGTCCGTCGTTGTTTTGCGACCCGCGCCGAGCATCACCCGTCGCAGTCAGCCGCAAACAACTGACGACGGGCAACTAACCACGGACGTTTTTATTTGAGCCACATCATATCAGTAACTTTGCGAAACGTGCCAGCAGCTTCGCGGGACATGAACGGACGGGGCGGGAGCGCGGACGTGGTCGTCATCGGCGGCGGGGTCGCGGGGCTCGCGGTGGCGCGCGAGCTGGGGCGCTGGGGCGCGCGCGTCGCGCTCGTCGAGCGCGGGCGGCTCGGCGCGGAGGCTTCGTGGGCCGCCGCCGGGATGCTCGCCCCGCAGGTCGAGGCGGACGCTCGCGACGACTTCTTCGACTTCGCCTGCTCGAACCGCGACGCCTACCCGGCGTTCGCCGCCGCGCTGCGCGAGGAGACCGGCATCGACATCGAGCTCGACCGCACGGGCACGCTCTGCCTCGCCTTCACCGAAGAAGAAGAACGGCAGGGCGCGCGCCGCTTCGAGTGGCAGCGGCGCGAAGGGCTCCTCGTCGAGCGGTTGAGCGCCGCCGACACGCTCGCGCTCGAACCCCACCTCTCCGCGCGCGTGCGCGGCGCGCTGCGCTTCCCGCTCGCGTGGCAGGTGGAGAACCGCCGCCTGTGCGACGCGCTCGCCCGCGCCTCCCGCCTCGCGGGCGTCCGCGTCCTGGAACACACCGAGGCGCTCTCTCTCCGGTTGAGCGTCGGGCGCTTCGTCTCGGTCGAGACATCGCGCGGCGCGATCAGCGCGGGCGCGGCCGTCGTCGCCTGCGGCGCGTGGTCGTCGCTCGTGCCCGTGAAAACTCCCGACGCCCCGGCCGCGGCCGAACCCGAAGCGGCGGCGTCTTCGTCTTTAACGTTCGCGACGCCCGCGGCGCACGACGCCGACGCGCCACAATCGCCGCGCATCGAACCCGTCCGCGGGCAGATTCTGTGCTACACGATGGCGGCAGGCGCGGCTCCGCTCGTGCGCCACGTCGTCTACGGCGCGGGCGGCTACGTCGTGCCGCGCAGGGACGGGCGGCTGCTCGCGGGCACGACGACCGAGCGCGCGGGCTTCGACAAGTCGATCACCGCAGAGGGCCGCCGCGCGATCCGACTTTGCGCGGAAGAGATCGCGCCCGGCGTCTCCGGCCTGGAGATCGTGGACGAGTGGGCCGGCTTGCGGCCGCGCGCGGACGACGAGCTGCCCGTGCTCGGCGCTTCCCGTGAGATCGAAAATCTTTTTTACGCCACGGGCCACTACCGCAACGGCATCCTGCTCGCGCCGCTGACGGGCGCGCTCGTCGCGGAGATGGTCATGTCGGGCGCGACGCCCGCGCCGCTCGCGCCCTTCTCCCCGGCGCGCTTCCGCCGCGCGATACCCCGCGCGGTCTAACAGGGATCATGTTTAACGCCGAACCGCCGCCGCGAAAATTTTCACCCTGCGTCGTGACTCGCCTGGGCGTCTGCGCTCTGCGACTCGCGCTCGCCGCGTCGCTCGCCGTGACGGGCGCGCGCGGGGCGTCCGCGCAGCAGCAGGGCGCGGCGCACGTCTCGGGCGCGGCGGCGGCCGACAGGTCGGCCGCGCAGTTGTACGAAGAGGCTGCCGGGTATCGCCGCAGGAAGTACGAAGAGTTGGAGCGCGAGGGCTTCCGCTTCAACGAGAAGATCGAGGCGCAGGTTGACGAAGAGCTGCGCGCACTCGCCGCGCGCAACGCCGGGCAGTTGGGCGCGCGCCCCGGCCTGACCGCGGCCGACAAGTTTCACCTCGGCCTGCTCCAGGAGCTCGCGGGTCAGCCCGATCAGGCCATCGCGACGCTGCGCGCGCTCGCGCGCGAGCAGTCGCTGGCGGACGACGAGGCGCGGACGGCGCGCTTCGTCGTCGCGACGGCGCTCGCGAAGCGCGGCGCGCCCGCGGAAGCCGAAACGGCCGGCGCGGAGTTCCTCGGCGAGACCTCGAACGCGCAAGCTAGACGCTTCCGGCTCGAAGCCGCCATCGCCCGAAGCTACCGCAAGCGCGGGGAGCGCGAGCAGGCCGCCGCGCACGCGCGCCAGGCGTTCGACGCGGCGAAGTCGATCTACGCGAACTCGGCCGATCTCGATGTCGCGTCGCGCGACGAGATGCTCTACCGCGCGGGTCAGTTCCTCGCCGAGACGCTGCACGAGCTGAACCGGACGGGCGAGGCGATTGCCGCGCTTCAGGAACTGCGCCGCCTGAGCGTCAGCCTCCCCTCGGCAGACCTCTACCGCCGCGCGTCGCTCATCCTCGGTCGCATCGTCCCCGCCGTCGGCTACATGACGAAGCGGGACGATCCGCTCTTCGGCTCTCAGGCGCGGCCCGCGCCGGAGATCGAGGTGAAGGACTGGATCGATCAGAAGCCGACGACGCTCGCCGCCGAGCGCGGGCGGGTCGTGCTCTTAGACTTCTGGGCGACGTGGTGCGCGCCCTGCCAGGCGGCGCTGCCCGCGATGAGCGACTGGCAGCGCCGCTTCAAGGATCGCGGCCTGACGATCATCGCCCTCACGCAGTACCACGACGAGACGGTAGACGGCCGCCCCGTGAAGACGAAGCGCGAGCAGGACGCTTTGCGCAGCTTCCGCCGCGCCAACCGCCTGCCCTTCGGCGTCGCCGCCGCGGAAACTCTGACGACCGCCGCGCGCTACAACGTCACCTCGATCCCGGCGGCCGTGCTCATCGACCGCCGCGGCGTCGTGCGCTACCTGAACGTCGGCTCGAACGACGACGACCTCAAAGAGCTGGAGCAGATGATCGTGAAGCTCCTCGACGAGCCCGCGGGCGGCGGCGACTGAAGAGGGGCCGCTCTATCTTGTCTCCGCTCAAAAAACTTCCCGCGCTCTCGTGCGCCGCCCTGCTCGCGCTCGCCGCGGCGGGCGGGCGCGCCGCCGCGCAAAAAAGTTCGGAGCAGGGATCGCACTCTTCGCCGTCGTCCCCCGCGCCGGCCGCGCCCGAGGATGCCGCGACGCTCTACGAGGAGGCGGCGAAGTTTCTCGAACGCAAGTTCGCCGAGTTTAACCGCGCCGGCGTGCGCTACGACGACGCGCTCGAACTCAAGACCCGCGCCGAGCAGCGCGAGTTGGCGCAGAAGAACGCGGCGCGGCTCGCCGCGCGCGGCAAGCTGCGCGGCGACGACTATTACTTCCTCGGTCTGCTCCAACGGCTCGCGGGGAACAGGGAGGGCGCGGCCGAACCCCTGCGGCGCTTCCTCGCCGAATCCGCGTCGCGCAAGGGGGCCGACAGGCTGAAGCTCCAGAAGGCGCGCCACCTCCTGACCGAGATCGAGGCGCGCGGCGGTCAATTAGCGGAGGCGGAAACGTCGTTCGCCGCGTACGCGCGCGACACGCCGACCAACCCGCTCGATCTGTTCCGCCTCCGCATCGCGCTCGCGAACGCCTACGAGCGCGCGCAGAAGTTAGAGCCCGCCGCCGCGCACGCCCGCGCCGCGTTCGCCGCCGCCAAAGCGGCCGAGACGACGAGCAACGACTACGTCCAGCGCGCGCAACTGATCAACGCCGCGGGCGTCACGCTCGCGAACCTGCTGTCGAAACTTAAAAGGGACGAAGAGACGCGCTCCCTGATGCGGGAGCTGCTCGACTTCGGCCTCACGCTCCCCTCGGCGCACGTCTACGCGACCGCCGTCGAGCTGCTCTCGAACAGCGGCAACGCACTCGCCGTCGAGCGTTCGATCGAAGAGTCTGCGTCACACACGGAGGCCGCGCCGGAGATCGAGATCGAGCGGTGGCTCGACCGCAAGGAGACGACGCTCGCGTCCCTTCGCGGCCAGGTCGTGCTCCTGGACTTCTGGGCGACGTGGTGCGCGCCGTGCCGCGAGACGATGCCGCGGCTCGAACGCCTGCACGAGAAATATAAGGCCCGCGGGCTCGCGGTCGTCGGCCTCACGGAGCTTTACGGCCAGTCCGAAGGCAGGCCGCTCACCCCGGCGGCGGAACTCTCATCAATCGCCGCCTTCAAGCGCGAGCTGCGACTGACCTACGGCGTCGGCGTCGCGGCGAACGACGCGAACAACCTGCGCTACGGCGTCCGCGCCATGCCCGCCACCTTCCTGATCGACCGGCGCGGCGTCGTGCGCTACGTCGGCGTCGGCGCCGTCGATTCGGCGGAAGACGCGCTCGAAGGCGTCATCGAGAGGCTACTCTCGGAAAAGCCGTGACAGGTGACAGGTGACAGGAGAAAGCCGTGACAGGTGAGCCGTGACAAGTGACGAGTAAACCCCTTTCTTCTCTTGTCACTTGTCACCTGTTACTCGTCACGGCTTTGCGGGGTTTACGGTTCACGGCTTTTTCGTTGTACTCTTAACTGTTATGGAAGGCGCGAACATCACCATTCTGATCGCGTTCGCGGCGGGGCTGGCGTCGTTTTTGAGCCCGTGCGTGCTGCCGCTCGTGCCGGGCTACATCTCCCTGATCTCGGGCGTGAGCGTCGATCACCTCAAGGGTGAGGGCGGCTCGCGCGCGGCGCGCCGCGCCGTCATCTTCAACTCGCTCGCCTTCAACGCCGGGCTCTCGATGATCTTCATCTCGCTCGGCGCGGCCGCCGGGCTGGTCGGCGCGGCGATCCTCTCGAACCCGTGGGTGCGTATCATCGGCGGGCTCGTCATCATCGCGTTCGGCTTGCAGCTGATCGGCGTCCTGAAGATCGGCGCGCTCTACCGCGACACGCGCAAGCTCTCCAACGAGAAGCCGCGCGGCATCTTCGGCGCGTTCGCCCTCGGGCTCGCCTTCGCCGCCGGTTGGACGCCGTGCATCGGCCCCATCCTCGGCGGCATCATCGGCCTCGCCGCGACGAGCGGCGGGTGGAAGAGCGGGCTCGTGCTGTCGTCGTTCTACGCCGCCGGGTTGGCGCTACCGTTCCTGCTGACGGGCTTGCTGCTCAACCAGTTCCTCGGCTTCTACACCTGGTTCCGCCAACACCTGCACAAGGTCGAGGTCGCGTCGGGCGTACTACTCATCGCCATCGGTCTGCTCATCGCGACCAACAACGTCTCGTGGCTCGCGAGCGTCTTCTCGAAGTTCCTGCCGAACGCGGAATCGTCGCTCGCCGAGCGCGTCAACCGCCAACCGCCGGCGCAGGCGACGAACGGCGCGGCGACCGCGGGCGGCACGTCGCGGCCGGCGAACCCGCTCGGCATGAAGCCCGCGCCGGAGATCGAGCTGAAGACGCTCGACGGCCAGCCGTTCGCCCTCGCGTCGCTGCGCGGCAAAGTCGTGCTCTTAAACTTCTGGGCGACGTGGTGCGTGCCGTGCCGGCAGGAGATTCCCGACCTCAGCGCGATGCAGCGCGATCTGGGCGCGCGCGGGCTCGTCGTCGTCGGCGTCTCGGCGGACGACACGGCGGAAGACGTGCGCGACTTCCAGCGCGCGCTCGCGCAGGACTACACGGTCGTGCTCGGCACGACCGCCGCGAAGGCGCAGTACGAAGTCGTCGGGCTGCCCAAGACCTTCGTCATCGACCGCGCGGGCCGCATCCGCCAGACGTTCACCGGCGAGCGCAAGCGCGCGCAGTTCGAGGCGGAGATCCTGCCGCTGCTCGAAGAGAAAGAAACCATCTCCCTCAACCGATGACGTTAAGGGGTGGCCGCCCCGCGCGGGCGGGATCGAACCACGGGAGTTCTGCTACGCCATGAAGAGAGTCTTAGCCCTCGCGCTCCTCGCCCTCACGTCGGCCGCCTTCGCCCACGCGCGGCAGCAGCCCGCGCCGCAGACGCGATCTCAAATTCCGGCCACCACGACCACGCCGACGCCAGCGCCGCCGGAGGCTCACGAGTACGCGCCGCTTCAGGAGAAGGAGATCAACTACAAGGACTGGACGTTCAAGTCGGCGCAGGCGGGCGAGCGCCTGAACCTGCGCGACTGGTCGCGCGGCAAGCGGCTCGTCCTCGTCGTCTACTTCGCGCCGTGGTGCCGCAACTGGAAGCTCGAAGCGCCGGTCGTCGCGCGCCTCTACGAGAAGTACTCGGACGCGGGCTTCGACGTGGTGGCGGTCAGCGACTACGGAACCAGCGAGGAGATCAAGGCCTACTTCGACGAACACCCCGCGCGCTACCCCGTGGTCGTCGAGTCCGACTCGTCCGGCGACAGGGAGAAGACGGCGCACTACGGCTACCGCCGGCAGACCGGCGACACGCGCAAGTGGGGCTCGCCCTACAACGTCTTCCTCGAACCCGCGAAGCTCAACGCGAAGGGCGACGTGCTCGCCGCGAAGGTCTGGATCGCGAACGGCGAACTCGTCGAGCACGAGGCCGAACAGTTCATACGCGAACGCCTGGGCCTGCCCGCCGACGCCAAGATCGAGGACTGACGCGGCGCGGCGCGCGACGAGCGAGCGCGCCGCGGCCCCCGTTGGCTAACACTTAACGGCAACTGCTAAGATGGGCGGCTTCGCCGGGCCGCCCGTTTTCACGCCGCGCGATTGATCACGCATGAGACTCCGACTGCTCTTCCACGACCACTGCTTCGACGGCGTCGCCTCGGCGGCGGTCTTCACGCGCTTCTACCTCGCGCGCATCCGGGCCGACGCCGAGATCGCCTACGCCGGGCTGCTCCACCGGCCGGGCTCGCTCTTCGACGAGGGGATGTTCGACGGCGACGAGAACGCCATCGTCGATTTCAAGTACTCCCCGTCGGACAAACTGACCTGGTGGTTCGATCACCACCAGTCCGCCTTCCTCACGCGCGGGGACGAGGCGCACTTCCGCGCCGACCGCACGGGGCAAAAATTCTGGGACCCGGAGAGCAAGTCCTGCACCGAGTTCATCGCCCGCGTCGCGCGGGACGATTTCGGCTTCGAGGACGCGCGCCTCGCGCCGCTCATCAAGTGGGCGCACACCATCGACGGCGCGTTCTACGAGTCGCCCGCGCAGGTCGTCGAGCTCAGAGAGCCCGCGCTGCAACTGATGCAGGTCATCGAGAACGTCGAGGACGAGCCGTTCATCGAGCGTCTCATCCGCTCGCTCACCCGTCGCGCGCTCGACGAGGTGGCGCTCTCCGAGGAGGTGCAGTCGCGCTTTCTCCCGATCCGGGCGCGCCACCTCGAAACGCTCGAAGCCGTCCGCCGCAAGATCGCTTACGCGCGCGGCGTCGTCAATTTCGATCTCATCGACGAGGGCTTCGAGGGCTTCAACAAGTTCATCCCCTACTACCTGCACCCGGAGACGACCTACTCGGTCGCGCTCACGCGCACCGCCTACCGCACGAAAATCTCCGTCGGCTCGAACCCGTGGAGCCCGCGCCCGCGGGGCGTCAACATCGCCACCGTCTGCGAGCGCTACGGCGGCGGCGGCCACGCCGTCGTCGGCGCGGTCTCGTTCGCGCCCGATGAGGTCGAGCGCGCGCGCCTCGCCGCCGGAGAGATCGTCGCGGAGCTACGGGGCGATTTCAGGGAATAATGACGCGCCTCGCCGCCTTCGTCATCCTCCTCGCCGCCGCGTGCGCCGTGTGCCGCGCGCAGGCCCCCGCGCCGGCGGCGACGCCGCCGGCGAAGATAGAGCGCGAAGAGCAGGAGCCGATCAAGGTCTTCACGCAGGAGGTGCGCGTGCCCGTCGCGGCCCTCGATCAGTTCGAGCGCTTCGACCCGACGCTCGAAGCGCGCGACCTGCTCGTCCTCGAAGACGGCGTCCCGCAGACGGTGACGAGCATCAGCCGCGTGGCGGCGAACGTCCTCGTCGTCTTCGACATGGGCAGCTCCGTCACCGCCACGCGCAGCGGCGCGGCGGCGCGCGAGGCGGCGATGCGCCTGATCTCGGCGCTGCGCTACGGCGACCGCGTCGCCCTCATCCAGAACAGCCGCCGCGTCGAGCTGGTGCAGGACTGGACGGACGATCTCGGCTTCGCCGCGCACGCGCTCAAGACCAAGTTCTTCACCGCCGAGCGCTCGCGCCTCTCCGACTGCCTCGCGCTCGCCGCCGCGAAATTGAAGGAGCAGCCCGTCGGCAACACGCACGTCGTCGTCTTCACGGACGGGTTGGAGGTTCAATCCAGAGAGCAGGTGCAGGCAACTTCCATCAGCCGCGACGCGCTGCGCGCCGTCGTCGCGACGCAGGCGAGCGTCCACGTCTTCTCCTTCGCCGCGCTCGTCTCCGACTTCGCGCGCATGCGCAACCAGCGCGTCACCACGGGCGCGAGCGGCAGCGCCGTCAAGGTCACCGTCGACACCGACAACGAGATGCGCCGCTGGTTCCGCAACTACGCACGCGCCCAGCAGCAGCGCGAGGAGCAGCTCGCCGCGCTCGCCGCCGAAGCCGGCGGGCGACTCCTCCAGCCGCAGACGCCCGAAGAGATCGCCAGGCTCACCGAGCGCGTCGGGCGCGACATCGCGGCGCAGTACGTCGTAACCTACAGGCCGCTGCGCCCCTTCATGCCCGACAACCGCGCCGAGCGCCGCCGCGTGGAGGTGCGCCCCCGCCGCAGCAGCCTCCAGCTCGAATGCCTGCGCACCGTCGTCGCCCTCCCGCCCGAATAAATTTTCTTCCGAGTCAGGTACAACCGTCCCGCCCGCGCCCGTCACTCATGAGTGCTACGGAAGCGGGGCGCTGAACTTCATGTTGAAGAGCGATCAGAGGCTGGTCAGGAAGTTCTTGCGCGCCGGCGACGAGGCGGCGTTCAGGGAACTCTACCGCCGGCACTCGCCCGCGCTCTACGGGCTCGCGCTGCGCCTGGCGGGCGGCTCCGAAGCGGACGCGCAGGACGTTCTCCAAGACACCTGGGTGCGCGCGTGCCGCACGCTCGATAACTTCGAGTGGCGTTCGAGCCTGAGGACATGGCTGACGGGCATCCTCATCAACCGCTCGCGCGAGCTGGCGCGCGACGAGCGGCGGCGCGGCGAGCGGGAGATGCCGGAGGACTACGCGGCGACTAAATGCGCGCGCCCCGGCCAGGAGATCGATCTCGAACGGGCGTTGGCGGATCTGCCCGCCGGGTATCGGGAGGTGCTCCTGCTGCACGACGTTGAGGGATACACGCACGAGGAGATCGGCGCGCTGCTCGGCACGAGCGCGGGCACGTCGAAGAGCCAGCTTCATCACGCGCGGGGCGCGATGAGGGCCGCGCTGAGTGCGGGCAGGAGGTAACGATGGGAGAAGAGGTTGAAGACAAACTCAGCCCCGAAGAGTCGCGCGCCTTCGCCGGCTTGCGCCGCGAGGCGACGCCGCCCGCGTCGCTCGAAGAGCGCGTCGTCGGGTCGCTCAAAGAAGCGGGTCTCATCCGCCCGCGGCGCGCGTCGCTCATGGGCGCGCCGGCCGTGGCCGCCGCCGTCGCCGCGTCGCTCGCCCTGTTCGTCCTCGGCGTCGCGGCGGGCGCGCGCCTGTTCGCGGAGCCGGGCGAGAAGGCTCAAGCGCCGGAGTTCATGCTGGTGCTGCGCGCGCTGCCGGCGCGCGAGGAGGGCACGCGCGAAGACGAAATGCGGCGCGTCAGGGAGTACAGCGCGTGGGCGGGCGAGCTGCGCCGCTCCGGTCTGCTCGTCGGCGGCGAGAAGCTGGAGGACGACGCCCGCGTGCTGCGCGACGTGGGCGGGCGCGTGGCGGTCTCGGAGGGGCACGCGCAAGTCCCCGGCGAGAGCATCGCGGGGTACTTCCTCATACAGGCGCGCGACTACCAGCACGCCGTCACGATTGCCGAAGGCTGCCCCCACGTCAGGCACGGCGGGAGCATCGAGGTCAGACGGATCGCGCGACTTTAACCGCCGGTGAACGGAACTAACGTGCAAAGGAGACCATCCATGATGACGACACGCGGGAACAACTCAACGGCGCGACGCGCGCGCGCGACGCGGTTCGCGGCTTTCGCCGCCGTGCTGCTCGCCGCCGCCGCCCTCTTCGCGCAGGCGCATGACCACGGCGGCGACGCGCGGCAAGAACCCACACGGGCGCGCGCCGCCTTCGAGAGATTCAAGAAGCTCGAAGGCAACTGGAAGGGGCGAAGCACCAAAGGCTGGGAGGAAGCCGTCAGCTACAAGACCATCGCCGGGGGATCGGTCGTGGTCGGGTCGTCTTTCGACGCTCACCCGGACGAGACGATGCTGACGATGGTGCACATGGACAATGATCGCCTCATGCTCACGCACTACTGCGTGGCGAAGAACCAGCCGCGCCTCGTCGCCACCTCCTTCTCCGAGGACGGCAGGAACGTCACCTTCACTTTCCTCGACGGCGCGAACCTCCCCACGCGCGACCGGGGCCACATGGACAAGGCGATCTTCCGCTTCCACGACGACGACCACGTCAGCTCGCAGTGGACCTGGTATCAGAACGGCAAAGAGCAGTGGATGGAAGACATCAAGCTCGAACGCCAACGCTGATCAAGCTATTGCACGGAGGCGCGCGGTCGAAACGCGCGGGCTAGATATGAGAATACCCTCGCTCCTGAGAAGACCCTCACCCTTCGTCGCCGCCGTTCTCCTCATCACGCTCGCCCGCGCACAGGCCCCGCCGAAACCGCGTGGGCCGCGCGCGGGCGAACCCGAAGCGGCGGCACAACTGATCCGGTTCAGGCGCGGCAAGGCGGCGCGGCGGATTCCCTTCGAGCTCAACCTCAATAACGTCTTCGTCCGGGCGCGCGTCAACAACTCGCGCCCGCTCTGGTTCGTCTTCGACACGGGCGCCGGCGTCTCGATGCTCGACGCGCGCGCGGCGCGGGCGTTGGGGCTGAAGTCCGGCGGCAGGGCCGAGATCGTGGGCGGCGGCGGGGCGGTCGAGAGCGCGGCGGTCGAAGGCGTGACGATCAGCGTCGGGGGCGCGACCGCGCTCGGCCAACTGCTCGTCGTCGCGCCGCTCGACACGCTCCCCCACCTCGTCGGGCACGAAGTCGTCGGCATCATCGGCCCACGACTTCATCAAGGAGTTCGTCTGCGAGATCGACTACGACGCGAGGTCTCTGAGCCTGTACGCGCCGGCGGGCGACCGCTACGCCGGCGCGGGCGAGATCGTGCCCTTGCGGATCGAGGGGAGAGACCCGCTCGTCCGCGCCGCGCTCTCGTTCGGCGGAGGCGCGGAGGCGGAAGGCGACTTCGTGCTCGACACCGGCTCGACCAGCACGCTGTGGGCCAGTAAGTCGTTCGTCGCGGCGCACAACCTCCTGGCGACGACATCGCGGCAGAGCGTGGCGCGCTTCGGCGCGGGGCTCGGCGGCGAGTCCAGGGTCGTCCACGCCCGCGCGCGCATCGTGCGGCTCGGAAGTTTCCGGCTGGACGCGCCCGTCGTCAGACTCTCCCAGGAGAAGGAAGGCTTCTACGCCACGACCCCGCACGCTGGGACGCTCGGCGGCGAAATACTCCGCCGGTTCAGAGTCGTCCTCGACTACCAACGCGGGCGCATGATGTTAGAGCCCGGCGCGCACTTCGCCGAGCCTTACGCGGGCGACACGAGCGGGCTCGACCTCGTCGCGGATGGAAGACGGCTGAGCACTTTCAAGATCGTCCAGGTCGCGCCCGACACGCCCGGCGCGGAGGCCGGCCTGCGCGCCGGCGACACCATCGAAAGCATTGACGGTCGCCTGGCCGCCCGCTTAAGCCTCGACCTCATCACACGCATGTTCACGCGCGCCGGCAAAGCGTACTCCTTAACAGTCACTCGCGGGCGGGGGAACTTTCGCACTACACTCAAGACGAGAAGGCTGGTCTGATCCGCTCTGCGCCGGGGGCGGAGGCGATCTCCGTCTCCGCCCCGCTCACACCGCCGCGCGCCCTGGAGCTTGTGATGTCTGCCGGAAAAAGAGTCTGCGTCAGTCTCCTCCTCATCCTCCTCGCCCAGTCGTCGGCCGCGGCGCAATCGCACGCGCGCCTCGGAGAGCTGTACGCCGACAGACAGTATTTCAAACTCCGCGACGCGCTACGAGACTTCGACCGCGATCAGTCCGCCGAGCTGCTCTTCTACCGCGGGGCGGTCGCCAACAAGTTCAACCGGCTCCCGGAGTCGATCAAGTACCTGACTGCTTACCTGAAGCGCGCGCGGGCGGGGGCCGATTCCCGTCTGCTCGTCGAGTGCTACGGGATGCTCGCGGACGACTACGTGAAAACTTACCAGTACCGGAAGGCGGCGCGCGCCTACGCGACGCTGCTGGGTAAGTTCGGCGGGCGGCTCGACGCAGAGAAGAAGTCCGACTTCGAGAACTCCGCGCGGCTCTGGGGCGCCTTGGGCGGCGTGCCGCGTCAGACCGCGTCGTCGCGTGGCGGCTCGCAGATCGGGCAGGACAGGGACGGGCACATCCCGCTTGAGATCAACGGCCGCCGCGTCGCCCTCGCTTTCGACACGGGCGCGAACGTCTCGGTCGTGACGGACTCGCTCGCCAGAAAGTTATCGCTCAAAATCATCGACGCCTCCGTCGAGGTCGGCGCCGTCGCGGGCAACAAGGTGAAGGCCAGACTCGCCGTGGCGCGCGTCGTGAAGCTGGGCAACGCGAGCATCCGCCACGCCGTCTTCCTCGTCTTCGACGACAGAGACCTCTACATCTCCGAGGCTCACTTTCAGATCGAAGGGCTCGTCGGCTTCCCCGTCATCGCCGCGCTCGGCGAAGTGACCTTCGTGCGCGGCGGCGGCATTCGCTTACCGGCCGCGCCCGCCGCGGGCGGCGCGCAGAACATGTGTCTGGACGAACTCACGCCCCTCGTCGCGGGTCGTTTCAGAGACAGGGAATTGATCTTCGCGCTCGACACGGGCGCGAGCAGGACGACGCTCTACCCGCGCTTCTACGAAGACTACAAGGAAGAGATCAGCGCGGGCTACGAGACGCACACCGAGCGCGTAAGGGGCGCAGGGGGTTTCAGGGAGATCAAAGGCTACCTCGCCAAAGACATCGTGTTGGGGTTCGGCGGCGGCGAGGCGCGCCTCGCGCGAGTACCCATCCTGACCGAGTACACGAACGACAGCAGCCGACACTTCTACGGTAATCTCGGGCAGGACTTGATCAAGCAGTTCGGGCGGATGACGCTCAACTTCAAGACGATGAGCGTCGTCTTCGAGTGACGGTAGCGGCTGTCGCGGCGACAGGCCGTTTCGCGCACTGTTCTCGCACGCCGCGCCGCCTCTCCGGGTCTCGTCTCAGCGCGCCATCAGTTTCTCGATCTCCTCGATCTGCTTCGGCACTTTGGAAGTCAGCACGCGGTGTCCGTCCTCTGTGATGAGCACGTCGTCCTCGATGCGGACGCCGATGCCGCGATACTTGTCGGGGACGTTCTCGGAGTCCTCGGCGACGTAGATACCGGGCTCGACCGTGATGACGACGCCGGGTGTGAGCGGGCGCGACTTGCCTTCGAGCTGGTAGCGACCGGCGTCGTGCACGTCCAGGCCGAGGAAGTGACCGATGCCGTGCATGAAGAAGCGTCGATAGGTCTTCTCCTCGATCAGTTTCTCCACCTCGCCTTCGAGCAGTCCTAGCTGCACCATCCGCTCGGTCAAAATTCTGATCGCGCGGTTGTTCAGCTCATCCATCGTCACGCCGGGTTTGACCATCTCGATGCAGCGGGTTTGCGCGGCGAGCACCGCCTCGTAGATGTCGCGTTGCGGCTCCGAGAAGCGACCCGATACGGGGAAGGTGCGCGTGATGTCGGAGGCGTAGCCGCGAAACTCCGCGCCCGCGTCAACCAGCAGCAGATCGCCGTCGCGCAGCTCGTCCTCGTTCGTCTTGTAGTGGAGGATGGTCGCGTTGGCGCCGCCGCCGACGATGGAGCCGTAAGCGGGAGCCGCCGCCCCGCTCCGGCGGAAGTGGTACTCGATCAGAGCCTCGATCTCGTACTCCATCATGCCGGGGCGCACCGCCTTCATCGCCTCGACGTGCGCCTCCGCCGCGATGTCGGCGGCGCGCTGCATGAGTTCGATCTCTTCTTCGGACTTGACGAGGCGCATCTCTCCTAAGATCGCGCCGGGGTCTGTGATCGAGTCGGGCGCGACGTAGAGCCGGCTGCGCGTGCGCATCTCGCCGAGCTGTTTGACGAGGACTTCGTCGAGGTCTGAGCGCACGCCGAGGCGGTAGTAGACGTTGCGCGCGCCGTTCAAAAGCTCCTGAAGTTTCTCGCGGAACTCCGCGACGGGGAACGCCGCCTCCGCCTCGTAGCGCTGCTTCGCGCCCTCGACGCCCGCGCGCCGCCCCTCCCACGTCTCGTGTTCGGGATCGCGCGGGCGGACGAAGAGCGTGAACCTGCCTTCCTCGCGCGACGGCGCGACCACCGCAATCGCCTCCGGCTCGTCGAAGCCGGTGAGGTAGTAGAAGTCTGAGTCCTGTCGGTAGCGGTAGCGCGTGTCGTTCGAGCGCGTGGCTTCGGGCGCGGCCGGGATGATGGCGACGGAGTCGGGCTCCATGCGGCGCATGAACTCTGCGAGTTGCGGGCGTGTCATCGGCTGATCTCCTGAAGGGTTGAAGTCGCCGAACAGTTTAGACGAGACGCGCGGCCTGGCAAACCCCCGCGCCCCGCGCCTTCCTCGCGCGGGCGTTTCGGGCGATAATTCGGCGTCCGAAGGAAAAACTTATGGCGACGCAAACCATCGGCCCGGAAGCCCCGACGCACAATGCCCAAGCCGCGACGAATGGCGCGCAGACTACGACGACCGTCCGCGACGAGATCGTCTCATACGACCCGGCGACGAACGAGGAGATCGGGCGCGTGCCCGCTCGCACGTCGGAAGATGTCCTGAGCGCGGTCGGGCGGGCGCGTGAGGCGCAGGCCGGGTGGGCGGCGCGGAGTTACTGCGAGCGCGGGCGCGTGATCCTGCGGGCGCGGGAACTCGTGCTCGCAGAGCTGGACGCGATCGCGGAGCTGATCGCGCGCGAGTCGGGCAAGCCGGTGACGGAAGCGATCTCGATGGAGCTGGTGCCGACGCTCGACCTGATGCGCTACTTCGCGCGCGAGACCGCGAGGCTGCTGCGCCCGGAGAAGATCAACATCGGTCAGTACGGGCTGCTCGGCCGCTCGTCGCGCGTCGTCTACCGACCCGTCGGCGTGGTCGGCATCATCTCGCCGTGGAATTTCCCCTGGGCGATCCCCGTCGGCGAGGTCGTGATGGCGCTCGCGGCCGGTAACGCGGTCGTACTCAAGCCGAGCGAGTTGACGCCGTTCGTCGGGCTGAAGATCGCCGACGTGTTCGCGCGCGCCGGGTTGCCCGGAGGGCTGCTCACGGTCTTGACGGGCGACGGGCGCACGGGCGCTGCGCTGGTCGAGGCGGGCGTGGACAAGATCATGTTCACGGGGAGTGTGGCGACGGGCAGGCGCGTGGCGGAGGTGGCGGGGCGACAGTTGATCCCGTGCGTGCTGGAGCTGGGCGGCAAAGACCCGATGATCGTCTTCGCGGACGCGGACGCCGAAGCCGCCGCGGCCGCGGCGGTGTGGGGCGCGTTCGCCAACTCCGGTCAGGCGTGCGCGTCGGTCGAGCGCTGCTACGTCGAAGAGTCCATCGCGGAAGAGTTCACCGCGCGCGTCGTCGGGCTGACGCGCGCGCTGAGACAGGACGCGGGCGCGAGCGGTCGCGCGGACCTCGGCGCGATGTCCTGCGAGCGGCAGCGCGGCGTCGTCGAGGAGCACTTGCGCGAGGCGGTCGCGGCGGGCGCGCGCGTGCTCGCGGGCGGCGGGCGCGGGCGCGGGGCGGGCGCGTTCCACGAGCCGACGGTCGTCACGAACGTCGATCACACGATGCGGCTCATGCGCGAGGAGACGTTCGGGCCTGTCCTGCCGCTGATGACTTTCAAGACGGAGGACGAGGCCATCCGCCTCGCCAACGACAGCCCGTTCGGACTCACCGCGAGCGTCTGGACGCGCGACCTCCGCCGGGGCGGGCGCGTCGCCGAGAAGATCGAGGCGGGTACGGTGATGGTCAACGAAGTGCTCTACACGCACGGCATCGCGCAGACGCCGTGGGGCGGCGTGAAGCTCTCCGGCATCGGGCGCACGCACGGGCGCGCCGGCCTGCTCGAACTCGTCCACGCCAAGCACGTCCACACGAACCGCCTCGCGCGCCTGCACGATCTCTGGTGGTTCGGCTACACGCCGCAGTCCGCCGATCTCTTCCGCGCCTTCGCCAGGCGCTTCACCACCGGCTCGCCGCTGCAAACCTCTCTGCTCCTGCCGAAGATGCTGCGCCGCCTGCGCGAGAATCGCCGCGCCCCGAAGCGTTAAGCGGAGGCGCGCGCCGCGAGGCTTGACCGATCTACTATTGAACTCCGTAGAAGCTGTGCTATACTGTCCGCCCCCTCAAACAGTGACAGAGAGAGTGTCAGTCGGCAGTTGAAATTCCGCGTCGGCAAAGACTGTCCGGCGCTCATAAATCGCGGTCTCATATGCGTTCCTTAAAGCAGTAACGCCGGTTTCATCCTCATCGACCCTGGAAACCACGGTCACTTGCCCACATTCTCATCGCAGGGTCGTCGCACGCGCGCGACTCTGCCCGATCAACCTCAAGTCACCTCGGAGGAACAATGAAGAAAGACCTAACCTCGCTGCTGTTTACAGCTCTGTGCGCCGTCGCTCTCCTGCCGGCGCTCTCACGAGCCCAGAACCCGACCGCCGAAATGCACCGCGCTGAGGCGTCCGGCCCCGTACACTTTGACACGACCACCCGCCCCTTACGCGACATGGTCGAGACGCGGATGCAACCCGAGAGGCCGCGCGGCGGCAGGGATTTCGAGCCGGGTCGCCCGCAGCCGGTCGGCAACTCTAACCCCGCGGGCGTCGATCCGCTGGCGATGCGCGGCGTCACTTCGTCCTCGGCCACCGCTTCACCCAAGGCCGGGACGATTGGAACCCCCGTCGACCCGAACGCGCGCGTCGCCCCGCCCGACACGACCGGCGACCTCGGACCTAACCACTACGTGCAGTGGGTTAACTCGCGCTACTCGGTCTACACGCTGACGAGGGACGTCACCAACAACATCACCGGGTTCAACCCGGTCGGCGGCTTCCCGAAGAACGGGAACATTATCTGGCAGGGCTTCGGCGGTCAGTGCGAAACCGCTAACGACGGCGACCCCATCGTGCAGTACGATCAGTTCGCTGACCGCTGGGTGCTGACGCAGTTCGCGGTCTCTTCGACCCCCTACCTCCAGTGCGTCGCCGTCTCGACGGGACCCGACCCGACCGGCACTTACAACCGTTACGCCTACTCCTACGCGACCGACTTCAACGACTACCCGAAGATGGGCGTGTGGAGCGACGGCTACTACATCACCTACAACATGTTCAGGCGCGGCCGCACCTACGGCGGCAATCAGGTGTGCGCCTTCGAGCGCGACAAGATGCTGGTCGGCGCGGCGGCGCGACAGATTTGCGCGCGGACGAGCACCAGCTACGCCAGCCTCGAACCGGCCGACATCGAGGGCAAGACCCTTCCGCCCGCCGGGTCGCCGAACCCGCTGCTCGCGATCTCCTCGACCTCCCTCCTCTCCTGGAAGTTCGCGGTCAACTGGGCCGCCGGGACGGGGACGCTGACGGGACCCACGACCATCGCGGGCGTCGCCGCTTTCAGCCGCGCCTGCGGCGGCGGCGTGTGCATCCCGCAGCCGGGCACGACCCAGCAGCTCGACTCGCTGGGCGACCGACTGATGTACCGCCTGAGCTACCGCAACTTCCTCGATCACGAGGCGCTTCTCATCAACCACTCGGTCGCGACGGGCGGCGTCACCGGCATCCGCTGGTACGAGCTGCGCAACGCCGTGGGCAGCACCATCACCGGCGCGACGCCGGTCATCTTCCAGCAGGGCACTTACGCGCCCACGGCTGATTACCGCTGGATGGGCAGCGCCGCGATGGACAAGACCGGCGGCATCGCCATCGGCTACAACATCTCGAACGCGAGCAGCATCAGGCCGAGCATCCGTTACGCCTTCCGCGGGCCGCTGGACCCGGCGGGCACGCTGGGCGGCGAGACCAGCATCCTCGCGGGACCCGGCGTCCAGACCGGGAATCAACTCAACCGGTGGGGCGACTACAGCACCATCAGTGTCGATCCGGTGGACGGTTGCACGATGGTCTTCACGACCGAGTACATCCCCGCCAACGGTTCGTTCAACTGGACGACTTTCATCGGCTCGTTCAAGTTGAGCACTTGCCAGTAGTTTCACCGACCGCTCGGCTGGCGAAGGGGTGAATACTTTTCAGTATTCACCCCTTTTCACCAGCCGATGTCCGCGCGTAAGCTCGGTGGGGAAGACGCCTCGCCGCCCGCCCATCTGAGAAGTAAACGCCGCTCCCCACTCCGCGAGCACCCTCGCGCCCGCGCGCGCGAGGCTTCGCCGGTAAAATGCCGTTAACGCCCGCGCGCCGCTCTTAGAGTCTGTTGCAAAACCTCTCAGCGTGCGTGATGAGTGTAGGGGCAGGGCTGGTCCCTGCCCGCCAGTCCCGCCGGATGCGTCGTCGAAGCTACCGCCGCCGCGGGCAGCGACGAGCCCCGCCTCTACAGTTGTGCAACGCACTCTTAGTCGCGCCCGACATCCCCGCCCAAACCGCGCGCCGACGCACGCCCCCGTCATTTCCCTTACCAACCGACGGGAGACGTAAAGACGAAGACAGTTCTTACAGCGGCCCGCCGCCGGACGTAATCCCGAACGGGACCAGTCGATCTCGTGACTCGGAATTTTCAGACCACACGGCGGGTATGCCTCGCCGCCATCTCACGTCGTCGTCACTTGATCTCGAACACACCGCCTCTTAGGATGAACTCTCCCGATTCTTTCGCCAGAGGTGTCGACCCGGACTTGATCACACGCTACATGCACGCCCGCGAGCGGCGGCTCGCGACGCGCGACACGAACCGCGTCGTGCGCCCCTTCGAGTGGGGCGCGGAGTTCGTCATTGACCACGCGAACGGCGACGACCCGCGCCGCCTCGTCCGCGACTACGCGCGCCGCGCCGTCGCCCACAGTCAGGAGTTTTACGCGCTGCCCGAGGTCACCGACTTCCGCCTCGAAGGCGACGCGCTCGCGTGGACGAGCGCGATCAGGACGCCCACGCACGAGAACAACACCGCGCGCGCGCGCTTCTTCCCCGGACTCACACTGGGCGGCAAGCCGAACGACACGCGGCGCGCTGTCGTGCTGCTGCCCGAATGGAACGCGAAGCCGGAGAGCCACGTCGCGCTCTGCCACGTCCTCAACCGCTTCGGCATCGCCGTCGTGCTGCTCACCCTGCCTTACCACACGGGGCGGCGACCGCCGGAGATGGAGCGCGCCGAGCACCTCGTCTCGACCAACGTCGGGCGCACGCTCCAGTCGATGCGCCAGGCCGTGCTCGACGCGCGGGCGGCGGTGCGCTGGCTCAGCCTGCGGGGCTACGAGCGCGTCGGCATCGTGGGCACGAGCATCGGCTCGTGCGTCGCCTTCCTCGCCTTCGCGCACGAGCCGCTGCTGAAGACCGGCGTCTTCAATCACGTCTCCGGTTACGTGGCGGACGTGACGTGGCGCGGCATCTCGACGGCGCACGTCCGCGCCGGGGTCGGCGACGCAGTCACGCTCGAAGAGCTGCGCGAGGCGTGGCTCCCCATCAGCCCGCAGGCCTACGCCGGCCGCCTCCCGGCCCTGCCGCCGCGCCCGATCCGCTTCATCTCCGCGCGCTACGATCTCACCTTCCCGCCCGATCTCTCGCGCGACTTCGCCGAGAGCGTCCGCCGTAGCGGTCACCCGCTCGACGTGGTCTGGATCCCTTCAGGTCACTACACCCTCGGCGAGACCCCCTGGAAGCACCTCGACGGCTGGAAGATCACCACCTTCCTCCGCCGGCACCTCTAGAGGCCGAGCCCCGAAGGACGCGACGCCCCCGCGCGGGGCGGCGAAACATGATCGGGTTGATGGCGTGAGGTCGTTCACGGTTCCTAACGAGCGGTGACAGCGGAGTTAACCGACTCGGCGTGGGTCAACAGGCCCTACGGGAGTGTTATACTGCGCCGCGCGCAGTAATCAATAATTAGACACTTCTTCATGTGGGGGTAAAAATGAGGAGGTCGAAACTTCTATCCATCACATTGTTCGTCTCGCTCATTATTTGCAGCCGTGACTTGGTGGCGCTGGGGTCTATCCCGACGGGCTGGCAAAGGATTGACGCCAGGGGATACTTCACCTTTTATCTGCCTCGGGGTATGAAGTTGAGTAGCACCGTAGCGAGCACGGAGTCGGCATGGGGCAGCACGTTTTCGGATGATCGGATCAGCCTTTATGCCGAGTATAGTTCGTGGCCGTCCGAGTATACCGCCGAGTATCTGGCTAAGCAGCCGGAGTATACGAAGAGGTTAACCGAAGTCGGCGGAAGAAAAGCCAAGGTAGAAAGTTGGCGACTGTCGGGCAGGCGCGATGGGAACCGTTATATCGCCCACTTAAAGATTTATGGCGCAGACGGAAAGATGGTCGCCAGGATGACGGCATTGTGTAAGAGGCGTCCTGACGTGGAAATTGCGAAACGGATATTCGGCACGGTCACGTTCCCATAGCTCACGCCATGTCTAATCAGCGTCTGAAGCCGATCATTAACGGCCCCGCCAAATCCCTGCTGAACTTTCTATTCCTGTGCTCCATTAACGTCGTCGCGGCGGGACAAGCCGCTCCCCCGGCTGCCCCCGTTAAGACCCCGGACGATCTGATCAGCCGCGTCGTTTCGGCCGCCAATGAGAAGGAGAAGCAGAAGCTTTTAGACGAGAACAGGGCGCTTCTCACGGCCAAGTTGGTGGATATCGTGTTGGAGCGTGCAAACCGGCGCTGGGATCAAGGCAGATACTCTGAGATGTTCCCGCTCTACGATCTCGCGCATCGCGCCGCAACGCAGATCGGGTACAGGCAGGGCGCGGCCCATTCTCTGAAGGGCCTGGGCGAGTATTATTTCATGAGCGGCGACTACCGGAAGGCCGTCGAGTATGCCGGGCAGACCAGAAAGCTCTTCACGGAGTTGGGCGACAAGTGGGGGCTGGCGGCCTCGCTCGTCGCCCTCGGCTCGGTCTCTCACGTCACGGGCGACCACCCGGAGGCGATGAGAAATTACGAGGAGGCGTTAAAACTCCTCAAGGAGATCGGCAACAGGGACGGCATCGCCTACGTCCTCAACAGCATGGGCGACGTTCACAGGTTGAACGGAGACCACGACAGGGCGCTGGATCTGTTCCGGCAGAGCCTGAAGGTGGAGCAGGAGTTGGGACATCAGAACAAGGTCGCCGGCATCCTCAACAACATGGGCATCGCCTACAAGAATAAGGGCCAGTTCCAACCGGCCATCGACGCCTATCAGGAGAGCCTGCTGATCTCGTCCGAGTCGGGCAACAAGCGTGAGATGGGCGGCACGCTCAACAACATCGGCATCCTCCTCGCCGCCCAGGGTAAGAACCAGGAGGCGCTGGCGAACTTTCAGCGGGGCCTGGCGCTGCTGGAAGAGGTGGGGTTTAAGCCGGGGGTCGCCGACACGCTGGCGTCCATCGGCAGCCTGTATAAAGACGAGGGGAAGAAAGAGCAGGCCGTCGAATACTACCGTAAGGGTCTCAAGCTCAAGGAAGAGATGGGAGACATCAAGGGGGCGCGGCTCTTACAAACTTTAATAGATTCCGTCGGCCGGCGGTAGCCTCCGCTCCGAGGTCTCCACCGTTCCCCGGCGGTCAAACGACGACGCCTGATCTGTTTGAGGGAAGCGTCATGAGTGTGGATCGCAGGCGACTACAGGCGTGGCTGCTGAGGGTCGCGGGCGCGACCGAGCTGCTCGCGTTCGCGGCGGTCGTGATGCCGCGCTCGTGGATGGAGGCGTCGCACGCGTGGCTGGGCCTGGGCGAGATGCCGCGCGGCGCCGTGCTCATGTTCATGATCCGGCAGGCGTCTTACGCCTACGGGATGCACGGCGTCTCCCTGTGGGTGCTGGCGTCGGACGTGGGGCGTTACCGCAAGCTCGTCGTCCTCAACGGCGTCTCGTTCCTGCTCGCCGCGCCCGTTTTCTTCCTCATCGACCACACGGAGGGGATGCCGCTCTACTGGACCTTGTTCGACTCTCTGGGCTGCGGCTTCTTCGGCGCGGCGCTGCTCTGGCTCGAATTCGGCGGGCGTGAGCGGTAGCCGTTTGACGCGCGAAGCGTCAGATCGTGCCGAGACGTTTCAACTCCTGCTGCTCTTCGTCGGTCAAAAATGTGTAGCTCACGCTGAAGCCGGTCTGCGGATCGACGGAGACGACCTCGCCGCGCAGCGTGAGCCAACCGCCGTCCGGCTTCTTGATCGAGAAGACGATCAGCTCGCCCGGCTCGGCCGCGCCCTGCGTGTCGATGAAGCAGCCGCCCATCGAGATGTCGGAGACGCGCGCCTCGTGCCTGCCCGTCATCCCCTCCCAACGCGCTTCGAGCGAGACGCGCGCCCGCTCGTCCTCCCTGCGCTCCCGTCCGTTACCGTCACTTCCTGTTGTTATGATGCCCATGATTTTCAACCCAACGAGTCAGTCAACATCTCCTCGACGCGCGCGGCGATCTCTCGCGCGCGCTCCAGCAGATCGTCAGCCCGCGCGCGGTGCTCGGCGGCGAACTCTTCGTCCCCCACCTCCGCGACGTTCACCAGCACGTTGTAGCGCGCGCCGACCACGGACGCGAGCGCGAGCTGCGCGCCGACGCCCGCGTCCGAGAGCCACGCCGGATCGCCGAGCTCGGCGAGCGTCTCAAGAATCTCCGCCACGCGCACGGCGTCGCGCGCCACTTCGAGCGGCACGTTCGCCGCGCCCTTAAGCGCCGACTCGACCGCGACCTCGCGCGCCCGCCTCTCCTCGTCGCCCGCGCGCGGCATCCTGCGCGCCGCGATGACTTCGGCGAACGCGGCCTCGTCCTCGTCCGACGCGTCCGCCAGCCGCGCGCGCAGCTCCGCCAACTCCTGCAACGCCTCGCGCGCCTCGCGGCTCGCGTCCTCCTGCCCCGCCTTGCGCTCGACGAGGCGCGCCACCATCTCCCCGAGCGCCGCGCCGAGCGCCGCCGCCCGCGCCGCCGCCGCGCCGCCCCCCGCCACGTCGCCGACGAGTTCGCCTGACGAAGACGACGCGGGGACGCGCGGGCGCGCGGACGCGGCGACTGAAGAAGCCTGTACCGCATCATTCGATAACGCCGACGCGAAGCCCGCGCCCCCTGCGAGCGCGTCTTCTGTCCCCGCGTCCCCGCGCCGCCGCGTCCCCGCGTCCTCCTCACTCGCCGCGCCCGCTCGTCCGCGCGTCCGCGCCTCCCCCTTCCGCGCGAGCGCGGCGGCGATGCGGTTTTCGAGGACGACTTCGGGCGAGAAGTTTTCGACGCGCAGGAAATAGTCGGCGGCGCGGTCGAGCGCGGCTTGCGGCACGAGCCCGACGATCTCGCTGCCCGCGACCGAGACGCCCCAGCGCGCCGCCTCCCTCTTCACCGCCTCGAACGCGTGATGCAGCGTCGTGCGCTCGAAGCGCACGAGGTTCATCGAGACCTGCGTCAAGCCCCGTTCGGGCAGCGCGAAGCCGAGCGCCTTCAGGTAACGGAGTCCGCCGTCGCGCCCCCGCACGGCCTGTGCGACGCGCCGGGCGATCCGCTGATCGCTCGTGTTCAGGTTCACGTTGTACGCGATGAGGAACGAGCGCGCGCCGACGACGGTCGCGCCGGCAGACTCGTGCACGCGCGCCTCGCCCACGTCCGGCTCGCGCTCGGCGAGTTTGCCGATCTCTTCGCGCAACTGCTCGAAGCCCTTGCGACGCACGTTCTCAAGGTTCACGCGGTCGGGCTTGCGCGCCGCGCTCTCGTAGAAGTAGACGGGAACTTTCAGCTCGTCCCACAAACGCTCGCCCGCCTCGTGCGCGAGCCCGATGCAGTCTTCCAGCGTTACGCCGCGCACGGGCACGAACGGCAGCACGTCGAGCGCGCCGACCCTGGGGTGCTGCCCCTCGTGCGCGCGCAGATCGATCAGCGCCACGGCCACGCGCGCGGCGCGCAGTGCGGCTTCGACGACCGCGCCCGGCCCGCCGACGAAGGTGATGACGGAGCGGTTGTGATCGGCGTCCACGTGCGTGCCGAGCACGGCGACGCCCTCGACGGACTCGACCGCCGCGACGAGGCGCGCCACCACGTCGGGGCGGCGGCCCTCGCTGAAGTTCGGCACGCACTCGACGATGCTTTCCACGCGACTCCCCGCAAGCGAGCTCACACGACCGGCATGTTCAACTGCCCGCGCCCCGACGTTTTCGACGCCACCGCCGCGAGCGCCCGCTCCAGGCGCGCGACGCCCTCCTCGATCCGCTCGGCCGGCGCGGACGAGAAGCACAGGCGTATCTCGTCCCTGCCCGCCGCGTCCGGGTAGAACATCTCGCCGGGCGCGAACGCGACGCCCTCCGCCACGGCGGCTTCCAGCACGGCGCGCGCTTCGAGCCCGCGCGGCAGCCGGCACCAGAAGTGGAGTCCGCCGCGCGGCTGGTTAAAGGTGAGCCCGCGCGGCCGCGCGTGCCTCTCCAGGGCGCGGCGCATCAGGTCGCGCTTGCGTGCGTGCTCGCGGCGCAGCGCGTCCATGTGCGCGTCGTAGCGACCGCTCGTTAAAAAATCCGCGATGACGAATTGCCCGAGCCCTTCGGTGAACAGGTTCTCGTGCTGCTTGATGAGCGTGAGCTGATCGACGATGTACTCGGAGGCGGCGAGCCAGCCGAGCCGCAAGCCCGGCGCGAGCGTCTTCGAGAACGTGCCGAGGTGGATCACGATGTTGTGCGCGTCCAGGTGATACAGGGGCGGCGGCGGGGGCGTCGCGTCGAGGTAGGTCTCGCTCCACGGATCGTCTTCGACGACGGGCGTGTGGTAGCGCGCGGCGAGCTTCAATAAGTCCTGCCGCTCCCGCAGACTCATCACGCGCCCCGTCGGGTTCTGGAAGGTCGGGTCGGTGTAGATCAGTTTCGGGCGGTAGCGCACGAGCAGGTCTTCCAGCTCGTCCAAGCTCGCGCGCGCCGTGTCCCAGCCGACGAGGTTCGCGCCCGCCGCGCGGAAGGTCTGGATCGCGCCGACGTAGCCGGGGCGGTCGACGACGACGTAGTCGCCCGCGTCGATCAAACAGCGCGCGATCAGATCGATCCCCTGCTGCGATCCCGAGAGGATGAGGACGCGCTCCGCCTTCGTGTTGAAGCGCTCGCCGACGGCGCGGCGCAGGCGCGGCTGCCCCTCGGTCGGCGCGATGCCGAGCGCGACGGAGGCGTGGCGGCGCAGCGCGTGCTCCGTGAAGCGCAGGTAGTCTTCGATGGGGAAGCACTCGAAGGCGGGCGCGCCCGCGGCGAAGGAGATGACGCCGGGGCTCAAGCCGCTGAGCATGAGGTGGCGCAACGAGTGGCTGTAGCCGAAGTAGGCGACCGACGCCGAGACCTTGCCGCGCCACGCGAAGGGCGCGTCCGCCGCCTCGGGCGTGGCGCAGACGAACGTGCCGCGCCCGACGTGGCTGCGCACGAGCCCGCGCGCTTCGAGTTCTCTGTACGCGCCCGCCACGGTCGTGCGGCTCAAGCCGAGCCGCGCCGCCAGCTCGCGCTCCGAGGGCAGGCGCTCGCCCGCTTCGAGCGCGCCCGCGCGCACCGCCTCTTCGAGCGCGGCGAGCAGTTGCAGGTAGAGCGGCTCCGAGCCGTCGCGCTTCAGACTGAGTTTCGTGAAGTCCATCTTCCGCCGCCGCGCCGCAGGTCGCGGACAATGTGCCACCGCGAAATTGGCTCTTTCCGAAACGAGGGCGCGGCAAGTATAACATTCGCTGCGGCGCGTTGTTGACGGCGCGCGGGGCGCGGCTCGAAAGGAAAAGAGAAGATGAGCGACGAGAAAAGGGGCGATCACGAGTGGGAGGGCTTGCAGACGCGGCTCGCGCACGGCGA
>DATLMC010000019.1:0-53819 GCA_035537435.1 Pyrinomonadaceae bacterium | reverse complement strand
GGCCCTGACCGCGATCTTCGGGTTGTGCTTCGCCAGCACCTTCGTGATCGCGGCCGTCAAGGTCGTCTTCCCGTGATCGACGTGCCCGATGGTCCCGATGTTGACGTGCGGCTTCGACCGGTCAAATTTCTCTTTCGCCATGTCTCGAATCGCCTCTTCAGAAAGTTGGGATGAAAACCATTTTGGTGGAGCCCGCGATGAGATTTGAACTCATGACCTCCTCCTTACCAAGGAGGCGCTCTACCCCTGAGCTACGCGGGCACTGCTACAGCCGACGAAAACCTGCCCCGCCGCGGGACCGAAGTTTGGAGCGGGAGACGAGGCTCGAACTCGCGACCCTCAGCTTGGAAGGCTGATGCTCTACCAACTGAGCTACTCCCGCCTGCCCATCGCGGAATGCGGATTTCGGATTGCGGATTTAATGGAGAGCACTCCATCGCTTTCCCATCCGCATTCCGCAATCCGACAATCCGCAATCGAGCATGGTGCAGGGGGTAGGATTCGAACCTACGTAGGGCGTGAGCCCGCCGGGTTTACAGCCCGGTGCCATTAACCACTCGACCACCCCTGCGCGCTTAACTTGTCAAACGGCAAGAGCCGGTGGAGGGATTTGAACCCCCGACCCGCAGTTTACAAAACTGCCGCTCTACCCCTGAGCTACACCGGCTAACGCTCACACAGACGCCGTGAAACGTTATCCGACAAAACGCAAATACTAGCAATCGAGTCTCTAAAACGCAAGCCGCCGAAAGGGTTTAGCCGCCTTACGGGCGAAAAGAAATCTGTTGACGCTCTGCGCAGCCAGCCGGTAGGATTGAAAGTGCCTCGCGAGGCGTCCGCCCCAACCGGGGCGCGACGCGCGAGCCCGCTCTAGCCCGGCCTCACTCTTCGCCCCTGATGCAGACCAACCTTTGAAGATTCCCGGAGGCTTTCTGTTGCTTCCGCCCAAAGTTTCAAGGAGAAATTCCGTGCGGACTCTAAACTCCCTTCGCCAACTGCCCCTTCGTCAACTGCCCCTTCGCCAACTGCGAGACCTGACCATCCTGCTCGCCCTGCTCACGCTCATCGCATTCCTGAACGCCGCGGCGCAGGCGCAGACCGCGCCCGCGCAGCCGCCCCGCGCGCAGACGCCCGCCGAGAAGCCCTTGACGAGCGCGCTCAGGCCCGTCGCGCGCGACTCGGAGTTTTACTGCGCCGGCTACATCGAGCAGGACCCGGCCTACGGCGGGCTCTCGCTCGTCGGCGGCGCGCAGGAGCAGGAGCAGAACACCTACGCCTTCGGCGACTTCGTCTACATCAACGGCGGCGCGCAGGCGGGCGTGAAGGTCGGACAGGAGTTCACGGTCGTGCGCCCGCGCGGGCAGTTCCAGTCTGATCTCTCCTCGAAGAAGGGGAGCCTCGGCGTCTTCACGGAGGAGTTGGGGCGACTGCGCGTCGTCGACGTGAAGGCCAGCGCCTCCGTGGCGCAGGTCGTACACTCGTGCGATCAGATGCTCCTGGGCGATCTGCTCAAGCCCGCGGAGGTTCGCCCGACCGCGCCGGCGAGGGTCGAGAGCGGCAGGTTCGATCAATTCGCCGATCCGTCGGGCAAGCAGCGCGGTCACATCGTGTTGGCGCGCGACGCGCGCGAGATGGTCTCTCTCGAACAGATCGTCTACGTCGACCTCGGCTCGGAGGACAACGTCCGCGCGGGCGACCGTCTGACGATCTACCGCCAGGCCGGCAAGGGCCGGGTCGTCGACTTCCCCGAGGAGATCACTCCGTCGGCGAGCGGCGGCTTCCAGAGCAAGGTCTTCAAGGGCGGGAAGTTCTCGAACAAGTCGCAGCGCGTGAAGGACTCGAAGAGCGATCCCTTCGGGCCGCCCATCGAGACGCCTGAGATCAAGCGCAAGCGGCCGGAGATGCCGCGCAAGATCGTCGGCGAGTTGGTCATCATCAACGCGCAGGGCCGCGCCGCGACCGCGATCATCACGCGCGCCGGGCAGGAGATTCACACGGGCGACGAAGTCGAAATCCAGTAACGGGTCACACGCCGGCGGGCGCGCGCCCTGAAAAATAGTTCCGGCGCGACCGGTGAAAGATTTTCCACGTAGGCCGGGGACGGAGGGTTTTCGAAGATGGGCAGCGTCAGGTGCGGTCGTTGCGGGTTCATCGGCTTCGCCAACGCGGAGCATTGCAAACAGTGCGGCAACCCGCTACCGGTGGCGCAGTCGGGTGCGGACGCCCAGCATTACCCCGTGCCGTTCCAGGCGTTCGAGGACGGGACGAAGAAGCGCTCGGGGCTCGCCGTCGCGTCGCTCGTGCTCGGCGTCGTCGGCTTGCCCACGCTGGGGCTACTCGGCGTCGGAGCAATCGCGGGAATCGTGCTCGGGGCGGTGGCGCTCGCGCGCGCCAACAAACGCCCGCAGCAGTCGGGCGGGCGCGGCCTGGCGATTGGCGGCCTGGTGCTGAACGGCATGTCGCTCCTGATGGCGCCGGTCATCGGCATCATCGCCGCCATCGCGATCCCGAACCTGCTCGCCTCGGCCCGCGCGGCGAACGAGGGGTCGGCGATCCGCAACGTGCGCGCGCTGGCGCAGGCCGAAGACGTTTTCGCGAGGGGACACGGCGGGACGCCCGCCACCTTCGACGACTTGGAGGACGCTGGCTTGCTCACCGAAGAGTTGCGACGCGGAGAGTCGCACGGCTACCGCTTCGAAGTGAGCGTCGAGGGCAATAACTTCGTCGTGCTGGCGACGCCCGTCAAATACCCCACCTCCGGCGTCCGCTCCTTCTACTACTCGTCCGACGACCGACTGATTCGCGCGGGCAACGAGCGAGGCGCGCGGGCGAGTGGCGAGACCGCCCCGCTCGCAGAATACTCAGCCCCGGCGGGCAGGACGACCGGGGCTTACGCGCCGGGCGCGGGCGACGATCGCGGAGGCTCCGGCCTCGACCCGTAACGCGGGCTAAGGGCAGCACCAGAGGTATCTAAAGCTGAAGAGGCGCGACCGTCATCACCCACGGTCGCGCCTCTTCATATTATCCGGAAGGCTCGTCGGCAAAAAAGCGCGCCCCGGTCTTTATGTCATTCGGCGGTCGTCGCGGCGGCGCGAGAAGTCTCCGCCCGCCCGCCGCGCCCTTCCCTCTCACGGCTCGCGGCGCGCTCGATAGCGGAGAGGTAGAAGGCGCGGAAGTAGCCGTACATCGAGACGCACGCCGAGAGCACGACGACCCAGAGCATCGCGCGGCCCGCCGTGTAGAGCAGCACCTGCCAGTCGTTCGTCGCGGTCGCGCCCGCCCCGAGGAGGTGACTGAACGCCGCGCGCAACTCCGGCACAGTCCAAAACTCTATTGCGGGGAACGGGCGGCCGAAGTTCGACACGGGGGGTTTGCCCGCCGCGCCCGCCACGATCAGGAGCGCGACCGTCACCACCTGCGCGAGCATCTTCACCTTCCCCATCCGCGACGCGGGGATGATGATCCCTTCGGTCGCGGCGATGGAGCGCAGGCCCGTCACGGCGAACTCCCTGCCGACGATGACGACGACCGCCCACGCGGGCGCGAGTTGATTCTCGACGAGCGAGATGAGCGCGGCCGAGATGAGCAGCTTGTCGGCGATGGGGTCGAGGAGTTGGCCGAGGCGCGAGACCTGCTGGCGGCTGCGCGCGATCTTGCCGTCGAGGTAGTCCGTGAAGGCCGCCCCGAGGAAGAGCGTGACGCCGAGCAGGTGGCGCGGCAGCCCGAACCAGTCTTCGGAGAACGGCGTCAGCAGTACGACGACGAGCAGCGGCACGACGAAGATGCGCGACACCGTCAGCGCGTTCGGCAGATTCCAGATCTTCGCTCTCTTCCCTTCCGTCACGCGCGCGAGTGTATGAGTCGCCCGCGAAGGGTGTCAAGAATCTCCGCCGCCGCGCTCAGCGTCGCAGCGCGAGGTATGCGAACAGCAAGCTCAGCGCGAGGGCGAAGACTCCCACCACGACGAAGCCGCTCGCCTTCTCGACCGACACCATCGCGAGCCCCCTCTTCAGTCCGTACTTCGGCAGCGTCAGGTAGAGCAGGCTCTTGAAGACGAGCCCCCAGCCGACCAGGGTCAAGATCATCGGCAGGCCCGCCCACACGTTGTGGAACGAGACGATGATCGCGCCGAGCGGGAAGTGGAGCAGCGCGTTCTGAAAACTCCCGACCTCGCCCCGCCCGCGCATCTCGATGAAGAACTCCGCCCACGCGCGCGGCTGCGCGACGTGCGAGACGCCCGTGACGAAGAAGCACACGGCGGCGAGCATTTCGACTGACGCTTCCACAGCTCCGCCCTCAACTTTCTCCGCAGCTCACGGGCCGGCTCACGGCTGAGCCTTCTTAACTGTCGGCGGGAGCTTGCCCGCCGCCTTCTTCGGCTGCGCGCGCTTCGCGGACTCTTCCAGGCAGTGCGCGGCGAGGCCGATGACGGCGGTCGCGCGAAGCGCGGGGTCGGCCAGGTCGCGCGCGGCGAGGAGCGCGCCCTCGAAGTCGTGCGGGCCGGCCTCGCGGAAGGCGTTCTCCAGACTGAATCCGGGCACGGCGTTGCCCGTGTAAATGCCGAAGGTCTTGCCCTCGATGCGCCGCGTGAGGAACGTGCCCGCGAGGTCCGGGTCTTTGAGCTGGTTGATCGTCTTGACCCCGGCGCCCAGGACTTCGAGCGCGCGCAGGCCGTCGAACTCCGCGTAGAGGTGTGCGACGCCCAACTGCGCGCGGGCGCGCACGTCCGTCAGCGGCGCTTTCGCCGCCGCCGCCAGCACCCCGTCGAGGAGTTCGGCGGCGCGCGCCTTGTCGCTCATCTTCTTGACGCTCGCGCGCGCGATCTCGAAGTGGAGGATGGCGCGCTGATCTAGCTCGTCGACTCGCTCGGCGGCGCGCTTCGCCTCGTCGAACTGCCCTTCGGCGGCGAGCAGTTGCGCGCGCTTGAAGTTGAGCCAGTTGAGGAGCTGTCGGCGCGCGTTCGCATCATTGATCTTCTCGACGAGCGACTCGGCGCGCTCCAACTGCTCCAAAGTCTTCGCCGACGAGGCCGCCGTCGCGTAGGCGTACTCCTTCCTGTCGGGGTTCGTCTCGCGCTCGGCCCTCTCGAGCTGCGCGTCGAAGTTGCCGTACGTCTGCCAATCCTTCAGCGACTGCTGGTAACTCTCCGAGCCCTCGCGCGCTCGCTCGCCGATTGCGGCCTGCACGGAGGCCCTCAGATCGTTCAGGCGCTCCGAGTACGCGGGGAGGCGCTGCGCGACGAGCGGTTCGAGGGCGACGAGCGCCGAGTAGATTTCCGCGGTCTCCCAGTAGATGGGATTCTTGCCCGTGCTGAACTGATCCGGCGTCTTGATGATCGTCTCGGCGCGCGCGAACAACGCTTTGACGAACGCCTCCTGTAGCGCCGCGTTCAGGGGGAAGTCGGCGGGCGGCTGGTACACGGTGTAGGAGCGCACGGCGGAGATGTTGCGCGGGACGGCGAAGACGTAGACAGACAGGTAGGAGAGGTCTTCGGTCGTGCCGCGCGCGGCGTAGGCGCTGACCGCTTCGAGGGCGAGCGCGTCCGCCGCCCGCTGATCCTGCTTCGCCAGATCGTAGAGGAACCGCGCGTGCAAGAGCGTCAGCGGGTAGTTGAAGCTGTTGCGGAACAGGGTCGTCGCGACCGACTGATCGACCGGCAGGAGCGAGCCGGCGAGATCGATCAGCTTCATCCCGGTCTCCTGAAAGCTGCCCGCGCCGGTCGTCGCCTTCTGCGACTCGCGCCCGGAGTCTTCCGCCACCTGCACGGCGAGGCGGCGCGACCATTCAGCGTCGCGCTTCGCGATGGCGCGCAGCACGACGAAACGCTGATCGGGCGCTGTCGTCACGAGCCCCCGCCCTTCCGTGCGCGACTCGTCGCCCTTCTGCGCGAAATACTTCGACGCGAGATCGAACGCTTCGGTGAAGATCGCGCGCGCCGAGTCCTCCTGGTAAGCCCAGAGGAGATCGGCGGCGCGCGTCATGACGCTGATCTGCGCGACGGGCTTCTCGAACGAGCGCGCCTCCGCGACCTGCTGCTGGACGAGCGCGACGGCGCGCTCGGCGTCGCAGACGGTCGGCGGCGGTGTCGTCGCGCTCTTCGGCTTGCGCTGGGCCGCCGCGGGCGTCTGCGCGCAGACGCCCGCGGCGAGCGCGAGGGAGCAGAATAACGTTGTTGGGACGCGGGGCAGGCGCATCGCAATAACTCCTGATCGAGAGTTTGAGGAGGGTCTTTAACTTTTATCGCCGGCGGCGCAGAAAGTTCCCTTCTGTCGCGGGCGCAAGTGGGTCGCTTGTGATCGGCTTTCGGGTCGCGTAAAATACTCGTTTCGCTACTCCCGAAGATTCGCAACTGTAGCGGCTGACGAAGTTTTAGGCAATGGCAATTGACCGGATCACCGTGCGCGGCGCGCGCACGCACAACCTGAAGAATATCAGCGTCGAAATCCCCCGCGACCGCCTCACCGTGGTCACGGGTCTCTCCGGCTCCGGCAAGTCGTCGCTCGCCTTCGACACGATCTACGCCGAGGGGCAGCGCCGCTACGTCGAATCGCTCTCGGCCTACGCGCGTCAATTTTTAGACCAACTCGAACGACCCGACGTCGACTCGGTGGACGGGCTCTCGCCCGCCATCTCCATCGAGCAGAAGACCGTCTCGCGCAGCCCGCGCTCGACCGTCGGCACGGTGACGGAGGTCTACGACTACCTGCGGCTCCTCTTCTCCTCCATCGGCCAGCCGCACTGTCATCTCTGCGGCGCGCCGATCACGCGGCAGTCGGTCGAGCAGATCACCCTGAGCGTGCTCGCGCTCCCCGAAGGCGAGCGCGTGATGGTGCTCGCGCCCGTGGTGCGCGGGCGCAAGGGCGAGTTCAGGAAGGAGCTTGAGAAGCTCGCGAAGGACGGCTTCCTGCGCGCCCGCGTCGACGGCGAGCTCGTCTCGCTCGATGAAGACATCAAGCTCGACAAGCGGCGCAACCACACCATCGAGGCCGTCGTCGACCGCCTGCTCATCAAGCCCGGCGTCAACGACCGCCTGACCGAGTCAGTCCGCACGGCCCTCAAGCTCACGGGCGGCGCGGTTCTCATTTCGGTCGTCGACGGCGAGGAGAAACTTTACTCGGAGCGCATGGCGTGCGTGAACTGCGGCATTAACATCCCGCCGCTCGAACCGCGCTCCTTCTCCTTCAACTCGGCTTACGGCGCGTGTAAACGCTGCCACGGTCTCGGCACCGTCCTGGAGATCGACCCGGCGCTCTTAATCCCCGACGCCAACGAGCGCGCGGACAAACTCCTCTTCATGGGCGCGGCCGACAAGCAGGGCGCGGCGTATTTGAAGAGCGCGCTCCAAGCTGTCGCCGAACACTTCGGCGCGAAGCTCGACGCGCCGTTCGCCGAGTTACCCAGGCCCGCCCGCGACGCATTCTTCTACGGGCTCGAAGGCCAGATCACTTTCCGCCAGGGTCTCTACAGTTACCAGGGCGACTGGAAGGGCGCGATCCGCCACCTGCGCGAGCGCATGAACAACGCGCCGTCCGAAAAAGTTCGGCTCGCGCTCGAAGAGCTGGTCTCGCCCGTCGAGTGCCCCGACTGCCACGGCACGCGTCTGCAACCCGAATCGCTCTCGGTCAAGATCGGCAAGCTCGGCATCGCAGACTACACCGCGCTCCCCATCGACGAAGCCGTCGCCGTCTTCGACGACCTCAAGCTCAACGACCGCGAGCAACAGATCGCCGGCCTCGTCCTGCGCGAGATACGCAACCGCGTGCGCTTCCTCGCGCAGGTCGGGCTCGGCTACATCACGCTCGACCGCCCGTCGGCGACGCTCTCCGGCGGCGAGGGGCAGCGCATACGCCTCGCCACGCAGATCGGCTCGCAGTTGCGCGGCGTGCTCTACGTTCTGGACGAGCCTTCCATCGGCCTGCACCCGCGCGACAACCAGAAGCTCCTGGAGACTCTGACGGCGCTGCGCGACCTCGGCAACACCGTCCTCGTCGTCGAGCACGACGAGGAGACGATCCGGCGCGCCGATTACGTCGTCGATCTCGGCCCCGCCGCCGGGGCGCACGGCGGCGAACTCGTCGCGTCGGGGACGCCCGAAGAGATCGCCTGCAACCCGGACTCCGTCACGGGCCTCTACATCTGCGGCCGACGCGCCATCGCGCTCCCCGCGGAGCGTCGCGCGCCCAACGGCCACAACGTCACCGTGCGCGGCGCGCGCGAGCACAACCTCAAGAACATCGACGTGACGTTCCCGCTCGCCACGCTCACGGTCGTCACCGGCGTCTCCGGCTCCGGCAAGTCGACGCTCGTCGACGACATCCTCTACCGCGCGCTCGCGCAGCACGTCTACGGCTCGCTCACCGAGCCGGGCGACTACGACTCCATCGAGGGCATGGATCAGATCGACAAGATCATCGAGATCGACCAGTCGCCCATCGGCCGCACGCCGCGCTCGAACCCGGCGACCTACACGGGCCTCTTCACACCCATCCGCGAGCTCTACGCCATGCTCCCCGAATCGCGCGAGCGCGGCTACAAGCCCGGCCGCTTCTCCTTCAACGTCAAGGGCGGTCGCTGCGAGGCGTGCGAGGGCGACGGGCTCAAGCGCATCGAGATGAACTTCCTGCCCGACGTGTACGTGCTGTGTGATGTCTGTCGCGGCGCGCGCTACAACCGCGAGACGCTCTCGGTCAAGTACAAGGGCAAATCAATCGCCGCGCTGCTCGACACGACCATCGAAGAGGCGATGCCGATTCTCGAAAACATCCCGCAGATCAAACAGAAGCTCCAGACGCTCCTCGACGTGGGTCTCGGCTACATCAAGCTCGGCCAGTCCGCCACCACCCTCTCCGGCGGCGAGGCGCAGCGCATCAAGCTCGCGCGCGAACTCTCCAAGCGCGCGACGGGCCGCACCATCTACATCCTCGACGAGCCGACCACCGGCCTCCACTTCGCGGACGTTCACAAACTCCTCGACGTGCTCCAGCGCCTCGTCTCCCTCGGCAACACCGTCATCGTCATCGAGCACAACCTCGACGTGATCAAATCCGCCGACCACCTCATCGACCTCGGCCCCGAAGGCGGCGAAGGCGGCGGCCGCGTCGTCGCGTCGGGGACGCCCGAAGAAGTCGCCCGCGTCAAGAAGTCCCACACCGGCCAAGCCCTCAAGCCCCTCCTCAACGGCAACGGCAACGGTCACACCCGGAACGGCAACTCCGCCAACGGTAACGGGCGTCGCAAGCGCAAACAGGCTGAATAACGCCCGCTCGCGATAACCTCAAATAGATTGCCCGCCAAACTTTTCAGCGGCTATACTGCCTATGAATCTCAGGCAATGGAGAGACTTTGCATGGAATCAGTGAACATCAAAGAAGAAGCGCGTCGCTTAATCGAGAAGCTACCCGATAACGCCACTTGGGACGACGTGATGCACGAAATTTACGTCCGTCAAGCCGTCGAAGCTGGTCTCGCCGACAGCGAGGCGGGAAGACTGACGAGCGTCGAGGACGTTCGCTCCAAGTTCGGATTTTCCCAACAGTGAGAGTCTTCTGGACAGACGCTGCGCTCAGCCAGCTTGAGGCAATCCGCGACTACTTCGCCCAAACCTCGCCGGAGTACGCGCAACGTCTCGTCGAACGCCTCATCAACCGCTCCGAGCAGATTGCAGCCTTTCCGCGCTCAGGACGCATGGTGCCTGAGTATGAGATAGACGAAGTGCGGCAAGTTGTCGAAGGATCGCACCGAATCATCTACCTCATCAAAGAGAATCAAGTCGAGATACTTGCTATCATTCACACGACACGCAAAGGTCTGCCGCAAGATTGAAAGGTATGATCATTGACGTTGAGCCCCTTGCGGTTGACGTGACCTGCACGGACGACGCGCTCCGCGTCGTGCTCGCCGACGGTCGCGAGATTTCCGCTCCGCTCGTTTGGTCGCCGCGCCTGCAAAAAGCGACGCCCGAACAGAGGAAAGAGCGGCGACTGATCGGCAGGGGTGTTGGCATTCACTGGAAGGCTGTAGATGAAGATATTTCGGTCGAAAGCCTGCTCAGGCTGAAGTAAAGTCGCTCAATATTCGTTGTGGAAGCTCAAAAGCAACGTAAGCTAGTGTCGGATCAAGAATAGATTTCCCGATTTGTTCGATGACATGGGAGTCATAGAGTAGCTACTACTTTATAGAACAGACGCGGCTTACTTGTAACGCAGTTCATACTTATGCACGACCGCATCACATCCATCGTCGCCGAAAGCCTTGAGGTCAAGCGGCGCTACTTCGCGGAGCACGCGGAGGACGTGGTGCGCGCGGCGAGCATGATCGCGGCGTGCTTCGGGGCGGGCGGGCGCGTGTTGCTGTGCGGCAACGGCGGCTCCTCGACCGACGCGCAGCACGTCGCCGGTGAGTTCGTGAATCAGTTCGGCAAGGTGAAACGGCGCGCTCTGCCCGCCCTCGCGCTCTCGACCGACGGCGGAGTCCTGACTTCAATCGGCAACGACACGGGATTCGAGAACGTGTTCGCCCGTCAGGTCGAGGCGTTCGGCGAGCGCGGCGACGTGCTCATCGCGATCTCGACTTCGGGCGCGTCCCCGAATGTAGTGCGCGCGTGCGAGGCGGCGCGGCGTGGCGAGTTGAAGGTGATCGGGCTTCTGGGGCGCGACGGCGGCGAAGTGTTCGCGCTGTGCGACCTCGCGCTCGTCGTCTCGTCGGACGACACGCAGCGCATACAGGAGACGCACAACCTCGTCTGCCACATCCTCTGCGAACTCGTCGAGCGCACACTCTTCCCCGGAGAGAGAGACTGAAACGGTGTCCATCTACGACGAGGACTTGCGCCCGCTCTCGCTCGAAGGCGTGAACACTTACCCGCTTCGTTCGCGCGGGAGCAAAGTCTCGGCGGAAGATTTCGCGCGCCCAGTCGAAGCGGGCGCGACGCTCAAAGATTTCCTCGACTCGCTCCCGGACATCCTCGCCGTCAAATCCCTGCGCGAACTCGCCGCGCAGGTTCGCCGCGCGCGCGAGTTGGGGAAGCCGATCATCTGGGGCGTCGGCGGGCACGTCATCAAAACGGGGCTCGCGCCCGTCGTCATCGATCTGATGCGGCGCGGTTACGTCTCGGCAATCGCCGGGAACGGCTCGGTGCTGGTGCACGATCTCGAAATCGCGCTCGTCGGCTCGACCTCCGAGGACGTGGACGCCAGCTTGGGCGCGGGCGCGTTCGGCGCGGCTGAAGAGACCGGCAAACTTCTGAACGAAGCCGCGACCGAAGGCGCGCGCGATCGGATCGGTCTGGGCGAGGCGGCGGGGCGTGCTCTGACGCGGCTCGATCCGCCGCACAAAAATCTCTCCCTGCTCTGCGCGGCCTATGACGCGCGAGTCCCCTTCACCGCGCACCTCTCCGTCGGCACCGACATCGCGCACTTCCACCCTTCGGCAAACGGCGCGAGCCTCGGCGAGACCTCTCACACGGACTTTCGATTACTGTCTGAACTCGTGCGGCGGATGGACGGCGGCGGCGTCTACCTTAACGTCGGCTCGGCGGTCATCCTGCCGGAAGTTTTTTTGAAGTGCGTGACGCTCGTCCGCAACCTCGGTCATCAACTCGCAGACTTCACGACCGCCAACTTCGACTTCATACAATCCTACCGGCCGCTTACGAACGTCGTCCGCCGCCCCGTGAGCGGCGGCGCGGGCCGCGGCTACTCCGTCACTGGGCACCACGAACTGATGATCCCCCTGCTCGCCGCCGCCATCCTCTGCGGCGAAGGGTCGAAGTAGAGACTCATCATCCCCCGCCCCGCGCCGGGTGAGCAGAGCCCCCGGTTCACCCCTCTTATCCTCGCCCGACTCCCGCCTTAGAAAAACTCGGTTGACAGCCCCCTCACAAATAACTAGACTGTTCTTGTGAAATTGAAATCCGATTTCAATTTTAGCGAAGTCTGTTTTCCATGTCGGAAAAGATAGTTGGGACTCCCGCCGCCGACTCGGCCAAGCAGGTCGGCGGGAGCCCCCGTCACGACAACCCTTGCGGGCTGGCGACTGCCGCATTCTAGTGTCGCCCGCCGCGCCTTTCAAACCTGAGAGAGTGTAATCATGCTTCACCGCGTCAAAAGCCCGCGGGCGTCCGCGCCGCTTCTCGTCGTCCTCTTCCTCGTCCTCCTACTTTCCCCCGCCACGGTCTCGGCGCAGACCGAATTGACGGGCGGCGTGCGCGGAACGGTCTCGGCGCAGGCGGGCGGCGGGCGCGTCGTGGGCGCGCGCGTCGTCGTGCGCAACGTCGCGCTCGGCGTCGAGCGCACGACCGTCGCGGACGGCGAGGGCGGCTTCACGGTTAACGGGCTGCCGCCGGGTGAGGGCTACGCGGTCGAGGCCTCCGCCGAAGGTTTTACCGCAGGCGGGCGCGGGGAGTTGAAGCTCGTGGCGGGCGAATCGCTCGACCTGAGTTTCGTGCTGGAGGTCGCGGGCGTGGCCGCTTCGGTCGAGGTGGCGGGCGCTCCGGAGTCGTTCGTCAGCGGCGCGCCCGAAGTGAGCCAGCTCGTGGGCGCGCGACAGCTCGCGGAGCTGCCGTCGAACGGGCGCAGCCTCAACCGCTTCGCGCTGCTCGATCCGCACGTGCGCAACACGGGGGGCCTGGGCGCGGACGGCTCCGCCTCGCAGCGGCTCTCGATCAACGCCAGCTCTTACCGGCAGACCTATTTCACGCTCGACGGGAATTCCAACTACGACTTCGTCTTCGCCAACGCGCCGCAGCAGCAGGTCTCGCCCGCGACCGTCGAGGAGTTCAAAGTCTTAACCAACCAATACTCGGCGGAGCACGGCGGCTCGACCGCCGGGATAGTCTCCGCCGTGACGCGCGCGGGCACGCGAGAGTTCCACGGCGAGGGATTCTTCTTCGCGCGGCCGAGCGGTCTGCAAGCCGCCCCTCCCCTCTCCGACCGCCACGTGCCGAACGAACTCGAACAGTTCGGCGGCTCCCTCGGCGGGCCGCTCTTCACGGGCCGCGCGACGTTCTTCGTCAACTACGAGCGCTCGCGTCAGAATCGCGGCTCGTTCGTACAGTCGCCCGCCCCGCTCGTCTTCGCGGGGCACGGGCGCGACCACCTCGGCCTCGCGCGTCTCGACTACCAGCTCAGCCGGGGGCATTCGCTCGCCCTCCGCGTCAACGGCCACCGTTCGACGAACGACAACTCGAACGACCGCGTCAGCGGCTTCACGCAGCCTGGCGCGGCGACGCTCAGTCGCACGCAGAGCGCGGGCGCGCAGTTGACCGATCGAACGAGCTGGGGGGCGCGCGTCAACGAGTTTCGTCTGAGCTACGTCAACTCGATCCCTTCCGCGAGCGCGCCGCTCGGCGAGCCGCGGGTCTCAGTCGTGCGCCCGAACTACAGCACCGAAGGCGGCTCGACCCACTCTTGGGTGCGCACCGAGACGTGGCAGGCGGCGGATCAACTCGCGCTCCAACACGGCACTCACGAACTGAGAATCGGCGGCGACTTCACCCGGCAGAAGGCGCGCGATTTCAGCTCCGCGCCGTTCGGCGAGTACCGCTTCGCCGCCGCCGCGCAGGTCGCCGGGCGGCCCGTCGTCATGCCGACGGTCTTGAGCGACTACACGCAGAAGTTCGGCGCGGGGTTCGTCCGCTACGGGCAGACGCTCGCCTCCGCCTTCGCGCAGGACGACTGGCGCGCCGGCGCGCACCTTACCGTCAACCTGGGCTTGCGCTACGACTACCAGTCGGTCACTCATGATCGCAATAACTTCGCCCCGCGCCTCGGCTTCGCTTGGGACGCGCGCGGCGACGGTAAAACCGTCGTGCGCGGCGGCGCGGGGCTGTTCTACGACCAGTACTACCTCTACATCACGCGCCGCTTCCTGCTCGAAGGCATCGACGCGCCCGTGCGCACCTACCGCTTCGACTACGCGCGCGACGGCGGCCCGACGCTGACGACGCCCGGCGCGCCCGTCTTCCCGAATTCTCTCGCCTCCCTCCCCGCGGGTGCGAGCGAGGCGACGCGCGACTACGTCTACCTGCGACCCGACAAAATCCTGAACCCCTACAGCACCCAGTTCTCGCTCGGCGTCCAGCGCGAGCTGTTCAAAGACTGGACGCTCACGGCCGACGTGATCCACTCGCGCACGCTCAAGCAGCCGCGCGTCAACGACATCAACGCGCCCGCCCCGTTCCTCCGCACCGCGCCCGGCCAGACGCGCTCGACTTCGGCGGCCGACGCGACGCGACCGTTCTACGATCCCGTGCTCCGCACCTCCGTCTACAACGGCGTCAGAGTCAACAAGGTCGTCTTCGTCGAGAACACCGCGTCGAGCACCTACGACGCGCTCGACCTCGGGCTCGTGCGCCGGATGAGCCGCCGCTTACAGTTCGAGTCGCACTACGTCTACTCTTCCGCGCTCACGACCTCGATGTTCTTCGGCGAGCCCGACACGGGCGTGCCGAACCTCTTCCGCGTCGCCGAGAACCTCGAACGCGCGCCGTCCGACTTCCACCAGCGCCACCGCTTCGTCTCGCACGGGCTCGTCGAGACGCCGTGGGCCACGCAGTTCTCTTTCGTCGCCACGCTCGCCTCCGGCCTGCCCGTCAACCCGCTCACCGGACTCGACGACGACGGCGACGGCTACCGCGCCGACCGCCCCGTCGGCTTCTCGCGCAACTCCTTCCGCACGCCCCCGCAGGCGAGCTTCGACGCCTCGCTCGCGAAGCGTTTTTCCCTCCGCGAGAAGGCGCGGATTGAGCTGCGCGCCGAAGTCTTCAACCTCTTCAACCGCTCCAATTTCATCAAGCTCAACGGGACTTACGGCAACCGCGCGGGCGCGGACGCGAAGTTTTTGACGCCGGTCGCGGGCGTGCAGAACGTCGATCCCGGCAGGCAGTTCCAGTTCGGCGCGCGCCTCGTCTTCTGATCGGCGAGGGCGGGGCGCGGCGCGCGGGCCGGTGCGTGTTCAGCAGCCGCACCGGCCCGCGCGGCTTCCCCCGAAGTCGCGGAAGTGCGCCGCGCCGGGTTATAATCCGCGCACACGAAAGTTAAAAATTCGACTGCTCGGAGCGCGCGCCGAATCGCCCGCGCCGAGCGCGGGGATTTCAGGGGGCCACAGGAACTAGCGATGAACAAAGACAGACTGAAGCACTTCCGCACCATGCTCGAAGGGCAGTTGCGCCAGCACGACGAGCAGGTGCGTGACAAGCAGCAGGAGGCGCAGGAGATGAACGCGGACGACGGCGTCAAGGACAGCGTCGACATGTCACTCCAGGACGTGAACCGGGAGCTCGCCTTCCGCCTCGGCGAGCGCGAGTCGCAGACCGTCGCCGAGATCGACGAGGCGCTGCGCCGCATCGACGAAGGAACCTACGGCGACTGCGAGCGCTGCGGCAAGCCCATCGACGAGCGCCGCCTCGAAGCCCTCCCCACCGCGCGCTTCGACGCCGCCTGCCAGGCCGAGATGGAATCCCGCCAGGGTCTCGACGTAGACATCCCGACGCTCTGAAGAATTGCGGAATGCGGATTTCGGATGGCGGGTTGGAAGACGGCGTGTCTTTTCAATCCGCCATCCGAAATCCGCATTCCGCCATCGTTAAGCCTTCGGGTGCGTGCGCTCGTAGACCTCGATCAGTTTTTCCATCGAGACGTGCGTGTAGATTTGTGTGGTGGAGATGCGCGCGTGACCGAGCAGCTCCTGGATGTGCCGGAGGTCTGCGCCGTTGTCGAGCAGGTGGGTGGCGAAGGAGTGGCGCAGGGAGTGCGGGCTGATGTCGTGGATGCCGGCGCACTCGGAGATGTACTTGTCGACCATGCGGCCGACCGAGCGCGTGGTGATGCGCGTGCCCTGGTAGTTGAGGAACAGGGCCTGGTCGTCGCGCTCGGTGGCGGCGGCGCGGTGGAGGAACTGGTCGCGCACCAGCAGGTACTGCACGAGCGCCTCGCCCGCGGGAACCGTGAAGGGGACGATGCGCTGCTTGCGCCGCTTGCCCGTCAGGCGCGCCATCCGCTCCCTCAGGTCAACGTCGCGCACGTTCAGCTTCGTCAGCTCCGAGACGCGCATCCCCGTGCCGTAGAGCATTTCGAGGATGGCGCGGTCGCGCTTGCCCAGGTCGGTCGTCACGTCCGGCGTCTCGATGAAGCGCACCATCTCTTCGACCGAGAGGTGCGACGGCAGATTCTTGTCGAGGCGCGGCGTGGCGACCATCTTCGCCGGGTTGGTCTCGACGACGCCCTCGCGCAGGAGGAACTGGAAGAAGGTGCGCAGGCTGGCGATCTTGCGCGCGATGGAGGTCTTCTTCTTCTTCGCGTCGTGGAGCGCGGACATCCACTCGCGGATCGTGATGTGATCGATCTGCTTGATGTCGAACTCGCGGCGCGCGCCCGTGTCGGGGTCCGGGGGCGCGAGGTGATCGTGGAACTGGCTGAGGTCGATCCGGTAGTTGCGCAGCGTGTGCTCGCTCGCGTTGCGCTCGTAGCGCAGGTGCTCGAAGAACTGTTCGAGTAGCTGTTCCATCGTCGCCTTCGATCCGCCGCCGGGGTCTGCCGCCGCGGGGCTCAAGCCCGCGCTCTCTGCCGCCGTCAGCTCAGAACGTGAACGTGTAGTTGATGACGCCGGCCAGCCGCGCGGGCTGCCCCCCGACGAGCGTGGGCGGGAATCGCGCCTGCCGCGCGGCGTCCACCGCCGCCTGCCGCAGGAGCGCCGGGCCGCTCGCGGCGCGCGTCTCCAACACTCTACCACTCTCGTCAACCATCACCTCGACGACGACCGTCCCCGCCACGCGCATCCGCCGCGCCATGTCCGGGTAGACCGGCACGGGCAGACTCTTCGCGCGGCCGTTGAGCACGCCGCCCGCGACCGTCAACTTCTGCGGCGGCTCGGCGGGCTGCGGCGAAGTTCGTGCGGGCTGAGACTGCGCGGCTGGAGAGGGCGACTGGCGCGGCGCGCTGTCGCGCGTCGTGGAATCCTGGGAAGCGGGCGGCGCGGACTTTTGCGCGGCGGACTGACGCGCCGGGCTCGACGGGGACTCCTTCGCCTTCACGTCGGCGGGATCGGAGGGCACGCTCGACGCGGCTGACGCGGAGTTCGGTGCGGGTGTCGCCGTCGCGGCGTTCGGCTTGTCGTTATCGGGCTGGGTCGCGGGCTGTGCTCTCGCGTCGGGCGGGCGGTCTCCGGTCGCGTCCTTCGCGGGCGGCGAGTTGTTCGCGACGCCGGACGCCGGCGTGTCGGGCGCGGCGAGCCTGACGACGGGGCGCGTGTTCGTCGCCGCGTCGTCGCTTTGAGACGAGCCGGAAGATTCCGGGTCGAGGTTCTTGCTGGCGCGCGGCGGGGCGACGGCGACCGAAGGCGCGCGCGACGACGGCGCGGCGTCGGGCTTCGTGTTGACGATGGCTCCCGCGCCGTTCGTCGAGACATCCCGCCGCGCGGCCGCGGGTTGGATCGCGGCGAACGCCGGATCGTCGATCGAGTCGGGCGGGCGCGAGACCGCGTCGGTGTCGAAGTTCTGCTGGCGCGACGAGAGGTTGTCGCGCCTGCGCGGGTAGTAGCCGCGGCGGGCGCGCACGCGCACGTTCGGGCGCGTCGTGACCCGGAGCGTGATGACGCGGAAGCGCCCGTCGCGCCCGTCGTCGGTCGGGTAGTAGCTCAAAACGTACTGCTGCGCGAGGTCGGCGGCGATCTGCGTGAAGGCGACTTCCAGATCGGACGGCACTTTCGGGACGAAGACGAAGCCGCCCGTATACGACGACAAGTCCTGCATCCTGCGCTCGGCGATCAGGTCGCGCAGGTTGGCGTTCTCGCTCAGGCCCGGCTGGACGACGAAGACCTGGCAGTCGCTCGCGAGCACGCGCCGCACCATCTCGCCGTAGTCCTGCAAGTTGCTCGTCGTCTCCACTCCGTCCGAGACGATGATCAGGACCTTGCGGCCGGGCTGCGGTCTGAGGTAATCCGCCGCCATCACGATGGTGTCGAAGAGCGGCGTCGAAGACTCCTGCACGTCGCCGAACCGCTCGATGGTGCGGGCGAGCCGCGCGGCGTCGTTCGTCAACGGCTGCGAGAGCTGCGGGACGGTCTCGATGGAGAAGATCGCCGCCTGATCGACGGGGCGCAGGACGCTGCGGAAGAAATGCACGGCGGCCTGCTTCTCCAGCTCGCGCGTCGGGCGGATGCTGGAGCTGTTGTCGAAGAGGAGCGCGATGCGCACGGGCGTCTCGGAGTGCGAGAGGTCGCTGATGGGCTTGGGCTGCCCGTCGACGCGCAACTCGAAGTCTTCGAGCTTGAGGTCTGTGATGGCGCGCCCCGTCACGTCCGACGCGTTCGCCGACACCGGCACGAGGTTCGAGTTGACCTTGTAGACCTCGTCGTCGTCGACCTCGACCGGCGCGTTCGCCGTCGAAGACTTGTCGGAGGCGGGCGCGGGGCTGCTCTGATTGGCTTCGCCGGTGCGGCTCGGCGCGGAGGGCGTCGCGGGCTGGCCGGGCGGCGCGTCCGCCTCGGGCGCGGGCGTGGCGCGTCGCGGGCGCTGCGCGGCGGGCGAGGGCGAGGCTTGCGGCGCGGGTCGCTGCCGCCCGGACTGCGCGCGCGACGGCAGGGGCGCGGCGAGCAGCAGGAAGAGGAAGATGATTTGGAGGGTGCGAGGGTTCATTTGGAGAGTGCGGGGGCGCGCGTGCGGGACGAGAGCGCGCGTCAGCCCCCGGCGGCGAGCGGCGGCGGGCTCGCTTCCCTGTCGTTCGTGTGGTGCTCGCGTAGCCAGTTGTCCCACTCCTCCAGCGCGCGTCTGACTTGCAGCTCGCGCCGGTCGCGCTTGCGCCGCACGCGCCGGCGATCTTCTTCGGGCAGAGGTTCGAGCAGGGCGAAGGTGATGTTGACGGGCTGGTAGTTGTCCGTCTCCGCCTGCGAGACGTAGCGCGCGAGCGCGCCCGTCGCGGTCTTCGGTGGAGCCGTGACGAGCTCACGACCCGCGGCGAGCCGCGCCGCGTTCACCCCGGCGAGCCAGCCCGTCGCGACCGACTCGACGTAGCCCTCGACCCCGCTGATCTGCCCCGCGAAAAAGATTTGCGGTCGCTCGCGCATTCGCAGAGTCGGCGCGAGCACGCGCGGCGCGCGGATATAAGTATTACGATGAATCTGCCCGTACTGCAAGAATTCTGCACGTTCGAGTCCGGGGATCATTCTCAGCACCCGCGCCTGTTCGCCGTAACGTAGATGATTCTGGAAGCCGACGAGGTTGTAGGCGTCCGCCATCAAGTTTTCCTGGCGCAACTGCACCGCCGCGAACGGCTCGCGCCCGGTGCGCGGGTCGGGCAGACCGACCGGCTTCATGGGGCCGAAGCGCAGCGTGTCGTAGCCGCGGCGCGCCATCTCCTCAATCGGCAGGCACGACTCGAACCAGCGCGTCTCCTCGAAACGCTGGAGGGGGACGCCCTGCGCCGTCGTCAGCGCCTCGTAAAACGCGCGGTACTCCCCCTCGTCCATCGGGCAGTTCAGGTAGTCGTCGCCGCCCTTGCCGTAGCGGGCGGCGCGGAACGCGATTGATTGATCGACCGAGTCGGCCGAGACGATGGGCGCGATGGCGTCGTAGAAGTAGAGCTGATCGTCGCCGGTGAGGCGCATGATCTCCGAGGCCAGGGCGTCGGAGCAGAGCGGGCCGGCACAGATGACGGTGATCGCGTCTTCGGGCACGCGCGCCATCTCCTCGCGGACGAGGCGGATGCGCGGGTGCGCCTCGATCCGCTGCGTGATCAGCTCGGCGAAGCGGCGCCGGTCGACGGCGAGCGCCGCCCCCGCGGGCACGCGCGTCCGGGCTGCGACTTCGAGGACGAGCGAGCGCCCGCGCCGCAACTCTTCCTTCAGCAGATAGGGGGCCGTGCCCGGCTCGTCCGTCTTGAGCGAGTTCGAGCAGACGATCTCGGCGAGCTTATCGGTGCGGTGCGCGGGGGTGTTCTTCACCGGGCGCATCTCGTAGAGCGCGACGCGCGCGCCGCCCTCGGCCGCCTGCCACGCCGCCTCGACTCCCGCGAAGCCCCCGCCGATGATGACTATCTCTTCCATGCCAGGGAATCGTAAATCGTGAGTCGTAAATAGTCCAAGACGGCCGTCCGAACTATCGCGACTGACGAGTCACGATTCACAGCTCATCCGGCGGCCTGGTCGCGTCGACTTTCCCGTCGGCGTCCGCGCTGAACTTGCGGAAGTCCGACATCTCTTCGGTGTGATCGCGCTCGACGCCGTTGAAGACGGACTTGTCGGCGGTCGTGTTGAGGCGGATGTAACTCTCCTTCCAGCGGCCGTCGGGCAGGCGCGTCTGCTCGATGACGACCCACGGCTCTGAGTTCGACGCCGCCGCGCCCCCTTTGCGCCGCAACGCCTCGGCGACGGGGCTCGCCTCGACGCGCACGATCTGCCTGTCGGCAACGTCGATCCAGACGCGCCCCGCGAGCTTCGCGTAGGGCTTCTGCGCGTCCGAGGCGGGTGAGTAGTCGGCGCGCGGGCGGAAGTCCAGGACGACGGCGTCGCGCCCGCGGAACCGTTCGAGGCGCGGCGCGCTGAACTCGCCCGCGCGCAGAAAGTTGTAGAGCGAGAGCGAGAAGGAGCCGGAGCTCAAGCCGCTGCGGTAGCTGAAGCCCCAGTTGGGGCCGAACGCCGGGATCGCCTTCGGGTCGGGCGCTGGCCTCGGCGCGTCCGCCTGCTTCGCCGCCTCCGCCCGGCGCTTCGCGGCTTCCTGCTCGGCCTTCTGGAAACCCTCGACCGCGCGCTTGAACTCACGCTCCGACTCCTCCGCCGAGAGCGCCACGCCGTCGCGGCTGATGACCTTGCGCACGGCCTCACCGTACTGCGGGTAGACTTCCGCCACCGTCACGTGCTCTTTCGCGACCTTGCCGTCCTTCCATTCGCGGTCGGTCGTCTTCGTGGTGAGCGTGTAGTCGGCGAAATCGCGGTTGTTGGCGCGCTCGCTCGCGGCGACCTCGCGGATGAACGCGGGGATGTCGAGCGAGGCCACGTCGACGGACGGCCGCGCGTGGGCGTCTTGCGTCGCGTCGTCGGGCCGGGTGTGGCGGGCGAAGTTGAGCGACGTGCTGAGTTGAATGAAGGCTGAGACGGCGAGCAGGGCAGAGGCGAGAGACTTGGGGAGCGTCGCGCTTCGCGCGGGGCGGCGCGTGGCGAGGGCGGACGTTGGTTTCATCGGTCGGGCCTTTCAGTTCAGTCTCGGAGTCGGAGTCGGGGAGGGCGGCGGGGTCTTCGGCGCGTCTAGTTTTTCGTCGCCGGCGGTCGAGAAGCGTTTGTAGTTGCTGTACTCGCGCGTGGCGTCGAGGCGGAAGCCGGCGAAGAGGAAGAGCTTGGCGGCGAAGTTGACCTGCTCGAACTTGGGGAGCCAGACGCCGTCGGCGAGCCGCGTCTGCTCGAAGATCATCGCGGAGCCGGGGCGCAAGGATGCCACCAACCCGCCCGCCACCTTGTAGCCCTCGACGAGCCGCGCTTCGAGCCGCATGATCTGTTTTTCCGTCGGGTCGATCCAGACGACGCCCGCGAGCTTGCTGACGATCGACTCATCGCGGCCCCGCGGCTTGAAGCCGGGGCGCGCGCGGAAGTCGAAGACGATTGCGTCGCGGTCGCGGAAGCGCTCGCGGCGCGGCGAGACGAACTCGCAGACGCGCAGGAATGTGCTCAAGCCCGGATCGTCTTCGCCCTCGGCCTTGCCCTTCTTCGCGCCTTCGGCGCGCTCCCGCTCCTTCTTCTCCTTGCGCTTCTCGCGCTCGCGCTCCAGCTTCTCGATCTCATCGGCGACGCGCTTCTCCTCCTTGGCCGCGCGCTCCGGCGTGAGCGGCACGCCATTCTCGCTGACGAGCTTCTCCACCTCGCCCGCGTTCGCCACCGGGTAGACCTCGTAGACCCTGACAGTCTCTTTCTTCAGCTCGCCTCGGTCGTTGATCTCGCGCTCGGTCTGCTTGCGCGTGTAGGTGTACTGGCTGACGCGCTCGTCGGCGTCCTTCTGGTTGCGCCCCACCTCGCGCATCAGCTCGACGACGTTCAGCGCCGCGTCGCTCGGCGGCTCGAACAGATTATCGGTGAGCCCCGTGTTGTAACGCGCCTCGCGCAAGGCGAGCCTGACGGTCGAGCCGTCGCGCGCCGTCGTCTCGACGCGGTGCGGCTCCAGAGCGCCGTTCTGCGCGGGCCGGTAGTCCGCGAAGCGCGTGGTCTGCCCGCGCGCGTCGTCCGAGATTTGGAGCAGGAGTTTCGAGGACGCGCCGAAGTAGTAGCGCAGCCGCGCGCCGTTGCGGCGCGAGAACTCGACGACGTAAGCGGGCTCGTCCCCCGCCCGCTCCACGGCGGCGGTGCGCGCGAGCACGTCCTGTTTCTTGTAATCGACGAGGCGGGAGGCGTCGAGCGCGGCGCGCAGGCGTGCGGCGTGGGCCTCGCGGTCGGTGAGCGTGCTGAGCGCGCCCGCGGGCGTGCGCGCCCAGGCGGTGCGCGCGTTCGCCGCGTCGTTAGTCTCGCCGCTCGACAGGATGAGATCGGTGCGCGAGGACGCGGGCGCTTTCGTGGAGGTGCGCGCGCGCGCGTCCGCCTGGCCCTTGACGCTCCACTCGTAGGTCGCGTCCTGAATCGACTGGAGGCGCTTCTTGCCGCCGACCGTCTTCAAATAATCGGCGACTACGCGGTCGGGCGCGGGCAGCTTCGCCGGGACAGACTTCGCGCCCCCCGCTTGCGCGTGCGCGGGCGCGGCGAGCGCGAGGGCGAAGACGAATGAGAGCGCGGCGGCGATCATGACGGTTAGGACGCGCGCGCGGGGCGTCGCGTTAACGGTCGACGCGTCGGGTACGCTTGCCCGCCGCGCGCCCGGCGAAGATTGAAGGATGGTGGATGTCAGTTCGTGGGCGCGGGTGTGGTTCTGTTTTCGCATGGGGGCAAGAGGTTAGCGGTTGAGCGGCGCGCGCGTCGGACTCTGTGCGCCTAGAGTTGAGCGCCTGGCCGTCGCCTGACGGCTCGAAGGGCGACCGAGGTTGTTACGTCGGTCGCCCTTCAGAGGTTTTGGTTGCGCGCGGCGCTCAGGAGGGTTGCCCCTCGGTCGTCCCCGCCGCGCCGGGCGGCTGCGGCACCTCCGCGTCCATCGCCTCGGCCGACTCCTGCTCCGCCTCCAACTCGTTCTCCTCGTTCGCCCGCGCCGCGTCCCCCTGCTGCTGCGCGCCCGCCGTCGAAGCGCGCGCCGCCGCCCGATCTTCCTGCCGCTCGTCCATACGTCTGCCCTCCTCGTCGAGTCGTTTGATTAATTTCGACGCCCACCAGACCGCGCGACTCCGCGACCACGCAGATCAGCGACGGCGCGCGCCGCCCTTCTTCGCGGGCGACTTCTTCGCGGCCGAGCCGCGCTTCGCCGACTTGCGCGCGCCGCCGGCCTTCGCGCCGGCCTTCGCGCCGGTCTTCTTCGCGCCGCCTTTCCTGGAAGCCGCGCGCTTTGCGCCGGCCGCGCCGCGCGTCGCAGTCTTCTTCGCGCCGCCCGACTTCTTCGCCGCCCCCTTCGCCGAAGATCTCTTCGCGGCAGACTTCTTCGCCGCTTTCTTCGCCGGACTCTTCTTCGCCGCCTTCTTCGCGCCGGACGCCCTACCTTCGCCGCGAGTCCGCGCGCCGCCTGCCGCGCCCGCGGGGCGAGTGCCCTGCTGCGCCGCGCCGGCTTTACGTTTGCGGCGTTCTACTTTCTCGTGCGCCTCTGCCATCAGCCGCTTGATGCGCTGCGCTTCCGGGCTCGCGGTCGGGTCTGCGTCGTCCCAGGGCACTTCGCCCGCGCCGCCCTCGCCCTGCCCCGGCAGGTGCGCGTGCTCCTGTTCGGTGAGCGCGCCGTGTTTCTGGTTGAACTCGTACTCGTTGATCGTCCCGCCGCCGATCTTGTAGTTCGGCTGATTCTTCCAAGCGTCTTTCGCCATCTCTTCAGTCGTCCCCTTTCAGCCGCCCGCTTCGACCGCTTGACAGTCCGCGTGCGGCGTCCTTATTCTTGCCCTCGCGTCCGCGAGCGCCAGCCACCTTAGCTCAGTTGGTAGAGCAGTCGATTCGTAATCGACAGGTCTGGAGTTCGAGTCTCCAAGGTGGCTCTCGAATTTTATTTGCCGTATAGCTGGATCACAGTTATACGGCAAACTTCTTTCTGCTTCAATCCTTAACTGTCTCTCTTCTGTCGCGGCTCAAGAAACAAGGAGCGTCCGACTCAACAGTCGGACGCTCCTTTTCATCGTTCAATTCTCTACCGACTTCTTCAGCTCACCGGCCGCAGCAGCCCGCGGAAGATGCCCTGCACCTGCACCTGGTAGGCGGGCAGGCGGATGGGTTCGAGCTGCGAGTTGGCGGGTCTGAGTTCGACCTCGCGCCCGAAGCGGAAGAGCCGCTTGAGCGTGGCGCGCTGCCCTTCGACCAAGGCGACGACGATCTCGCCGTCCCTGGCCTCGACGCGGTTCTCGATGAGGGCGATGTCGCCGTCGCAGATGTGCTCGTCGATCATCGAGTCGCCCGCCACCTTCAGCGCGTAGACCTGTTCGGGGCGGACGCGCCCCAGGAGGAAGCGCGGGACGGTGACGGTCTGCACCGCCTCCGTGAAGGCTTCGAGCGGCGCGCCCGCGGCGACGCGACCGAGCAGCGGCACGTCGCACGTCGCGTCGGTCGCCACGTCCTCGAACTGCACGCGCAGGGTGAAGGAGCCGTTCGCGTGCTCGCGCGCGAGCAGGCCACGCTTCTCCAGCGCCTCGATGTGCTTGGCGATGGTCGCCTTCGAGGAGATTTGGAAGTGGCGCGCGATCTGCGCGTAGGAGGGCTCGTAGCCGTGCCGCTCGATGAAGCGGCTGATGTAGTCGAAAATCTCTTTCTGGCGCTGCGTGCGGGGTTGCATCTCTCTTGAGTCCTCAACCGCTGCGAGGGGATCCGCGGCGGACTTTCTTCGGAGTCGCACGGATTCTATGCCGCGCCCGCCGAAAGCGTCAAGGTATATAAAAACTGTCCGTCGTCCGTGGTCAGTTGTTCGTTGTCTTTGCTTGCCAGCCGGGCCACCAAGAAAAGAGAGCCGGCGACTGACCACGGACGACTGACTACTGACCACGGACGACGGACGTTCCTACTTCCTTGAGTAGCGCGAAATCTGCAACGGCAGGGCGCGCACGCTCGGCGGGATCGTCTTCTTGATCTCGACGCCGACGAGCAGGTCTTTCGCCTTGAGACCGTAGACCGACTCGTTCAAGTCGTTGTCGGGGTTGATGACGACGCCCTTCAACTCAAGCCCGGCGAAGAGACCCTTGCTGCGCGAGTAGGAGAGGATGCCCGCCTTGAGGCGCGCGTCGGTGGAGGCCGAGGCGGTGCGCCCGACGGGGCCTGCGGCGGCCCCGATCTCGCCGCCGATCTCGAACTTGTCCGAGAGCAGGCCCTCCATCGCGCCGTCGTTCATAAACAGCAGCACGAAGTCAGTCGAGGACGCGCCGATCTGCGGCCCGAAGCTGCCGCCGCCGAGTTTGAAGAACGCGGGCGCGCTCCACCCGCCGCGGATGCGCCGCGTGATCGCGCACGCGCCGCCGCGACCGCCGACGAGCAGGATGCCCGCCTTGATCACGTCGGGGCAGACGCCGACCGCCTCCGCGCCGTCGAGCAGCTCTTTCGGAACCGCCTTGTCGGGCGTCGACATCACCTCGCGGAAGACCTTCGCGGCTTTCTGCGATTTCTCGCGCGCCTCCTTCTCGTCCTTCGCTTCCTTCTTCTGCGCGAAAGCGCCCGCCGCGGGACCGAGCAGCATCACGCACGCGAGCGCAAACGAAAACATACTCCGCCGGACAGTGGTATTCATGCCTCCTCCTTCTAACGAGGGAGAGATCGGATTATTAACTGCGGGGGACTTTAACTCGATCATCTTACATCCTCGCGGCGCGATAGAGAATCCTCCACACGGGAAACTTCGGCGCGACGAGCAGGAGTGCGAGGGCCAACGCCTTCAACCTCCCCCCTCAGAAAAGATACTTCACGCCGACGAGGATGTTGCGGTCGGTGCGAAGCGCCATCGCGCCCGTGTTACGCACGAGCGGGAACTGCACGCTGCCCTCGACGACGAAGCGCGGGTCGGCGGCGTATTGCAGGCCCGGCCCGATGTAATACTCGGTCGACTTGCTCCCCGGAACCGCGAGCCCGCCCAGGCGACCCGCGCCGCGATGGACGAAGCTCGATTCGAGGACGAGGAACAGCTCGTGCCCCGGGCTCTCGTACTTGAACGGCAGCAGGACGTATTCCAGATCGGTGTTGACGCGCAACTCGTGCCCCGTGCGGAATCCGTCGCGCTCCGTGCGCAACACCCCCTCGGCGTCGCCGCCGAAGATGAACCTGCCGCCCGCCTGCGAGAACGCGAGGTCGAGGTGCGGCGCGAACCCGCCGCTGATGGGCGTGAGCTGCTGCCGGACGAACGCGGGCGCGTCCACCTCGCGCGCCGTCGGCGCGGTCTTCCGTCCGGTCGGCAGCTCCAGCCCGACGCGCACCGCCGCCTGCCTGTCGCCGTAAGTTTTCAGCGTCCGGTAGAAGCGGTACTTGCCCCACAGCGTCACGTTGCCGAGCCCCGCCGAGTCGCCCGCCCCCGCGCCGTCGTCGAATGACGTGCGCGAGACGGGCACTTCGATTTCAAGCTGGACGCGCGGCGAGGGCGTGTAGGAAACGCCGAGCTGGAATATCTGGCGACTGACGCTCAAGCCGCCGAGGTGCTGCTCGATGAGGAATAGACGCGGCGTCACCGCGCCGCCCTTGAAGACCGTAAGCCCCGGCGACGTGGTGCGGATCGGCGCGAGGGTAGTTGACGATTCACGCGACGAGTCGGACGACGAAGATGATGGCGCACGTGGTGCTGACCTAAGACCGCCTAACAAAACTCTGCGGCGGGTATCATCTTGTAGGGGCAGGGCTCGTCCCTGCCCGCTTGTCGCCAGGGGAAGACGGGCGGGGACAAGCCCTGCCCCGACAATTATTCCGGGTTTGCTGGTGGCTCTAAGTTTCGTCGTCGCGACGAGCCTCTTTGAAGTCTCAGGCGTCGATGTTTCAGCAGGTAACGCATCGGCGAGCGGGACGGCGAGCCACTTCTGCGCCGCCGCCTCGAAGCCCGCCGTTGACTCTTCCGCCTCGGATGATGCGGGCGTCGTTTGAACGGCGCGCGTCACGCCCGACGCGCGTGCGGCCTTCGCCGCGTCTGCCGGGTTCTTGACGGCGCGCGGCGTGATCGTCTCGCGCGCGGCGTCGCCCTCGCCCGCAGTCCGCCAGTCGCCGGTGATTTCGACGCGCGCCCCTTCCGCCGAGCCCGCGAGAAGTTTCTCAACGCCCGCGCCCGCGAGCGCGAAGCGTTGACCCGTCGTCTCGGCGGCGAGCGACCAACCTTCGCCGTCGCGTTGGAGGACGCCCGCGACCGTGATCTCGGCCGAGTCGAGCGCGTAGCCCGCCTTCTTCAGAGCCTCCCGGAGCGCGGCGAACGAGACGATTTTGCCGGGCTGCGGCGCGAAGACGGCGAGCCCCTTCCTGATGTTTGTGATCCGAATCTCTTTGAGCTTCGGCGCGTAGTCCAGACGGCTCACGGCCTTCTGTATGTTGTACACTCAATTGCCGCACAGGTAGCCCGCGATGTGCATCTCGACGCGCCTCACCTCCGCGCGCGACGCGGCGGCCGCGCCGAAGACGATGATCAAGCCGAGCAGCGGCGTAAAAAATTTCCCTCTCACTTCGCTTCCCCCCTACTGCGCGCGCGAGTATTGATCGACGATCAGCTCGCGGATTTGATCGGGTTTCAGCCCGTCCTGCTTCTGCAACTTGTAGGCGAGCAGCGCCTCGTCCACGCAGACCGCGCAGTGCGCCGCGTGATCGTCCGTAAAGCACGTGTGCAGGCTCTTGTGACCGAAGCCCACGTCGCAGTGGCAGTAACACGGCAACTGCGCGACGGTCTGCGGAATCTCGCGCACCGCCTGGTAAGCCAGCCGCGCCTTACCCGGAAACTGCTCCGGCGCGAGCGTCGGCGCGAGACCCTTCAGCTCCGCCGCCGTCTTCATGAAAGCCGGGACGGACGGCGAAGAGGCGGCGACTTTCGCGCCGCGGTGATCGTGCGCCGCCGGCGCGCCATGCGCAGCACGTGAGTCGGCCGCGGCCTGCGCGGGAGTGGGCGGCGGCGAGGTTTCGCGCGCGGTGTCGCCGCCCGCCCCGCCGCACGCCGACGAGAGCGCGGCCGTGGTTAAGAAGGCGACACCCAACAGTTTGATCTTCACTCTCTTCATCCTCATCTTACTTCCCTCCGCCGCGCCCCGGCTTTTGCAGCCGCGCGCGATCAATGTTTGTGCGCGGGGGCCGTCCCCTGCCCCTCGTCCCGCCGGTGATCGCCGTGCTCCATCCTCATGCGACCGGGGCGCACGCGCATGAAGAGTTTGAAAGAGGTCGGGCGGCGACCGTAAATCTGATCGAGCGCGCCCGGCTTCGAGTAGGTCGTGACATCGCCGCCGAGACCGATTGACCAGTCGTCATCGTCGAACACGTCGCGGACGTAGCCGAGGGTGTACGCGCCGATGCGGAACGACGGGTGGTGCTCCGTGATGCCGAGGAGGGCGCGGTCTTCGTCGCGCAGCAGCTCGTCTTTGTCCACCAGCTCCAGCCGCGTGTAGAGGTAGTTCCGGTCGAGGAAGTTGACCGTGGACTCGAACGTGTAGCCGTTCAGGTTGCGCGCCGCGCCGTGCCCGCTCACGTGGTTGCGCCCCCAGACGAACGCCGACGCCCAGTTGCCCCGGTCGAAGGGCCTGTTGTATTGCACCGAGGCGGTCGCGCGCCGCACGTCGGCGTCGGGCTCCTGCCCTTCGGGGCTGCGCAGGAAGCCGTAGGAGACCTGCATCGCCCAGTTGCGGTTCGGCGCGAAACTCAGGCGCGCCGAGCGCGAGTTCCATTTGTGCGCGTCGAAGTCGTAGCGGTTCTCGTCCGGCTCCCGCCCGTTGAAGAGCGAGCCTTCGAGCTTGAACCAGCGGTAGGTGAAGCCGGTCGTCAAGACGCCGAAGGAGATGTGCGTCGAGTCTTGCAGGTGGTGCGCGAGCGTCGCCGAAGGGTTCTCCGACGCGGACGAGCGGTGCATGAAGGCGACGGGACCGAGCGCGGGCTCGCCCGGGTAGCCGAAGTATGTGAACCACGTCCCGCGCTCGCCGAGCGGGTGCGTGTACTGCGCCGAAAGCTCCATGAAGAGATCGTGCGGGTGCTGCCGGTCGATGATCGGCTCGCCCTTGTAGGTCTCGCCCGTCTGGAAGAGCAAGGGCGATCCGCCCGGCGGGAACGTGAACGGTTCGAGGCTGATCATGCCGCGCAGTTGGAGCGTGCCGCGACCGAGCTTACGGTACGCCATCGGCATGAACCAGTTCGCCGACTCGAACTTGGTCGTGCCGCGCGCGCCGCCCTGGTGGTTGACGCCCGCGACGAAGTTGTAGTGGAACATCAGCAGCCAGTCGCCCGCGCGCCGGTGGATCATGTTCATCGGCGAGGCGGCGGGTTGCCAGGAAGTGCCCGAACCCATCTGGCCCATCGGCATGACGTTGGTCTTGCTCGCCCCGACGCGGACGCCCATCCCGTCGCCCGACATGACCATCAACTCCTTCACGTCGGCCTCTGACACCGTCTCGACGCCGCGCGCGTCGCCCGCCGCCGTCATGCCCTCGTGTCCCGACTTCATGTCGTGGCCGGCGTGCGGGTCTGGCGACGCGGGGCTGGCGGACGGCTTCGGCCCCGGCCTGGGCGTGGGGCGCGGCGTCGCGCCGGGAGTGGCCTGCCCACCGTGCTGGCCGTGCCCTTCGTGCTGCGCCCGGGCGGCGGGCGCGGCGGCGAAAAGCGTTGTGAGCGCGGCGGCGGCGATAAGACTCCGAAGTCCGGCCGTGACGATCTTTGCGTGTTTCAACTTCCCTCCCGGAATAGCTCGGCGGCGCGAAGCGCGGGCGCGCCGATGTTCGCGTTACTCGATTAGCGGTCTCAGAAGACGCGGCTACGCCCCGACGGTTCTGGCACGAACCGCGGGCGCGGGAGGCGCTAGATGAGAAGGACGCTGTTGAGGGCGTGCGGGCGCGCGCGCGGCGCGGGCGGCGGGTGCTGCGTCGGGGCGAACTCGTAAAGCTGTGGCGGCACGAAAGTCGGCGACCGAGGCGCGGTCGCGTCGTTCGCGTCGCCGGCGCGGCTCGCCCCGCGTGGTGAAGCGACCGCGGGCGAGTTGGTTCGGGCGAGCCGCGGCGCGCAGCATTCGGCGCACGGCGCGTCGGAGTCGTCTTGAAATTCGACGCGCGCGGAGTCGCCTTCGCGACGCGCCGACGCGCAGCCTATGTCGCGAGAGCGTCGGGCGTCTTCCGGCTCGCTCCGAATGACGCCGCCCGCCGCCGCGTGGTGCGCTTGAGACGGGCCGGCGTCGTGGCCGTTGGCGCGCGCGTGGCGCGCGCGGCAGCAGTCGTGCGCTGCCGCGGCCCGCCCTCGCCCCTCGCGGGCGGCGTGGGGGCACGCGGCGAAAGACGCGACGGCGCCCGACGCGGCGAGCAGCGCGGCGAGCACGGCGGCGCAGAACTTTGACGAATGAGCTATCACGGGCGCGCCCGGACGGTTTCGGTAAAAAGTGGACGGCGACTCGACGACGTGAATTTAACACGGGCGATCCGCGGCGCGCCAACCCGCCCGGCGGCGCGGCGCGCGCGGCGGCGTCGCAGAGTCGCGGTTTGACCGGCGGGCGCGGTCAATGCGAGGATTACCGCACGTTAAAAAAATTCGGGCCGCACTGATGCAGCAAGGAGGCACGCGATGCAGATTGATCCGGAGAACGTCGTGACACAGGAAGAGACCGGCGAGCCCGCCGCCATCGACGAGGTGGAGGGGCGCGTCGAAGCCGAGATGAAGATCATCGAGGGGCGCGCCAAGGAGGGCGTCGCGCAGGGCTTGCAGGACGAGAAGCTGGAGCGCGAGGGCGAGCGCCTGCAACAGGAAGGCGAGCGCGAGTTGGAAGAGCAGAGGAAAGAGCAGTGAGGAATGAGGAATGAAATGTTGTCCGTGGTCAGTTGTCCGTTGTCCGTCGTTTGTCTGCGTCCGACCGAGTTCCCAGCAAGCAACGGACAACGGACAACTGACCACGGACAACTGACAGTTCTTACTTCATCACTCAGTTTTTCCGGCGAGGATGTCGTCCACGGTGGCGCGGATGAAGTTGCCGACGTGCGCGCCGCCGCCGCGGAGTTTGCGGCGGATGCGCCCCTCGCGGTCGATGATGTAGGTCTGCGGTATCTCGAAGCCGGGCGCGAGGAAGCGCGCGTAGAAGTTCTCCTCGGCCCACGCCACGCGGTAGTTGATCTTCAGGTCGCGGACTGAGTCCTTCACCGCCTCGGGCGTGTTCCCGCGGTCGTCCTCCATCGTCAGCCCCAGGACTTCGACGCCGCGCCCGCGGTAGTCGTCGTAGAACTCGACGAGCTGCGGCATCTCTTCCCGGCACGGCCCGCACCAGGTCGCCCACAGGTTTAAGACCAACACTTTGCCCTGATAGTCCGCGAGCCGGAAGCCCGTGCCGTCGAGCGCGCGCAGCTCCTTGTTCCTGATCTCGTCGGGGAGCGGGACGGGCGTCGGCTCGCCCGCGGGCGCGTTGCGGGGGGGGGCGGCGGCGTTCGCGTTGGCGCTCGCCCCGGCGCGGGGCGCGTTGGCGGTGTCGTCCGTGGGGCTACAGTTCGACGAAGAGAAGACGAGCGCGAGCCCGACGAAGACGAGCGCGACGAGGAGGACGCGCGACGTTGTCCGGACGCCGCGCGGCGCGGGCGTCTGCGTGTCGGGCTGTTCCGGTGACGTGTGCGACAAAGTTCAGTTGCTCCAGGTCTTTGCTTACGAGCTTAATGTAAAAGCGGTCAGTTGTCAGTTGTCCGTCGTCAGTCGTCCGTGGTCAGTTGTTTTCTCGCTGCTGAAGACAAATGAGTTTTTCACACAACGAGCCCGCGGCTTCGAGCGCCAACGGACGACTGACCACGGACGACGGACAAACCTTTTAACGAACCACGATGTTGACGAGCCGGCGCGGCACGACGAACACCTTGACGATCTCGCGCCCCTCGATGAAGCCGCGCACCTTCTCGTCCGCGAGGGCGGACGCGCGCAGCTCCTCCTCCGTCGCTTCGGGCGCGGCGACGAGGCGCGAGCGCAGTTTGCCGTTGACCTGCACGGGAATTTCCAGCAGCTCGCGCTTCGCCAACTCCGCGTCGGCTTGCGGGAAACGCGCGCCGCTTCCCAGAATGCCGCCCGCGTGACCGAGCCCCTCCCACATCTCCTCCGCCGCGTGCGGCGCGAACGGCGCGAGCATCAGGACGACCGACTCCAGCGCCTCGCGCACGGCGAACCTGTCCGGCGCGGGAGCGGTCTCGGGCGCCAGCCCCGCGTCGCCCACCGCGTTCATCAGCTCCATCAGCGCGGCGATGGCCGTGTTGTAGCGCAACTCCTCGAAGTCTTCCGCGACGCGCCGGATCGTCCGGTGCGTCATGCGGCGCAAAGAGCGCGCCGCGTCGGACAACTCGCCCGCGGCGGCCGGCTCGCGCGCCACTTCGCCCAGCGACGCGCGCCAGCGGTGGACGGTCGAGTAGACGCGGCGCAGGAAGCGGAGCGCGCCGTCGATGCCGGCCTCCTGCCAGCGCAGATCGTTCTCGACCGGGGCGGCGAAGAGCGAGAAGATGCGTACGGCGTCCGCGCCGTAGGCCTGGATCATCTCGTCGGGATCGACGCCGTTGTTCGTGGACTTCGACATCTTCTCGAACGCGCCGACCGTGACGGGCAGCCCGTCGGCGACGAGCGTCGCGCTCGCGACTCTCCCCCGCTCGTCGCGCACCACGTCAACGTCCGCCGGGTTGTAGTAGACCTTCTTGCCCGCCTCCTCGCCGTCGCGGTAGAAGGTCTCGGCGACGACCATGCCCTGCGTCATCAGGCGCTTCACGGGCTCGTTAAACTCGACGAGCCCGATGTCGCGCATCATCTTCGTCCAGAACCGCGTGTAGAGCAGGTGCATCACCGCGTGCTCGACGCCGCCGATGTACTGATCGACCGGCGTCCAGTACGCGGCCTTCGCCCTGTCGAACGCCGCGGCGTCGTTCTTCGGATCGCAGTAGCGGAAGAAGTACCAGGACGAATCGACGAACGTGTCCATCGTGTCGGTCTCCCGCCGCGCCGCGCCCCCGCACTTCGGGCAGGTGGTGTTGACGAACTCCTCGACGCCCGCCAGCGGCGAGCGGCCCGCGCCCGTGAACTCGGCGCGTTCGGGCAGCAGGACGGGCAGTTGATCTTCCGGCACCGGCACGGCCCCGCACCCGTCGCAATAGACGACGGGGATCGGCGCGCCCCAGAACCTCTGGCGCGAGATGCCCCAGTCGCGCAGCCGGTACGTGATGGCCGACTCGCCGAACCCTTTCGACCTGGCGAACTCGGCCATCTCGCGCTTCGCGTCGTCCGACAGTTTGCCGCTCCAGTCGCCGGAGTTGACGAGGATGCCGTAGTCGGTGAAGGCGTGCGGCATGGCGGCCGACTGATCCTGCGAGACCGGGTCGTGCGCGATCTGCTCCTGATCGTGCGAGACGCGCTCGATGACGCGGCGGACGCTCAGGCTGTAGCGCTGCGCGAACTCGAAGTCGCGCTCGTCGTGCGCGGGCACCCCCATCACCGCGCCCGTGCCGTACTCCATCAGCACGTAGTTGGCCGCCCACACCGGCACCTGCTCGCCGCTGAAAGGGTTGATCGCGAACAGGCCCGTGTTGACGCCCTCCTTCGCCGCGTCCTCGCCCGACGGGACGGCGGCGACGGCGCGCGCCGCGCGCACGCGCTCCGCGAAGCGGCGCACCTCTTCCTTCAGGAGCGCGCGCTCCAGGACGGGGTGCTCGGTCGAGACGCAGACGAAGGTCGCGCCGTAGATCGTGTCCAGGCGGGTGGTGAAGACGCGCACGCGCTCGTCAGAGTCTTTGATCTGGAAATCGACGAACGCGCCCTCGCTGCGCGCGATCCAGTTGCGCTGCATCGTCAGCACGCGCTCGGGCCAGCCCCGCTCGATCTCTCTCATGTCGTCGAGGAGTTGCTGCGCGTAGTCGGTCGTGCGGACGAACCACTGCTCCAGATCGCGCTTCTCGACGGCCGCGCCGCAGCGCCAGCAGACGCCGCCCGACGACTGCTCGTTCGAGAGCACGGTCTCCTCCTGCGGGCACCAGTTGACGGGCGAGTTCTTGCGGTAGATCAGGCCCCGCTCCAGCATCTTCAGGAAGAACCACTGATCCCAACGGTAATACTCCGGCGTGTGCGCCGCGATCTCGCGCCGCCAGTCGAAGCTGATGCCGAGCCGCTTGAACTGCCCGCGCATCTTCTCGATGTTCGCCTCGGTCCACTCCCGCGGCATCACGCCGCGCTTGATCGCCGCCTGCTCGGCCGGCTGGCCGAAAGAGTCCCACCCCATCGGGTGCAGCACGTTGAAGCCCTGCAACCGCTTGAACCACGAGAGCGCGTCGCCGATGGAGTAGTTGCGCACGTGACCCATGTGCAGGAAGCCGGACGGGTACGGCAGCATCTCCAGGCAGTAGAACTTCGGCCGCGCGTCGTCGGGCTCGACCTCGAACGCGCCCGACTCGGCCCAGCGCTGCTGCCACTTCTCTTCGATCTTTTCGGGGAAATATTTTTCGTCCATCACTCGCCAACCTTTCCTCCAAACTTACACAACTTCCCTCGCGACGCAAGGCGCGGCGCAGGCGCCGACCCGCACCGCGCTCTCATCAAGCGTCGCGTTCCATTCTCTGATTGTCGCCCTGGAAGTTTCGCCGCCCCCGCCGGTCGTTCGTGCGCGCGTTAGGTCGCGCGGCGCGCGGGCGGCGTCGTAAGGAGGAGTTTGGTAGGCTTGTGGAAGAAACCGTTCATTCGAATGTTTCGCCTTCGCGCCGTCATCTTAACCCGGACGGGGCGCGGGCTGTCAACAAATTCTGCGGGGCGCGCCGCGCTCATTCGAGGCAATCGGTCTCGCCGTCCGCGCCGCAGCGGAACAGCTCTGGCGCAGTCCGCGCCGTGAACTCGCGGACGCTGCGCCAGACGTGCGTCCGCCCGTAGGCGTCTTTCGCCCAGCCGAGCCGCTGCTTGTCGCGCCAGACCCCGGCGGACGCCGCCTGCTCGCCCGCGCCCGCGAGGTGGTAAGCCTCGTGCAGCAGGATGACCGCGCGCTCCGTGTCGTCCGTCGGCTTCGTGAAGAAGTCGGGATAGAGGGTGACGACCTGGAAGGGAAAATTCGTCGCGGCGTAGGCGTCGCGGTGCCCGTTCCACCTGTTCCACCAGTTGTCGGTCGCGCGGTAGCTCGCGAGGCGGCGCAGCGCGAAGGTGTGCTCGCCCAGGCCCTTCTCTTCGAGCAGCGCGACGGCGCGGTCGACGAGACGCCGCTGCTCCGGCGTGATCGGCTCGGACGTGGCGAGCAGCGAGACGTAGAAGCCGGCGAGAATCAGCAAGACGATGCTGACGACGACGAGCGCGCGCCCGACGAGCCCGCCCCCGCCGCGGCGCGAGCCGGTTGTTTCGACGGCGGGCGGCGTCGAGCCTTCGAGCCCCGCGCCGCAACGCTTGCACGCGCCGCCGTCAGCCCAGTTCACCAGCCCGCAGCGCGGGCACTTCCTGCCGCTCATCCGCGCTCACCCGCATTCAAACGATCCGCCCCCGCCCCTCTCTCATCGATCCCCTCGCCGCCCGCTTCGACGAACGAGCGCAGCGCGGCCAGGTTGCGCTCGTCGTCGCCCGGCGCGTCCGCCGGCGTCTCCAGCAGGAAGGCTGCGTGCGCGAGTTGCGGCGCGCGGGCGACGCGGCGCAGGGCCTGTGCGCCGATGTGACCCTGACCGATGTGCCAGTGGCGATCCACGCGCGAGTTGTAGTCCGCCTTCGAGTCGTTGAAGTGGACGGCGCGCACGTTCAGTGCGCCGACCTGCCTCTCCAGCGCGTCGAGCGTTGCCTGGCAGCCGTCCTCGTCGCGCAGATCGTAACCGGCGGTGAAGGCGTGCGCCGTGTCGAAGCAGACGCCGAGGTTCAGCCCTTCGCACGCCGCGACGATCTCGCGCAGGTGCTCGAAGCGGTGACCGATGCACGCGCCCTGCCCCGCCGTGTTTTCGAGGAGGACGCGGAAACGACCGAGGTCGAGCCCGCCGCACGCCTCGCGCAGGCTCTCCGCGCAGGTGCGTATGCCGTCAGCCTCGCACGCGCCCTTCGCGCTGCCGGGGTGGACGACGAGGTAGTCGGCGCCCAACGAGACGCCGCGCACGATCTCCTCGCGGAACGACGCAATCGACTTCCGGCGAATCGTGTCGTCGGCCGCCGCGAGGTTGATCAGGTAGTTGGCGTGGACGGCCACGATCTCGATCCCCGTCTCGGCGCGGGCTGACTTGAACGCCTCGATCTCTTCTTCGCCGAGCGGCCGCGCGCTCCACCCGCGCGGGTTGCGCGAAAAGATTTGCACCGCGTCGCAACCGTGCGCGTGGGCCTTCCGCAGCGCGTTCTGTAGGCCGCCCGCGATGGGCGCGTGGAAGCCGATCTTCGCGAGTCGGGCGCGGCGCGCGGGAACATTCCCGACATCGAGCATGGGCGTGCCCGCCGACTGCGCGGGCGCACCTTGAGGGTGCCGCTGTCCCGTGGTCGGTTCTTTGGTGCGTAAGGTCATGACTACGCTGCGTCGTCCCCGCCGACTCATTAGTCGCTAATGGTTCTCTCCATCACGCGCAGGATGTTCCCGCCGAGGATTTTCTCAACGTCCGCTTCCGCGTAGCCGCGCCGGAGAAGTTCTTTCGTCAGGTTCGGGTAGTCGGCCACCGACGCGAGATCGCGCGGCGTCGCCTGGATGCCGTCGAAGTCCGAGCCGACGCCGACGTGCTCGACGCCCGCGAGGCGGACGACGTGATCGATGTGATCGACGACGCGCGCCGCCGAAGTTTGCGGCAGGCGGCGCGCGTACTCGGCGGCGCGCGCGCGGTCGCGTGCGAGCTTCTTCTGCGGGGGCGTGCCCGGCGCGCGGCGCGCGACCTCGTCGAGCGCGTCGCCGATCTCGGCGTCCAGTTTTTTCTGCGCCTCCTTCCAGCCGGGCTCGACGAACGCCGGGTAGAAGACGACGCAGCACGCGCCGCCGGTGCGCGCGAGCGCGACGATCTGATCGTCCGTCAGGTTGCGCGGGTGGTTGACTATCGAGCGCGCGCCGGAGTGGGTGGCGATGACGGGCTTCGCGGAGGTCTCGACGATGTCCCAGAAAGTCTTGTCAGAGACGTGCGACACGTCCGGCATCATGCCGAGCCGGTTCATCTCTCCGACGACGCGCCGCCCGAACTCGCTCAAGCCCCGCGTCGCTCCGACGGCGTCGCCCGAAGAGCCGGCCCACGGGAGCGAGACCGTCCACGCCGCCGACATGTAGCGCACGCCGAGGCGGAAATATTTTTCGACGTGCCCGATCTTCCCGTCGATGGCGTAGCCGCCTTCGAGCCCCATGAGCGTCGCGATCTTCCCCTCGCCCGCGATGCGGCGGATGTCCGCGGCGCTCCCGGCGGGCCGCCAGATGTCCGGGCGCGCCTCGGCGAGCGCGCGGACGGCGGCGACCTGTCGGTCGGCGCGCTCGACCGCCGCGCGCCCGCCCGCGCCGAAGTATTCGGGCTCGACCCAGATCGAGAAGAACTGGGCGTCGAGCCCGCCGTCGCGTGCGCGCGCGGCGTCGAGGTGCCCGTCCGCGAGGCGCGCGTTGATGTCCGCGCCCTCGTCGACGACGCGCTGCACCGTGTCGGCGTGCATGTCGATGAGGATCGCGCGGCGGTGGACGGCGAGCGCGTCGCCGTCCGGGGGCGCGTCGGCCGGCGCGTGTGCGGCGCAGGGAGCGGGCGAAGTTTGTTCCGTCATGCGAGGGCCGGGTCTGAGCAAGAATGACGACGCGAAGAGTTCTGCGGGCGCGCGCGCCCGCGTCGGTCGGGGCCGGCGTCCGGTCGTTCGCGAAAGCGGAAAACCCACGGCGATAGGCGTTTATTCAAGTCGGATCGGATGGTACGTCGCGCGCGGCGCGGGGCGCAAGGGGTCGCCGGACGCGGGTGCTTGCCAAGCGTTCGCGGTTTACGGTATCGTGCCGTTTAATTCGCACGCGCCACAAGATCAGCACATTTTCTACACGACACTTACGTACCATCGGGGCCGGGAATTACTCCGCCCGCCTGCGCGGCGGGACGAAGTCTTAAGGAGCACAGAGCAGCCATGTTCGCAGACGACGCCAACGGCAAAGACATCAAGACCCCGCGCATCGTGCAGGAGGTCTGGCACAACGGCGAGTTCATCAAGTGGGACGACGCGCGCGTCCACGTGATGTCGCACGTCCTGCACTACGGCTCGTCGGTCTTCGAGGGCATCCGCTGCTACTCGACGAAGAAGGGTCCCGCCGTCTTCCGCCTGCGCGAGCACATGCAGCGGCTCCTGAACTCCGCGAAGATTTATAGGATGGAGCACGGCTTCACGCTCGAAGAGTTGTGCGACGGCGCGGTCTCGCTCGTCCGCCGCAGCGACTTCAAACAGTGCTACATCCGCCCGATCATCTTCCGCAGCCTCGACGAGGCGCGCCCCGCCTTCGGCGTCAACCCGTTCCCGAACCCGCTCTCGGCATACATCGGCGCGTGGGACTGGGGCAAGTACCTCGGCGACGAGGCCATTGAGCGCGGCGTCGACGTGTGCGTCTCCTCGTGGAACAGGCTCTCGCCCAACTCGATGCCCGTCATGGCGAAGTCGGGCGCGAACTACATGAACTCGCAGCTCATCAAGATGGAGGCGATCAAGAACGGCTACTCCGAGGGCATCGCGCTCGACGACCGCGGCAACGTCTCGGAAGGTTCGGGCGAGAACATCTTCCTCGTCCACGACGGCACGGTGATCACGCCGCCGCTCTCCTCGTCGATCCTGCCGGGCATCACGCGCGACAGCGTCATCCAGATCTGCCGCGAGCTGGGGATCACGGTCAGGGAGCGCAGCATCCAGCGCGCCGCGCTCTACGTCGCCGACGAGATGTTCTTCACGGGCACGGCCGCCGAGGTCACGCCGATCCGCTCGGTCGATAAGATTCAGATCGGCGCGGGCGCGCGCGGCGAAGTGACGGCGCGCATCCAGAAGGCTTTCTTCGAGATCACTTCGGGCGAGCGCGAAGCGCCCGGCGCGTGGCTCACCTACGTCAACGAAGCGGCGCGCGAGCCCGCGCACGAAAACAACACCGGGCGGCGCGCCGCCGCGCCGCGCGTCAACACCTCGACCGAGCCCCTGGAGCAGGTCGCCGAGCCCGCCGAGTCGCAGCCGACGACGCTCAGCGCGGCGGCGCGCGACTGACCGACGACCAAGCACGCCTTCCGAGCGGCGAGAGCCGCGCCTCTTTCTGATAACGGGAGGCGCGGCTCTCGCCGTTGTGGCGGCTCCCCCGCGGGAGAACTTGGTTGACGCTCTTTCGGCCAGCGGTCTAGAATGAATGTGGCGGGCGAAGAGTTCGAGTCGCCGCGCCGCATCCCGCCTCACGTTCCGGCATCCGGCCGGCAGAGTCTCTGCAAACTTCGCCCGTTTCGGCTCGCAGCGTTTCCCCGTCTCCGCACTTACTGGCGCCCTTTCGGACTCGCGACTTCCGAAAGACCGCGCCCGCTCATCGCGACCCAGCCTTTATGCCCATCAAGATTGACGATCTGCTGCGCAGCGCCACCGAGTGCGGCGCGTCCGACCTGCACATCAAGGCGGGCTCGTTCCCCGTCATGCGCGTGGACGGGGAGTTGAAGCCCGTCACCGCAGCCCCGCGGCTCAAGCAGGAGGACACGCTCGACATGGCCTTCTCGATCATGTCGAACCGGCAGAAGCAGCGCTTCAAAGAGGTCTCCGAGGTGGACATCGCCTACGGGCTCTCCGGGGTGGGCCGCTTCCGCGCCAACGTCTTCCAGCAGCGCGGCGCGGTCTCAATGGTCTTGCGCGTCATCCCGGACAAAGTCCGCACCGTCTCGGAGCTGGGCCTGCCGCCCATCTGCGAGCGCATCGCGGAGGAACAGCGCGGGCTGATCCTCGTCACCGGCGCGACCGGCTCCGGCAAGTCCTCGACGCTCGCCGCGCTCATCGACTACATCAACTCGACGCGCGGCGGGCACGTCGTCACCATCGAAGACCCGATCGAGTTTCTCCACCGCGACAAGAAGTCGTTCATCTCGCAGCGCGAGGTGGACGTGGACACGCGCTCCTTCGCCGAGGCCCTGCGCGGCGCGCTCCGGCAAGACCCGGACGTGATCCTGGTCGGCGAGATGCGCGACCTCGAAACCATCGAGACCGCGCTGACCGCCGCCGAGACCGGGCACCTCGTCCTCTCCACGCTCCACACGCTCGACGCGACCGAAACCATCACGCGCATCGTCACGGCGTTCCCGCCGCACCAGCAGAAGTCCGTCCGCATCCAGCTCGCCGGCATCCTGCGCGCCGTCGTCTCGATGCGGCTCGTGAGAGCGTCGAACGGCGTGGGGCGCGTGCCCGCCGCCGAGGTGATGATCTCGACGGGCACGATCCGCGACTACATCGCCAACGAGGACAAGACCTCGATGATCCGCGACGCCATCGCCGCGGGCACGTCGCAGTACGGGATGCAGACCTTCGACCAGTCGCTCTTCCGCCTCTTCCAGTCCGGGCTGATCGCGCTCGAAGAGGCGGTGCGCGGGGCGTCGAACCCGGACGAGTTCCGGCTGCGCGTCTCCGGCATCTGCTCGACCAGCGAGACGGCGAAAGATCAGATCGTCTCGATGAGCAACAAGTAAGACGCGCCGCCGGTAATCTCCTGGCTTCAGCTTTTCTCTGCGCCGCCTCCGTGACCTCTGTGCCTCCGTGGTGAATCGGCTCGGAAAAAGATTCACCACAGAGGACACAGAGGGGCACAGAGTACAAATCGAATCAGGACACCAGCGGGCCAAAGCCCCGCTTCCTCACTCAGCCTCAAACGACTCTCTCCCGTCGCGCCACGCGCACACCCGCGCGCCAGTCCTCATTAATGTCAAAGCGGTAGAGTTCGATTTCGGGCGCGACGCAGCGCGCGAGCGTCTGGAACGAGCGGTGGAAGCGCAGCAGCGGCGCGACCAGGTAGACGAGCGGCGGCTCTTCTGAAATCTCGGCGTCGCCGAACAGGCGCGCCCGCCTGATGTGGCCGGCGCGGTGGTGTGCCGAGACGCGCCGCCAGTAGTCCGCGCCCTGAATAGGAAGCGCGGCGTCCTCCGAGACTTTCAACTCGATCACGACGAGGCGACCGTCGCGCCTGAGCGCCAGCAGATCGACGGGGCGAGAGCCCTCCCCCGCCGCCTCGCGCGAAGTGCGCAACTGCACGTGGAGCGGCGAGACGACGAGACCGGGGTCGAGCCGCGTCACGTCGCGCCGCAGGAGGGATTCGAGCCACGCTTCCGGCGCGGCGCGGTAAAAGGCGTGGCGCTTATCTTCGGCGTCGGCGCGCCGGTGCGCGGCGAGTTCGCCGCAGAGCTTCGCGAGCAGACGCCAGTTCCCTTCTTCGAGCAGCACCTTCGCGCCCGCGCCGGGCACGCCGAACCACACGCGCTCTCCGCCCGGCAGGCGGCGCACGCGCGCGAACGGCAGACCGCGGAAGCGCACCGTCTCGCCGTGGCGCGCGCGGATCACGTCCACGCTCTCCGGCGCGAGCGCGACGAGCCGCGCGGCCGCGTCGCTCAACTCCGCGCGGCGCGCGAAACGAAAACGCGGCGCGACGCCGAGCAGCGACTCTAAACGCGGGACTTCGATCTCGATCAGGCCCGCCGCGGGCCTCGGCCCGTCCGGCCCTGACGTTCCGTGAAGCTTCCCCGCCTCATCCACCTCTTTCTTCGCGGCCCCGCCAGCTTCCGCCGACGCCTCTTCGCCCCCACTCTCGGTTGAGTCGTCCGCCTTCGTCGCCCCGTCAAACATCGCCGCGCCGTCCGACTCAAACAGCCTGATCGCGTCTCGCACCCCTTCGCGCAGCAGAGACACACGCTGCGCCGTCGCCCCCGACAGCTCGCGCGAGACGACGAGCCACAGCATCGGTGCGCGCGCGGCCTTCTTCACACGCCTTCCCTCGCCGGCGCGCGACCACCACGTCAGCGCGGACGCGAGCATCGAGTCGATCTCGTGCGCCTTGATATTGACGACCGCGCCCGTCGCCGCGATCAACTCGCCGCGCCCGCGCCTGAGCAGCACGCGCGCGTAGCGGCCCGGCTCCGTGCGCCGCGCGCCCGCGCTTAAGCGCACGCTCTCGACGACCATACCGCGCGCGTGCGCGCGCACGGCTTCGGCCAGACGCTCGCAGGCCGCGCGCCGCGCCGCGGCGACGACCAGCGCGCCCTCCCGCGCCGATGCGCGCGGGACCAGTTCGAGCACGGCGCGCTCCGCGCCCAGCCGCCGCGTCACGCGCAGGGAGAGTTTCCCGCCCGCCCACTCCCAGGCCGCCACGCGCCACGCCCGCGCGCCCGCCTCCGCCCAGTAAGAGAAGTGCAACGCGCCGTTCGACGCGCGCAGCTCCCACTCGCCCGCGCGCAGCGTGATCGCCCCGCGCGAAGCGCCAGCGCATCGCGAAGCACCCGCGCCGCGCGCGCCCGCGGACTCCGCGCAGAACCACTCGCCGCGCGACCCCAACAGTTCGCACAGTCGCAGCCGCGCCTCTTCCCTCTCGGCGTGAGTATTGAGGAAGTTCATCCGACGGGTGGAGCCCGCGCGCCGCGGGTTGAGGGACGGGGCGCGGTTCACGCTCGACAAAAAGCGTGTGCTAAGATCAAAAGCAGTCAGTTGTCCGCTGTCAGTAGTCAGTTGTTAGTTGTCAGTAGCCAGTAGTCCGTGGTCAGTTGCTCGTGCTTCTCGAACTGATGAGCGATGATCAAACGCCGAGCTTTCGGATCAATAAAAACAACTGACAACTGACTACTGACCACGGACAACTGACTACTGACAGCGGACGGCATTTTAAGAGAGAGTTGGCGATGATGAAAGACATTTATCTGGTCGGCGCGGCGCGCACGCCCATCGGACGTTTCGGGGGCGCGCTCGCGGGGCTGACGCCCGCCGAGTTGGGCGAGGCGGCGGCGAGGGCGAGTCTGGAGCGCGCGGGCGTAGCGGCGGACGCGATTCAGGAAGTGATCTGGGGCTGCGCGCGTCAGGCGGGCGGGGGTCCGAACGTCGCGCGCCAGATCGGCCACCGCGCGGGCTTGCCTGACAGTGTGCCCGCGTTCACGGTCAACCAGGCGTGCGGATCGGGTCTGAAGGCGATCATCCTCGCGGCGCAGGAGATCATGCTCGGTCGCGCGCGGGCGGTCGTGGCGGGCGGCGTCGAGTCGATGTCGCGCGTGCCCTACTTCGCGGAGGGCGCGCGCTGGGGCACGAAGATGGGCAACGTCGAGCTGGTGGACGGGATGTACCGCGACGGCTTCAACGATCCGCTCTCCGGCCTCGTCATGGGCGAGACCGCCGAGAACCTCGCGCGGCAGTACGAGATCACGCGCGCCGAGCAGGACGAGTTCGCGCTGCGCTCGCAGCGGCGCGCGGCCGACGCGATCTATTCGGGCAGGTTCGACGAAGAGATCACGCCCGTCCTCATCCGGGGCCGCAAGGGCGAGGCGATCACGTTCGCGCGCGACGAGCACCCGCGCGCGGACACTTCGATTGAGTCGCTGCGGAAACTCGCGCCCGTCTTCGCGAAGGACGGCACGGTGACGGCGGGCAACTCCTCCGGCATCACGGACGGCGCGGCCGCCGTCGTCGTGATGGGCGCGGAGTGCTTAAAGGCGACGAGCGCCGCGCCGCTCGCGCGCGTCGTCGATTACGAGATCGCGGGCGTCGCGCCGGAGGTGATGGGCATCGGGCCTGTGCCGGCCGTGCGCGCGCTGCTCGCGCGCCAGAATCTCACGCTCGACCGGATCGATCTCGTCGAGCTGAACGAGGCGTTCGCCGCGCAGGTCATCGCGTGCGACCGAGAGTTGAAGTTCGACGCGGAGCGGCTGAACGCCAACGGCGGCTCAATCGCGCTCGGCCACCCCATCGGCTGCACGGGCGTGCGCATCACGACGACGCTCCTCTACGAGATGAAGCGGCGCGGCTCCCGCCTCGGGCTCTCCACGCTCTGCGTCAGCGGCGGCATGGGCCTCGCGCTGCTCGTCGAGAGGGTCTGAGCGCGCTCGCTCACAAGCGGATGGCCCAGACTAACACCTCGATCCGGCGAGCCACTGCCGACGACGCCGGGCTGCTGGCGCAACTCGGCGCGCGCACTTTTTTCGACACCTTCGCCGACAGCACGAAGCCCGACGACATGGCCGCTTACCTCTCCGAGGCTTTCGGCGAGGGGCTACAGTCGGCGGAGCTTGCCGACGCCGCCTCGACCTTCTTCGTCGCCGAGACCGACGGCGCGGCGAGCGGCTATGCGAAGCTGCACGCGGGCGAGGTGGAGGCGTGCGTCGCGGGTCTGAAGCCGGTCGAGCTGGCTCGCCTCTACGTCTTGCGCGAGTGGCTGGGTCGCGGGGTCGGCGAGGCGTTGATGCGCGCCTGCGTCGAAGAGGCGCGGCGCGCGGGTCACTTGACGATGTGGCTCGGCGTGTGGGAGCACAACGCGCGCGCGCTGGCCTTCTACCGCAGGTGGGGCTTCCACGTGGTCGGCGAGCACGTCTTCCGCGTCGGCTCCGACCCGCAGACCGATCTGATCATGGAGCGCGCGCTTGTATGAGATCGCTCTACCTGCCACTCGCCCTCGTCATCGGCGGCAACATCCTCTATCACGTCTCGCAGAGGTCAGTCCCGAAGACGGCCAACCCGCTCGCGACGATGATGGCGGCCTACGCGGTCGGGATCTTAATCTGCGCCGCGGGCGGCCTCTTCTACCCGTCCGAGAAATCTTTTATCAGTTCTCTCAGGGAGTCGAACTGGACGGCGGTCGTCATCGGCGTGGGCGTCGCCGCCGTCGAGATCGGGTTCCTGCTGACGTACCGCGCGGGCTGGAGGATCGGCGTCGCGCCCGTCGTGGCGAGCGTCGCCGTGGCGCTGCTGCTGATCCCCGTCGGCGTCGCGCTCTTCGGCGAGCACCTCTCCTACCGCAACCTGATCGGAGTCGCACTCTGTATCGCCGGGTTAATCTTACTGGCGCGCGAGTAGGCGGACGCGGGCGCGGGCGCGCCCGATGACGCCGAGACGCGCCCGCGTCCGTTACCCACGGCCCCGGAGCCGCTGTTACAATCACCGCGCCGTGTTAACAGATCGCGACCGCGCTTCGTCTCTAGAGCGGGCGGGCGCGAGCCAACCTGCGGGCGCGGGCGGGGCATCACAGACGTGCCTCTCCCAAGCCCGAAAGACGTGTGACGAAAGCGACGGCGCTGGGCCGCCGCCTTTTATATTTCAGGCGAAAGGGTCTTGTGAGGTTTATGAGAAAGCATCTTGCAGTTCTGTCCGTGCTCGCCGCGTTGTCTCTCGCGCCGCACGCCGCGGCGCAGACGCGGCGCGCACAGCCGACGCCCGCGCGCCGCAACGCGCCGGCCGCCGCCGCGGGCCTCATCGCGCAACTCCCCGCGTCGGACGCCGTGATGACCGTCGACGTGAAGCGGCTCTTCAACGAGGCGATGCCGCGCGCCTACGCGAGCAACCCGGCGGAGCTGGCGCGCGTCAACGGCGAGATCGACAAGTTCAAGGAGCGCACGGGGCTCGACGCGCGGCAGTTCGCGCAGCTCGCCTTCGGCGTGCGCTACACGCAGACGCCGTCGGGCGCGACGACGATGGACGCGGTCGCCATCGGGCGCGGCACGTTCAACTCCGCGTCAATCGTCTCGGCGGGCCGCCTCGCGTCCAAAGGCAAGTACCAGGAGACGAAGTACGGCGGGAAGTCCGTCCACGTCTTCGGCTTCGACGAGCGGGTGAAGCTGCTCGGCCTCTTCAACGCTCACCTGACGGAGCTGGCGGTCTCGGCGCTCGACGCGAACACGCTGGCCGTCGGCAAGCCCGCGCGCGTGCGCGAGGCGATTGACGCGGCGGCGGGGCGCGGCCGCGTCTCGGCCGAGATCGCCTCGCTCGCCGCGCACAGCCCCGAAGCGATCATCGGGCTCGGCGGCACGCTCCCGGCGAGCGCGACGCGCAACCTCGACTTCCTGAGCGCGGAGTTCAGCCGCAGCGTCGCCTCGATCCGGCAGTTCTACGGCTCGGTCGGGTCGAGCGCGGAAGGCTTCCAGATGCAGACGGTCTTCCGCACGGAGACGGCGGGCGCGGCGAAGACCCTGGGCGACACGGTCGAGGGCTTGAAGCAGTTCGCGCCCTTCGCCATCGGGCAGATGGCGAAAGGCAACGCCGAGAAGGCGCGGCTGCTGCGCAGCGTCGTCGGCGCGACGCGCGTCTCCGCGCAGGGCAACGAGCTACAGATCAGCCTCGCCCTCGCCGAGACCGATCTCGCCGCGCTGATTCAGGCGTTCTAATAACCCGGCCGGCCGGGGAGTGGAATGAAAAAGCCGGGGCAACGACCCCGGCTTTTTTCATCGCGCCACTTCCGCGGCGGGCTTCTCGCGTCACTGCTGGGTGCGCGGGGCGACGGGCGGGCGCGGCAGATCGACCGACTCCTCCTCGGCGACGCGCGCGAGCACTTCGTCGTAAACCTTGATCTTGCCCTCGCGCTCCAGCTTCGCCTTGAGCGCGCCGACGTAGTCCTCGAACACGTCCGTGCGGCGCGAGCTGAGCGTGCTCTGGAGGAGCGAGTCGCGCTGCTTGGCGAACTCGGCGAGATCGGCCTCCTTGCGCTTCGTCATGCCGACGACGACCCACGTCTCGCCCACCTTGATCGGCGTCTTCGTGATCTCGCCCTCCTTCAGGGCGTTGATGGCGTCGTCGGCCGCGGGGCTCGTGCCGACTTCGGCGAGCGGCGTGCCGAGCCTGTAGCTGGGCAGCGGTTTGGCTTCGAGCCCGACCTTCGCGGCGGCCGCCTTGAGGTCGGCCTCCGAGTTCGCGGCGTTCGCGATCTCGCGCGCCGTCTGTTCGAGCTGACCGCGGGCCTTCTCCAGCTTGACGCGCGCGACGACCTTGTCTCTGACCTCGGAGAGATCGGGGATGCGCGGCTCGCGCTTCTCGACGAGCGAGGGGATGGCGAAGCCGTCCTTGATGCTCACGCGGTCGCCCACGTCGCCCACGTTCTGGAGCGGCTTGAGCGCCTCCTCGAACTGCGGGCTGCTCCCGATGTCGGGCACGTCGTCGCCCGGCTTGATGAAGGGCGTCTCCTTGATCATCTCCGCCGGGGTCATGTTGGCCTCGGCTGCCAGCTCCTGCGCGACCTTCTGGAAGTCCTTCGTCTCCTTAAGCCTGGCGGCGGCGCGCGCCGCCAGGTCGGCCGCCGACTTGTAGGCGCGCTGGTTGCGCTGCGAGGCGAGCAGCTCCGGCTTGGCCTCCTCGAACGACTTCGCCACCGCCTCGCCGCGCCGGGTGATGTAGTAGGCGTCGCCGTACTTGACCGGCTCGTAGACCTCCCCCTCCTGCGTCACGTCGAAGACGTGCTGGAGCGGGTCTTTCGTGGCCGACGGGTTCTTCTTCACGGGCCTGGGGAGCCAGCCCCCGGCCTTCGCCGTCGCCGGGTCTTCCGAGTTGCCCCTCGCCACCTCGGCGAACTTCTCGGCCGAGACGATCGTGCCGTCCTTGCGCAGCTCGGTGAGCAGCGCGTTGGCTTTAGCGAACACCTGAGGGTCGAGCGCGGGCGTCGCCACCTTGAGGACGATCTGCTGCGCGCGCACGCCCGCCATCTTGTTCTCCGGCTTGAGCTGATCGTAGGCGGCGCGCAGGTCGGCGTCCGAGATGTTCAGCTTCTCGGCGGCCTTCGACTGGCTGACGTAGAGGTAGCGGATCTTGACCTGCGGATCGAAGTAGCGGAACTCCCCCTTGCGCTCGTCGTAGAACTTCTGCACTTCCTCGTCCGTCGGGCTCAACTTCCCGGCGAGCTGATCGGCGGTGACGGGGACGAAGGTGAGATCGAAGGACGTGTTCTTGCGCCGGTAGTCCTCCTCGACCTCCTTCTCCGAGACCGTCACGCCCGCCGTCACGAAGGCGCGCAGCTTGTCCGCCGCGATCTGGTCGCGCACCGACTCCTCGAACTTCTGGACGCTGCCGTACTGCGACGCGGCGACATCCTTGTAGCGCTCCATCCCGACGAACTTGCCCGTCGCAGGGTCTGTGTACTTCTTGCGGATCGCCGCGGCGACCTCGGCGTCAGACGCGGCGAAGCCCTGGCGCACCGCCTCCTGCGCGATGATCTGGTCGCGCACGAGCCCGTCGAGGAAGCGGCGGTCGCCGCCGAGCTGCGCGAGGCTGATCTGCCCGCCGAACATGTTGCGGTAGTTCTCTTTGATCCGGTTGAGGTCGCCGACCGTGATCTCCTCGCCGTCGACCGAGGCGAGGACTTCGGCGTTCGTCGCCGCCGAGGCGTTCGGGTTCGCGTAGCGGTTGAAGGTGAAGAGCACCATCGAGAGCCCGATGACGAGCGCGAAGATGATGATGAGCCAGTTGCGCGCGCGCTCCATGCGGCTGAATAGTCTGAGCATCTGTTGAGTTCCCCGAAAGAAGAGATTAGGGCTGTCGCGAGGCGGCTCGCCTCACTCGGAGCTCGCGCGCGACCCTGATAGTCGCGCGCGCCGTCGTCCCGCGAACCGCGAATTGTAATTGAGAGGCGCACGCCGCCGCAACCGGGCAGCGATCAGGGGTAGGAGGCTTGAGGTGAAAATCTATTGCGGGGGTGGCTTCCGCTCCCGGCCGAAGCCGTCCATCTTCCACTCCCCACCTTCGTTAGCGAACCGCTCGAACGACCACTGACCGTTAACCTGCATCCACACGTCCACCTTGCCGTCGCTCAACCTGTCTTCACGCATCTGATCCGACCGTCCGATACATTTACTTGTCAATCAGAATTTACGGCACCGCGTAAGGGCATTGACCGCCGAGTTATTTGTCTTCCGCCACTCAAGAAAAATCACCCCCTGTCAGGCTCTAGCCTCCTCCCTCTGACCCCTGTATTATTCCTTGCATGCAGGAACCAATCTGGCTGTGGGTGGGCTTTACGGCTTTCGTCCTTTTGATGCTCGGCATCGATCTGGGACTCTTCAACCGCAAGGCGCACACGGTCACTTACAAGCAGGCGGTCGGGTGGAGCGCGGTCTGGATCACGCTCGCCATCCTCTTCGCCGGGGTCGTCTACTGGCGCAGGCTCACCGAGCTGGGCGCGGACGGCGCGCAGGACTCCGTGCTCAAGTACCTGACCGGCTACATCATCGAGCTGTCGCTCTCGGTCGATAACCTCTTCGTCTTCCTGCTCATCTTCTCCTACTTCAAAGTCCCCTCGAAGTACCAGCACCGCGTCCTCTACTGGGGCGTGCTCGGCGCGCTCGTCATGCGCGCCGTGATGATCCTGATCGGCGCGGCCCTGATCACGAAGTTCCACTGGATCATCTACTTCTTCGGCGCGTTCCTCGTCTACACGGGCGTCAAGATGTTCTTCCAGAAGGAGGACGCGGGGGTCGATCCGGAAAAGAGCCTGGCGGTGCGCGCCGTCTCGCGCGTGCTGCCCATCGCGCGCGGCTACGACGGGCAGAAGTTCTTCACGCGCAAGGAGGGGAAACTCTACGGCACGCTGATGCTGCTCGTCCTCGTCACGGTCGAAGTCACGGACCTCGTCTTCGCGGTGGATTCGATCCCGGCGATCTTCGCCATCACGACCGACCCGTTCATCGTCTACACCTCGAACGTCTTCGCCATCCTGGGACTCCGCACCTTCTACTTCCTGCTCGCCGGGGTCATCGAGAAGTTCCACTACCTCAAGATGGGGCTCGCCATCGTGCTCACGTTCGTCGGCGTGAAGATGCTGACCGAGAGCTTCCTGCACCGCTACCTCGACGAGAGCCACATCATCATGTTCTCGCTCGGCTTCGTCATCCTCGTCCTCGCCGGCTCGGTCGCCGCCTCGCTGCTCTTCCCCAAGAGTTCCGAGACGCATATCGAGGTCGAGCTGCCCGAAGGCTTCGGCTCGCCCTTCGACGACGATCAGGGCCGGCTCGGCGCGGAAGAGCCGCCCGCGTAAAAACGGCGACTTTCCGCGGCAAATCGCCGCCCTCCCGCCCCCACAGCGGGGCGCGGCCCGGTTCGCGCGGGCGCGTCAACTTAACGCTTGCTGGCGCGCAATCGCGTGTGTTAATTTTTCAAAGGGCGGGGACGCGACAGTCCACGCCCCCGGCTTTCTCCCCGCCTCACGCGCCGCTTCGCCTCGGAAGAGTTGAAAGCGCGCCCGACGCAGAAGTTTCCGCTCCTCAATTTCCCCTCACAGCAAAGGCTCGTCCCCGGCGTCGTCACCATGGCAACGGTCACTCCTACTGTCAACAAGCGGAAGCGTTTCGATCTCGACTGGTGGGTCGTCTCGAAGCGGCTCCTCTACACGGGCGTCGTGCTCGCCGTGCTCGGCGTCGCGGCGGGCGGGGCGGGGCTCTACGTCTACCTCTACGGCAACCCGCTCGACAAGCTCGATCCGAAACTCAACGCCCCGGCGGGGGCGCGCTTCCTCTCCTTCGACGGCGACGTGCAGGTCGTGCGCGCGATGACGCGCGAGCGGCTGCTCGCCCGCAGCGACACGCAGCTCTACCCCGGCGACATCGTGCAGACGCAGGCGGACGGGCGCGCGCGCATCCAGCTCGCCGACGGCTCGACCCTGGTCGTGCGCCCGAACAGCGTCGTCACCATCCGCGACAACGCGCGGCTCGAAGACGGCAGGCGCACGAACGTCCGCGTCGCGGTCGCGCGCGGCCAGGTCAACGTCCGCACCGAGGAACAGACCGAGGGCTCGCACAACGTCGTCGAGACGCCGCTCACCAAAAACAACCTCGGCGCGGTGACGGGCGCGTCCTTCGGCGTGCGGGAGGACAACACCGAAGACATCCGCGTCAACGACGGTCGCGTCGAGACGACGACGCGCGGCGGCGAGAAGACGGTCATCACGGGCGGCGAGTACGTCGCGCTGAACCAGTCGGGCAGCGTCAAGAGCCGCGAACGCCTCCTCGACACGCCGTCGCCCGCCGCGCCGCGCGATCTGGAAAAGATCCCCGTCGCCGCGAACGGCGTGACCGACGTGACGCTGCGCTGGCAGCGGCCCGCCTCCGGCGCGGCGAAATTCTACCGCGTCGAGGTCGCGACCTCGCCCTTCTTCGTCGCGGCGGGCAAGGTCGTCGAGCGCGATCAGCTTGAGACGACGAGCTTCAACGTGAGCGAGCTGCGCCCCGGCATCTACTTCTGGCGCGTGCGCGCCGTCGCCACCTCCGCGCAGACGAGCGACTGGTCGGAGCCGCAGAAGTTCACCATCGCCTCGGGCGCGGTCGCGGGCGAACGCCTCACGGTCTCCGGCGTCACCTTCGAGTACGTCGCCGGCATGATCTACCTCGCGCGCGGCCGCACGCAGCCCGGCAACACCGTCCGCGTCGCCGGGCGCGACACGGTCGCCGCCGGCGACGGCACGTTCCAACTCCAGACGAACATCCCGAAAGGGGCGCGCGAGGTCTGGGTCGAAGTCGAAGACCCGCAGGGCGGCAGCCAGCGCACACGCGTCGCCGTCAACGCTGACGCCACGAGGTGAAACGAGTGATGAGCACCGGGCAATGAGTACTGAGTGAAAAAACTTTCTGCCTTTAACTCCGTACTCGGTACTCAGTACTTTCGACATGCAAGTCATCCTTCTAAAAGACGAACACGCGCGCCCCGCGCCCGCGCTCATCGACGCGCTGCGCGAGGCGGGCGTGGGCGCGAGCGTCGCGCCCGCGCCGCACGCCGCGCAGGGGAGCGGGGCGGGCGCGCAGCCGCTCGTCGTGATCTGCGAGGTCGCGGACGCGGCTGACGTGGTGGAAGTTCACGCGGCGGTCACGCGCGCGGCGGCCGCCTACCCCGAAGCGACTCTGGTCGCCTGCCGCCGCGCCGCGGACACCGGCCGCAATGTCGAAGGGCGCAGGCTCGACGCCGGGGCGCTCGTGCGCCTCGGCTTCCGCGCCGTCGCCGACGACCCGGCGCAGGTGCCCGCCCTGTTGCGCGAGTTGGAGTCGCGCGGGGGCAACGCGGAAGGGCTCTCGGCGCACACCAGCGAGGTGCTCGACGTGACGCCTTCGAGCGTGCTGCTCCCCGAAAACTTGTCGGTCGCGACGCTGCGCGCGGCGTTCGAGGCCGTGAGCGCGCTCCACTTCGTCAGCGATCAGCGCGGCGCGGCGCAGACCGCCCTCGCCGGTCTCGCCCCGCTCGCCCGCGCCGACCGCTGGACGCTCTACCTGACCGACACGGAGGGCGACGGGCAGCCGCCCCGCTTCGAGCCGCTCGCCATGCGCGGGCTCACCGCGAGCGAGCGCGAATTACCCGAAGGCGACTGGCGCAAGGCCCTGCACACCGACGCCCTGCTCTCGCTGATGGGCAGCGAGTCGCACGCCGCGCGCGAGGCGCAGGCCAGCGCCGAGACCGTCCGCCGCGACGAGGGAGACAGGCGAGTCGTCGCCGTCCCGCTCGTCAGCGGCGACCGCGTGATCGCCGTCGTCGAAGCCGTGCGCGAGGGCGCAGGGGCGCGCGAGTTCTCGGCTCAGGATGAGTCGTTACTCTCGGCCCTCGCCGTGCCGCTCTCCGCCGCGCTCGCCAACTCCGTGCGCATCGCCGAAGCCGAACGGCTCTCGCTCACGGACGATCTCACCAAACTCAACAACGCGCGGTTCCTGCGGCAGTACCTGACCGCCGAGATCAAGCGCGCGCGCCGCTACGGCTCGCAGGTCTCCGCGCTCTTCCTCGACCTCGACGACTTCAAAGAGATCAACGACCGCCACGGGCACCTCGTCGGCTCGCACATGCTGATGGAGATGGCGACCGTCATCCTGACGGGCGTGCGCGACACGGACGTGGTCTCGCGCTACGGCGGCGACGAGTTCGTCGTCATCCTGCCGGAGACGGGCATCGAGATGGCGGCGCGCGTCGCCGAGCGCGTGCGCGGGAAGATCGCCGCGCAGGTCTTCACGGGCGGGCGCCGGCTCTCCCTGCGCATCACGGCGAGCTTCGGCGTCGCCTGCTTCCCCGCGCACGCGCAGTCGCCGCAGCAACTGATCGCCGGGGCGGACGCCGCCATGTACGACGCGAAGGCCGCGCGCAAGAACTGCATCCGCTTCGCCAGCGAGCCGAACGGGTGAAGTGATGGTTTTCAGTCTCCCGCTTCCGGTTTTCAGTTTCGTCCCGCCGCCGCGCCTCCCCCTCTCCAGAAATAATCTGTGTGGCGAGCCACAGTCCCACCGCGGTGGGCTGCACGGTTTCGCAAGCGGAAAATATTATTTAAATTCTATCGTCTGAGTGTCTTGGCTTAGATTTTCTAAGATTTTGGTGTATCTTCAACTGTTCGTACCGACGGGGGCGGCGTAGGTATGGATCGCGGCGGGTCGGCATTCCCTCTCCGACCGTGTCCTCCCTCTAAAACTCGGACTCGGTTCGCTCTCGCACTAACGACTGCGACCCGGCGGCTCTTGCGCGACGCGGCGACGCGCGACGACGATGGCGGGCACGCCCCCGGAAGATCACCCGACTGAATGAAAATCTAAATGGCACTCAAATCACTCTTCAGCCTGTTCTCAAGTGACCTGGCGATCGACCTGGGGACGGCGAACACGCTCGTCTACGCGAAGGGGCGTGGCATCGTCGTCAGCGAGCCCTCCATCGTCGCCATCAACAAGGTGACCAACAACGTCGAGGCCGTGGGCAAGGAGGCCAAGGAGATGCTCGGGCGCACGCCCGGCAACATCGTCGCCATCCGCCCGATGAAGGACGGCGTG
>DATLMC010000018.1:0-19620 GCA_035537435.1 Pyrinomonadaceae bacterium | reverse complement strand
GGGCACAGAGGTTTAATTTTCCTCTGTGCCCTCCGCGCTCCCTGTGGCTAACTCTTTTGCCTTGCGCTCAGTTCATCAACTCGCCCATGAGCAGCGTGAGCGCGTTGTCCTGGATGGTCTTGTTCTTTTGCAGGTCGCTGTGGAGGTCGCAGGCGAAGACGGCGTAGGCGAGCTGGTAGGGGCTGTCGAAGAGGGGGCTGCGGCGCGGCGGGATGTGCGTCTCGCCGAGCAGTGAGCGGCGCGTGACGCGGCCGTCGCCGGGCTCGTACATCGCGCGCTCGACCTCCTTGCGCTTCCACTCGACGCCCGCGGAGTTGCGGAAGGGCCGGGGCTGCGTGACGGTCTGCCAGCGGTTCGTCTTGGGATCACGGCGCAGGACGGGCGCGGACAGGGTCTCTTCGCAGTCGCCCCCGAAGGCGTAGAAGCCGACGGGGCGCGCGGCGTCGGGCGCGGCGGCGTCGAGCGCGTCGTGGAAGCGGCGCGCGCGCTCCAGCACGGCGGCGAAATATTTTTCCAATTCGTCGAGCGAGCCGGGCGCGCGCCGCGCCTCCTCGTCGCGCCAGCGCCCCTCCGTGTAACGCGTGCGGAACTCCGGATCGTCGAGCGGCGACCAGCCGTACTCCCTCCACGTCGCCGGGTCGTAGAGATCGACCTTGATCTCTTTCAGGTTCTCGTCCAAAAAGCGCGCGCCGCCGTCGTGCGGGAGCAGTTGGAAGATCGCGGGCGCGGTGATGGCGTCCTCGCGCGAGAGTTTATTCAGCAGGTGGACGCGGCGGCGCAGGCCCTCCGTGACGGAGTAGCCTTCGAGGAGCGTGACGAGCGCTTCGGCCGACCCTTCGTTCGGCGTGCCGATCATGAAAATCTTGCCGATGTGCGACGCGCCCGCCCACGTCGGTTGTGGCTGAGCGCCCGCGGGCGGCAGATCGGCCGCGCCGTAGGCGGCGGCGTAGCGCGCGACGAGTCCGCCCATCGAGTGCGCGAGCAGGTTGAAGCGCAGATCGGGTTTGTCGAGCTTGCGCTTGAGTTCCTCGATCCGGCGGACGAGCAGTTGCGCCGTCTCGACGTTGTCGCGCCGCCAGTCGTAGGGGAAGACGAAGAAGGTGTCCGCGTCGTCGCCGGGCAAGGGGTTATCCCAGTCGCCCTCGCGGTAGCCGCCGTAAGTGGTGAGCGCGCGGAGCAGTTCGCGGTAGACCAGGACTTCGGGCGAGAAGCGTTCGAGCTTCGGGACGAGCCGCGCGGTGGTGACGATCCCGTCGGCGACCAGGTCGTCGCGGTTGTTTTCGAGCACGGGCGTGGTCGGCAGGCTCAGGCCGTCCACGTCGGAGCGGATCGCAGAGGGCCAGACGATCTCCCGCGTGTGCCGGTTGCGCAGCTGCGAGCCGAGGATGCCGGGGATGATGATGAGCGGCGGCTTGCCCTTGCGCGCGCGCGCCCGCTCGAAGATGCGCGCGAGGTCGGGCGTGCGCCGCGCGCCGCAGCCCGTGATGATCATCGCCTGCGCGATGATCAGAAGGATGAGGGCGGAGGGATGAGGGACGAACGAAGACCACCTCTTCTTACTCATCCCTCGTCCCTCCGCCCTCATCCCTTCTGTTAATGAGGCTCGCGACGAAGCCCGCGCCGAAGCCGTTGTCGATGTTGACGACCGTGACGTTCGACGCGCAGGAGTTGAGCATCCCCAAGAGGGCCGCGACGCCGCCGAACGACGCGCCGTAGCCGACGCTCGTCGGCACGGCCACGACGGGGACGGCGACGAGCCCGCCGACGACGCTGGGGAGCGCCCCCTCCATCCCGGCGGCGACGACGACGACGCGGAACTCCCGCAGCCGCTCGCGCTCGGCGAGGATGCGGTGAATCCCGGCCACGCCCGCGTCCCAGATGCGGGCGACGCGGTTGCCCATCGCCTCGGCGGTGAGCGCGGCCTCCTCTGCGACCGGGATGTCGCTCGTGCCGGCCGTGACGATGCCGATCTCGCCCGCCCCGCGCTCGCGTCGATCCCTCTGAATGCGAATGAGCCGCGCCGCCTCGTGCCACTCGGCGTCGGTCGCGATGTTGCGCACCTCGCCGAAGGTCGCGGCGTCTGTGCGCGTCACCAGCACGTTCGGCGCGCGCGCGACGAGCTTCTCGACGATCTCGCAGACCTGCGCGCGCGTCTTCCCCGCCCCGAAGACGACTTCGGGGAAACCCTGCCGCGCCGCCCGCGCGTGATCGACGCGCGCGCTCGGCGTCTCCTCGAAGTGAAGGTTGGAGAGCCGCCGCGCGGCGTCGCGCGTCTCCAGTTCGCCGTCGCGGTGCGCGCGCAGCAGTTCTTCGATCTCGCGTAAGTCCATCGCGTAAAGTTCGTCCCGTCCGCGCCGAAAACTTGCCGCCCATTCTAGCACCCGCGGCGAGCAAGTCAGCAAAGAGCCTTGCCGTTGTAGTTCGCCTCAAAAAGTCGCGCGCCATCAAAGACTCGATCCCGGTGTGAACATTTCGCGAATCTGATCGTTATTAGTGGAGGTCGGCAATACCCGGAAGCAAGCCCGCCAGTCAGAAGGACAATCACGCCAATCAGAAAGAGAAGAAGAGGACTAATGAGACGCGAAAGAACCCTCGTGCGCTTCGCACTACTCTGCGCGTGCCTGCTCGCCTTGAGCGGCGCGGCGCGCGCGCAAGACCTGCTCCCGAAGTTCGAGGAGTACATGAACGCCGCCGCGAAAGCCGAACGCTTCAGCGGCGCGATCCTCGCCGCGCGCGACGGCAAGGTTTTAGTGAGCAAGGGCTACGGCATGGCGGACGTTGAGAACGACGTGCCGAACACGCCGGAGACCAAGTTCCGCCTCGGCTCGATCACCAAGCAGTTCACGGCCGCCTCGATCCTGCTCTTGCAGGAGCGCGGCAAGCTCTCCGTGCAGGACTCCGTCTGCAAGCACGTCGCGCCGTGCCCCGATGCGTGGCAGCCCGTGACCATCCACCACCTGCTCTCGCACACGGCGGGCATGCCGGACTTCACGGGCTTCCCCGACTACCCGAAGACCATGCGCGAGCCCGCGCCGGTCGAGTCGCTCATCGCGCGCTTCCGCGCTCTGCCGCTCGACTTCAAGCCCGGCGAGAACTGGAGATACAGCAACTCCGGCTACGTCCTGCTCGGCCACGTCGTCGAGAAGTTGTCAGGCAAGTCTTACGAGAGCTTCCTGCGCGAAAACATCTTCGAGCCGCTGAAGATGACGAGCACCGGCTACGACCACGCGGAGCAGATCGTCAAGCGGCGCGCGCGCGGCTACGCGTCCGGCCCCGACGGACTCGTCAACGCCTCCTACCTCGACATGAGCATCCCCTTCTCCGCGGGCGGGCTCTACTCGACCGTGGGCGACCTCTACCTCTGGGATCAGGCGCTCAACGGCGAGAAGGTGCTGAAGAAGTCGTCGCTCGACGCGATGTTCACCGCCGTGCGGAACGACTACGGCTACGGCTACCGCGTCAACAAACTCTTCGACCGCCGGCACGCCACGCACGGCGGCGGCATCGAGGGCTTCAGGACCAGCATCGAACGCTTCCCCGACGACCGCGTGACCGTCATCGTGCTGAGCAACTACGAGGGCGTGCAGGTGGGCCGCATCTCGCGCGATCTGGCCGCCGTCGCGTTCGGCGAGAAGTACGAGCTGCCGGTCGAGCGCGTCGTCGCCAAAGTCGATCCCAAAATCTACGACGCCTACGTCGGCGAGTACGAACTCGGCCCCGGCTTCGTCTTCACCGTCACGCGCGAGGGCGACCGCCTGATGATACAGGCCACGGGGCAGCCTAAGACCGAACTCTTCCCGACCTCCGAGACCAACTTCTTCCCCAGGGTCGTCCGCGCCGACTTCACCTTCGTCAAAGACGCCGAAGGGCGCGTCACGCAGTTGATCCTGAATCAGGGCGGTCGTCAGCAGCCCGCGAAGAAGATAAAGTAGCTTTGATTAGAGGTCAGAGGTTAGAGGTCAGAGGTCAGTGAAAGAAAGGCGCTCTCATCAACGCCCGACCCTGCGCTTGATTCCGGGTTGTTCGCCCCTTGCTTTCTGACCTCTAACCTCTAAACTCTGACCTCTATTCTATGGAACTGACCGTCGGCATCACGGGTGCTTCGGGCGCGATCTACGCGCAGCGCACGCTCGTCCAGCTCGCCGCGAGCGGCGCGGTCGAGCGCGTCAACCTGATCACTTCGCAGTCGGCGCTCGTCGTCGCGCGGGTTGAGACGGGCGCGACGTTGCGCGAGGGCGACGCGGGCGCGCTGAACGAGTGGCTGGGCCTATCAGCCGACTCGAAGCTCGTGCGCTGGCACCGCCTCGACAACATGGCGGCGGTTCCCGCCTCTGGCTCGCACCCGCAGGCCGGGATGATCGTCGTGCCCTGCTCGATGGGCACGCTCGGCGCGATAGCCAGCGGCGCGGGGACGAACCTCATCCACCGCGCGGCGGACGTGACCCTGAAGGAGGGGCGCAAGCTCGTCGTCGTCCCGCGCGAGTCGCCCTACAACGCGATCCACCTGGAGAACATGCTGCGGCTCTCGCGCGCCGGCGCGCGGATACTCCCGGCGAGCCCCGCCTTCTACCACCGGCCGCAGACGATCACGGAGATGGTCGATCACCTCGTCTTCCGCATCCTCGATCAGTTCAACGTCCCGCACACGCGCGCCACCGCATGGAAGCAGGAGCAGGCGGAGGAGTAGTCTGATAGCCTTTAGCTCCGGAGCTTCCACGTTGGTTAAGTTCGGACGACAGGAGGAGACATGAGCCTCAAGAGAACGGTTGCGAACAGACCCCGCAGGGCGACTCTGTCGGTCACGCTCCTCGTCGCGCTCGCGGCGCTCGCCTACGGACAGGCGAAGCCGCAAGTTGTCGTCGAGAACGTCCCGTTCAACGATCTTCCGGTCGAGCTCGTCGGGGTGGAGTTGGCGGGCGAGCCGCACACGTTCGCGGAGAACAAGCCGCGACAGTTCGTCGCGTCCTTCGACGCTCCCGAAGACTGGTTGCGGCAACTCTCGTTCAAGATCAGAAACAGATCGGGCAAGACGCTCCTGAGCGCCACCCTCTACGGCACGGTGGCGGCCGGGCAGGCGGGCGAAGTCCCGATGGGAATCGAGGCGCGCTACGGTCAGGAGCTGGACGAGTCCGGGCTCACGGGACGCGCGCCGCGCGGCGAGCCCCGCAGCCTCGCGTCGGGCGAGACGGCGGACGTGCGATGGTCGGAGGCGGAGTACGCGGGGCTGACGAAATTCCTCTCGACGAAGCGCCCGGTCGCCGCCTACCGGCGGATGCGCATCGATCTGCGCCAGGCGCGCTTCGACGACGGGACGGTGTGGGAGATGGGCAGGCTCTACCGCATCGATCCGCTCGATCCGCGCAAGTGGACGCCGCTCGATAATAAGCCGACAGCCTTCGGCGCGCCGCCGCCCGACATGAAGGCGGGCGAGAGGTTGATCGAAACCGCCCCCGCCAACTCCAAACCCGATTCCGACCCGCACGTTCTCGTGATCAGCGAGATCAAGGTCGCGGGCCAGCCGGTCACGCCCGGAAGCCCGTTCCCCGCCGGCTCAGACTGGCTGAGGAATTTATCCGTGCGGGTCAAGAACACCTCCGCCAAGCCGATCACTTACGTGCAACTCAACTTCAGCCTCCCCGAAGCCCGCTACCAAGCCGGGGGCGTGGGTTTCCACCTTACCTACGGCAAGAACACGGTGGACAGCGCGCCCGACGCGCCCGACGCGGGGCGGCTGCTGCCCGGCGAGGAGACGGAGTTGAGTTTTACCGACGCGGATTATGAAATGCACCGGAGGTTCGCCGAGAAGCTGAGCGGCGTCACCGATTTCAGCAGGGTGCGTCTGGGCATGTTGAGCGTTCAATTCGTGGACGGCACGCGCACATTCTTCATGACCCCGGCGGGCTCGCCGAAGCAGGGAGCGCCTCCGGTCGCGAAGTAGGTTGAGGCCGCTGAGGTCTTTCAGAAGATGGCGGACGAATGGACACGCGGCGACTACGCGATTAGCTGCGACCCGGCGCGGCTCGATCTCGATCTCGTCTACGACTTCCTGAGCGGCGAGAGCTACTGGGCGCAGGGGCGCAGCCGCGAGCGCGTCGAGCGCTCCGTCGCGAACTCGCTCCCGTTCGGGCTCTACAGGGACGGCGCGCAGGTCGGCTTCGCGCGCGTCGTCACGGACTACGCCACGTTCGCGTGGCTGGCGGACGTGTTCGTGCTCGACTCGGAGCGCGGGCGGGGCCTGGGGCTCTGGCTCGTCGAGACGATCACGTCGCACCCCGAGCTACAGGGCGTGCGCCGCTGGCTGCTCGCCACGCGCGACGCGCAGGAACTCTACCGCCGCTTCGGCTTCCGCGATCTGTCGGGCTCCTCCCTCGGCTGGATGGAGAGGTTCGATCCTGAGATCGCCTGACCGAACGCGCGCCCGCGCGCCTCTGGCACTTTGCCACGCGAGCGCGCGCCCGTGGCAAAGTGCGAACCGGTGGATCGCGCACCTCGCCCTTTTCGCGCCGCCCTGCGCGGCGCGCGTTTTGCCTTGAACGTCCCGCGGGAGGGCGCGTTTCGTGCGATTCGGGATGATGAGTTTGCCGGTCGTGGCGGGGGTGATACGCAGGCGCGTGCTCGTCAACTTCCGCGTCGACGCCGAAGTGATGCAGCGTCAACTCCCCTCGCGCTTCACGCCGAAGAGGCAGGCGGGGTACGCCGTCGCCGGGATTTGCCTCATCCGTCTGGAGCAGGTGCGCCCGAAGACCCTCCCGCGCGCCGTCGGGGTGAGCAGCGAGAACGTGGCGCACCGCGTCGCCGTCCGTTGGACTGACGAAGGGGGCGCGCCGCGCGAAGGCGTCTTCATCCCGCGGCGCGACACAGGCTCCCGCCTCAACCACCTCGCGGGCGGGCGGCTTTTCCCCGGCGAGCACCACCTCGCGTCGTTCGCCGTCGGCGAGAGTAAAGAGGCGATCAGCATCTCCGTGCGGTCGCGCGACGCGGAAGTCTCGGTCGAGATCAGTGGGCGCGTCGCGGAGTCTCTGCCGCCGACTTCGATCTTCAAGTCGCTCGGCGAGGCGTCGGCGTTCTTCGAGGCGGGCTCGCTCGGCTATTCGGTGACGAGCGAGGCGGGGCGACTCGACGGGCTCGAATTGGCGACAAAGGAGTGGCGCGTCGAGCCGCTCGCGCTCGACAGAGTTTATTCGAGCTACTTCTCCGACGAGTCGAAGTTCCCGGAGGGCAGCGCCGAGTTCGACCACGCGCTCATCATGCGCGACATCGCGCACGAGTGGCGCGGCGCGCCCGGAATGTACGTTTGAGGCGCGCGCGACTCTCCCCGCGGAGGCCGGAAACACGCGGGCGGGAGTCGCGTCGCGCATGACTGTCAGTTCAGAGCAGATGTCCACCGTCACGCAGAGCGTCCGCACGACGCTCGACATGATCAAGATCGAGCACACGCTCTTCGCGCTGCCCTTCGCGCTGCTGGGCGCGGTGCTGGCGGCGCGCGGCGTCCCGGCGTTGTGGCAGCTCGCGTGGATCACTGCGGCGATGGTCGGCGCGCGCTCCGCCGCGATGACCTTCAACCGCATCGCCGACCGCCACATCGACGCCGCGAACCCGCGCACGAGGGGGCGCGCACTCCCCGCCGGGCTGCTCTCGCTCCGCTTCGCGTGGGCGTTCACGATTCTTTCGTCCGCGCTCTTCTTCCTCGCCTCGGCGATGCTTAACCGCCTGACGCTTTTGCTCTCGCCCCTCGCCTTAGCCAGCGTCCTGCTCTACTCTTACACGAAGCGCTTCACGTCGCTCTCGCACCTCGTCCTCGGCTGGTGCCTGGCAATCGCGCCCACGGGGGCGTGGGTCGCCGTGCGCGGCGCAATCGACTCGCCGACGCCCTTGCTGCTCTCGCTCGTCGTGCTGCTCTGGACTGCCGGGTTCGACGTGCTCTACGCCTGCCAGGATTTCGACTTCGACCGGCGGGCGGGCCTGCGCTCCATCCCGGCGCGCGTCGGCGTCCGCAGCGCGCTGTGGGTCGCGCGCGCGCTCCACGCGGGGGCGTTCGGTGCGCTCGTCGGGTTATACTCGACGGTCGGCCTGGGCTGGCTGGCGCTCGCCGGGGTCGTCGCGGCGGGCGCGCTCCTCGTCTACCAGCACTCGCTCGTGCGCGCGGATGACTTGTCGAGGCTGAACGCCGCGTTCTTCACGACGAACGCCTTCGTCAGCGTCATCCTCCTCGTCACCTTCGGCGGCGCGGCGCTGCTGGGGTCGTAGCGGGCGGGACTGCCCGCAGAGTTTGGAGTTTGAAATTTAGATTCGGAATCTTCCGCGATGCAATTTTCACACGACACGAATCTCAACCGGATCGCCGCGCGCGCCGGGGCGGGCGAGCGGCTCTCGTCCGCGGACGGGCTCGCGCTCTTCGCCACCGACGACCTGCCCGCGCTCGGCAAGCTCGCCGACGCGGTGCGCCGTCGCCTGCACGGGCGCACGACCTACTTCAACGTCAACCGGCATTTCAACTACACGAACGTCTGCTACGCCGACTGCAAGTTCTGCGGCTTCTACCGCACGCCGCGGCAGCCCGACGCCTACACGCACAACGTCGAAGAGGCTCTGAAGATCGCGGGCGAGGCCGTCGGCGAGGGCGCGACCGAGCTGCACATCGTCGGCGGCCTGAACACGAAGCTGCCGTTCGGCTACTACACCGACCTGCTGTCGAGTTTGAAGCGCGCCTACCCGGCGCTGCACCTGAAGGCGTTCACGATGGTCGAGCTCGATCACATGGCCGGCTTCTACAAGATGTCGGACGAGGACGTGATCTCGCGGCTGAGGGAGGCGGGGATGGACTCGTGCCCCGGCGGCGGCGCGGAGATTTTCCGCGAGCCGACGCGCTCCGCGATCTGCGCGCACAAGACGGACGCCGCGCGCTGGCTCTCGCTCGCCGGGAAAGTCCACGCCGCGGGGCTGAAGACCAACGCGACGATGCTCTACGGCCACGTCGAATCGATTGAGGATCGCGTCGATCATCTGATCCGGCTGCGCGAACAGCAGGACTTATCGGGCGGCTTCCAGTGCTTCATCCCGCTCGCCTTCTACCCGCCGGGCACGAAGCTCTCGCACCGTCCGGGGCCGTCGGGCGTCGACTCCCTGAAGACGATGGCGGTCTCGCGCCTGATGCTCGACAACTTCCCGCACGTCAAAGCCTACTGGGTGATGTTGGGTAAGCGGCTCGCGCAGGTCGCGCTCCACTACGGCGCGAACGACCTCGACGGCACGATCACGGAGGGCGGCGAGCTGACCGAGAGCTACTCGGTCGAGTCGGGTGGCGAAGTGAAGATGAGCAAGCAGGAGATCGCCGCGCTCATCCGGGACGCGGGCTTCGAGGCGGTCGAGCGCGACACGCTCTACCACCCGGTCGCGGAACTGTCAGCCGCCTGAGCGAGAGCGCGCCGCGCGCGCCTTCTGCCGATGAGTCAGAGATACCTCTTCCCGCTGATCTTCTCCGGCGTCGGGGCTCTGCTCCTGCTCATCGGGATGTTCATCCTGGGGAGGGTCAGGCGCTTCGTGGCGGAGTCTCTGCGGGCGCAAGGGGAGGTCGTCGGCTTCGCCGAGAGCAGCGGGAGCAAGGGGGGCGTGACTTACGCGCCCGTCGTCAGCTTCACGGCGCGCGACGGCGGGGTCTTCCAGTTCACCGATCCCCTTTACAGCCGCCCGCGCGGCTACGACGTGGGGCAGCGCGTAGAGGTGCTCTACCACTGGCAGGATCACGGCCGCGCGCGGCTCGCGTCGCCCTTCCGGCTCTACTTCGTGCCCGGCCTGCTCGGCTTCCTCGGCCTCGTCTTCACCTCGGTGGGGGCCGCCGTCTTCTGGTTCATGCCGTGACGTGCGACGAAATGATGGGCGAGCTCAAGACGGCGGCGCGGTTCAACGACCGCGTCGCGAATTACGTCGCGTACCGGCCGGGCTACCCGGCGGAGTTGATCGAGTTCCTGCGCGGCGAGTTGGGGCTCGCGCCCGGCGCGACGGTCGCCGACGTGGGATCGGGCACGGGGATTCTGTCTGAGCTGTTGTTGAAAGCCGGCTGCGCGGTCGTCGGCGTCGAGCCGAACGACGCGATGCGCGCCGCGGCCGAGTCTCGTCTGAAGAGTTACCGGGAGTTCCGCAGCGTGAAGGGCACGGCGGAGGCGACGACGCTCGGAGACGCGAGCGTGGGATTAGTCACCGCGGCGCAAGCCTTCCACTGGTTCGACGCCGAAGGGGCGCGCGCGGAGTTCCGGCGCATCCTGAAGCCCGGCGGGTGGGTCGTGCTCGTCTGGAACATGAGGCGCACGGACTCGACCGCGTTTCTGCGCGACTACGAAAACTTGCTGCGCGAGTTCGGCACGGACTACGCGCAGGTCAACTGCGAGCAGGTGTCGGAGGAGCGCATCGCCGGGTTCTTCGCGGGCGGGTTCGGGTCGAAGTCGTTCGACAACTTCCAGTCGTTCGACTTCGAGGGCTTGCGCGGCCGCCTCCTGTCATCCTCCTACGTGCCGCTTGAAGGACACCCGAATTTCGAGCCGATGCTCGCGGCGCTGCGCCGCCTCTTCGACGCGCACCAGCGGGGCGGACGCGTCCGCGTCGACTACGACGCGAAAGTTTATTACGGCCGTCCCGGCTGAGTGTCGGTTTGTCGAGGCGCACGGACATTAATCATGCTCGCACGGAACTTTTGGCTCTCCGCTTCGTCGGCGGTCTTGCTGCTTTCGCTCGCCGCGTCTCAGCCGCCGTCGCGCGCGGCTGTAGGCGCGCAGGGGAAGTCGCGCGAGCGCCGCGGCAGAACCCGCGATCGCGCGGCGTCGAATAGCGAGGCTCCGCGTTTCGAAGACTACCTGGTGAAGGAAATCTACAGAGGTCGCATCGCGCCGGTTCAGTTGAAGACTGGAAGGGATCGGATGTATCGCACTCGGCTGCGCGAGGACTCGCGCGGCGGACCGAACTTCGCGGGACGCTACACGATCGTTTTCTGGGGGTGCGGCACGGGCTGCGCCCAGGTGACCGCCGTCGACGCGAAGACGGGGAAAGTTCACTGGCTCCCGCTCGATTGGGTCGACATCCCCGACGAGTCTGATGCCGCGCAGAACCGCAACTTCCGCCTGAGCAGTAAGCTGCTCGTCCTTACGCGCTCGCGTTACGACCTAAGGGCGAGCTACACGGCTTATTATTACCTTTTCGACAACAACGGCTTCCGGCTCATTCGGCAGCTTGAACTCGACAACTCGGAGCAATAACCCATTTCAAACATGACTACCACGACTGACACGCGCACCATCACCGTCGCACACTCGCCCGACTCGGACGACGCCTTCATGTTCTACGGGCTCGCCACGAATAAGCTCGACACCGGCGACCTCCGCTTCGAGCACGTCCTCGAAGACATCCAGACCCTCAACGAGAAGGCGATGCGCGGCGTCTACGACGTGACGGCGGTGAGCTTCCACGCCTACGCCTACATCGCCGAGAAGTACGCGCTCCTGCCGCACGGGGCGTCCATCGGCGACAACTACGGCCCCATCGTCGTCTCGCGCGAGAAGGCGTCGCCCGAAGAGATGTCGCGCCTCAAAGTCGCCGTGCCGGGCGAGCTGACGAGCGCCTTCCTCGCGCTCAGGATTTTCTGCCCCGACTTCGAGTACGAGGTCGTCGCCTTCGACAAGATCATCGATCACGTCCGCGGGGGGAGGGCCGACGCGGGGCTCCTCATCCACGAGGGGCAGCTCTTCTATCAGGAGCTGGGGCTGCACAAAGTTTTAGACCTCGGCGAGTGGTGGCACGCCCGCACGGGCTTGCCGCTGCCGATGGGCGGCAACGTCATCCGGCGCGACCTCGGCAAGGATTTGATGCGCCGCGTCTCGCAGGCCCTGCGCGCCAGCATCCGCTACTCGCTCGACCACCGCGCCGACGCGCTTCGTTACGCGATGCAGTTCGCGCGCGACATGGACGTGAAGACCGCCGACCGCTTCGTCGGGATGTGGGTCAACGAGCTGACGCTCGACTACACGGAGCGCGGCAGGGAGGCCGTCCGCCGACTGCTCGACGAGGGCGCGGAGCGCGGCATCATCCCCCGCCGCGTCCAGGTGGAATTCGCGGAATAAAGTCTGGGGTCTACACTCTGGAGTCTAAAGTCTGGAGTCGAGAGTCATGAGGTAGTAACTTTTTGCCTTTGACTTGAGACTCCAGACTCCGGACTCGCGACTTTCCCGTGGCAACAACCGCGCGGCCCGGCGCATCCTACAATCTTCCCCGGCGGGAGGCCAGCACGGCCCCGCCCGCAGAGATGTCGAAGCTGAACAGATCAAACTCACGAAGGCTTATGAGACGTAACAGCAGCAGCAGCCTGCTCCGATTCTTCTCGGCGACCCTGTGCGCCGTCGTTCTCTCTTCGGCAGCCGCGGGCGCGCGGGCGCAGCAGGAGGAGCCGCCCGTCAAGCCCGCGCCCGCGGGCACGGACGTGGCGCGCATCGTCGCGCAGTTCGCCGCCAAGGAGGCGGCGTTCCAGCGCGCCTTCGCCGGCTACAGCTTCGAGCGCGAGGCCGTCATCCAGGGGATCGGCATGGGCAGGCAGGTGACGGGCGAATACTTCCGCCGCTCGCGCATCTCCTTCGACGCGCAGGGGCAGATGCAGGAGCGCGTCATCAAGATGCCCGTGCCGGGGCTCGCGCCGTCGCAGACCGACATCGACGATCTCAACACCATCCAGCTCTTCGCCCTCGAAGCCGCGAAGCTCCCGCGCTACGACTTCAAGCTCGCCGGCACGCAGGAGATCGACGGGACGCAGTTCTACGTCTTCGACGTACAGCCGAAGGTGATGCCGAACCCGAAGAAGTCGAAGGAGCGCTTCTTCGAGGGGCGCGTCTGGATCGACGCGCAGGACTTGCTGCTCGTGAAGGCGCGGGGCAAGGGCGTGCCGGCGGGCAAGGAGGCCTTCCCCACCTTCGACTACTACCGCGAGCACGACGGTCACAACTGGCTGCCCTCGGCCGTGTTCGCCGACGACGAACTGGTGCTGCCGAGCGGCGAGGTCACGCGCGTCCGCATCCGCGTCAAGTATCGGGATTACGACTCGACGGGCGCGAGGAAGTGAACCCTATAATAGCTTGCGGTTGAGCGCGGCTGATGCGCGAAGAGAGTAGGGGCGCGGATGATTTGCCGCGCCGTCTCAGTCGGCCGCGTCGCGAGTGCGGGTGAGCTTGACGGAGCGGGCGACGCCGAGCAGTTCGAGCGCGCGGATGCCCCACCAGTTCACGTCGATCTCGTACCAGCGGAGACCGTGCCGCGCCGAGCGCGGGTGCGCGTGGTGGTTGTTGTGCCAGCCCTCGCCGAAGGTGAGGAGCGCGACCCACCAGTTGTTGCGCGAGTCGTCGCGGGTCTTGAACCGCTGCGTGCCCCACATGTGCGTCGCCGAGTTGACGAGCCACGTCGCGTGCAAGCCCAGCGTGACGCGCAGGAAAACGCCCCACATCACCCAGCCCCGGCCGCCGACGGCCCCGAGCGCGACGCCCACGGCGACGAGCGGCAGAAACCACCAGCCGAGCAGCCAGCGGTAGAAGCCGTCCCGCATCAGATCGGGCGCGTAGCGTTCGAGCGTAGCGCGGTCGTGCTGCTGCGCCGTGCCGACGAGTATCCAGCCGACGTGCGACCACCAGCCGCCGTCGCGCGGCGTGTGCGGGTCGCCCTCGGAGTCGGCGTGCGCGTGGTGGATGCGGTGGGTGACGACCCAGTGGGCGGGGCTGCCTTCGAGCGCGAGCGTGCCGCAGAGGGCGAGGAAGTATTCGACCGCCTTCGGGACGCGGTAGCCGCGGTGTGTGAGGAGGCGGTGGTAGCCCATGCCGATGCCGAGGCTGCCGGAGACCCACCAGAGGAGGAGCGTGACGAGGAGCGCCTGCCAGCTAAAGAAGAAGACGGCGGCGAGCGCCCCGGCGTGGAAGAGCAGCATGAAGACCAACGTGTTCCAGTTGATCCCCGTGCTGCGCACCGCCGCCGGAGCTTCGATCTGCTGCATCGTCTTTCGGAAAGTCCACGCTGCCCGCGAACGGTCTTAACCTTGCGGTCGCCCGTGGATGAGCCGCCGCATCCGGTCGGGGAAGAGCACGTCGATCTTTTGCGGCTCGATGACCGCCGTCACCTCGCCCTCGCCGAAGACGGGGTGGGTGAGCGACTGGCCGGCGCGGTAGGTGCGCGCCCGGTCGTAGGGCGCGCCCGCCTTCGCCGGCGAGCGGCGCGTCGCCGCGTCGCCGTTCTTGAAAGTGCTGCGCGTGCCGCACTGCGGGCAACTGACGCGCGCGATCTGACCGCGCTTGGTGATCGAAGCCACCACGTGCCCCCGCTCCTCGCCGCACGGCGCGCAAAACTTCTCCACGCGCTCGCCGACCGTGTACGTCTGCTTCTCCACGAAATGCCCTCCTGCTGTCAATTACCCGTTTGAAAAAGTTACCGGCTCGCGCGCCGCGGTCTGAACGAGCGCCGGCTCGCCGAGCCGGTGCGCTTGAGCGCGCGGAACGGCTTCGCCGCCGCGCCCGCCGTCGAGCCGAGGGTCGTGCCGCCGAAGCCGGGCATCACCACGCGCTCGACGGCCTGGCCCGTCAGCCGCTCGATGGCGCGCATCGACAGCTCCTCGACGGGAGTGACGAGCGTGATCGCGCGCCCGCCCTTGCCGGCCCGGCCCGTCCGCCCGATGCGGTGGATGTAATCCTCCGGCTGCTCCGGCACGTCGTAGTTGATGACGTGCGAGACGGAGTCAACGTCGATGCCGCGCGCGGCGATGTCGGTCGCGACCAGCACCCGCGTGCGACCCTCCTTGAAGCCGCGGAGCGCCGCCTCGCGCTGCGGCTGCGTGCGGTCGGCGTGGATGCGGTTGACCTTGTGCTCGCGCGCTTCGAGGATGTGCGAGAGCCTTTCAGCCGCGCGGCGCGTGCGCGTGAAGACGAGCACGCGGTCGAAGTTCTCGCTCTCGCGCTCGCGCTCCAGGAGATCGAGCAGCAGCGCCGTCTTCGACTCGCTCGCCACGGGGTAGGCCTTCTGCTCGACCGTGATCGCCGCGCGTCCGCGCGGGCTGACCTCGACGAGCTTCGGCGAGCGCATCGTCGAGCGCGCGAGCTGTTCGATGGGAGCCGACATCGTGGCCGAGAACAGGAGCGTCTGCCGCTCCTTCGGGAGCAGCGCGAGGACGCGGCGGATCTGCGGGAGGAAGCCCATGTCGAGCATCCGGTCGGCTTCGTCGAGCACGAGCACTTCGATGTGCGCGAGATCGACCCAGCCGCGCTCGACCAGGTCGAGCAGGCGGCCCGGCGTGGCGACGATGATCCCGACGCCGCGGCGCAGCGACTCGCGCTGCGCGTTCAGGCTCGCGCCGCCGATGACGTTGACGCACCGGGGGCTGCCCTTCGGGGCGAGCTGCTTGTAGCTCTCTTCGATCTGCGAGGCCAGCTCGCGAGTCGGCAGGAGCACGAGCACGCGCGTGCCCGGCCTGGGCTTCTCGCCCATGCGTTGAATCGTCGGCAGCAGGAACGCCGCCGTCTTACCGGTGCCGGTCTCGGCACAGCCGATCAGATCGGAGCCGGAGAGGACGATGGGGATCGCCTCCCGCTGGATCGGAGTCGGCGCGATGTATTCGAGTGACTCGCAGCGGCGCGCGAGCGCCGGGAGGAGTCCTAGTTGAGAAAATGTCTGCATGAGGTCTGTCTTGTCTTGTGCCCTGTGACGTTCAGGGTCCTTTCCTGTTTGTGTCGCCATAATAATCACAAAGCGTCTCCGGCTGAACCTGTGTTTTTGCCAGAGACGCTTCGTGGAAAGATTCGCTGGTCGCCTCGGGGCTCGTTACCAGCGGGGCTCGCGGTTGCCGCCGCCGCCGCCGCCGTAGCCGCCACCGCCGCCGCGGTTGCCGCCACCGCCGCCGCCGTAGCCGCCGCGGCCACCACCGCCGCCGCCGCCGAAGCCGCCGCGACCGCCGCCGCCACCGCCGCGGTTACCGCCGCGATCCTCGCGGGGGCGCGCCTCGTTGACCGTGAGGTTACGTCCGCCGAAATCTTTGCCGTTGAACTGCTGGATGGCGGCGTCCGCCTCTTCCTTCGTGGACATCTCGACGAAGCCGAAGCCGCGCGAGCGTCCCGTCTCACGATCCTCGACCACCGAAGCCGATTCGACCGTGCCCGCCTGCGCGAAGAGATCGCGGAGGTCGTCGCTGGAAGTGTTGAACGAGAGGTTGCCGACGTAAAGTTTGATTGACATGCGTGTATCCTTCTCCTCTGCGGAGTATCTAGGGAAGCCTCCAAAGCGGGTTTGACTTCGACAGTAACGGTACCAGCGAAGGCTCGCGTTCGGTGCTCTGACGAGAGCGGCTTCTACCAAGTTGAAATCCAGCCTACTCTCGAACCATCCAAACGCCGTCGCCCATCTTGAGGCGGGGGGCGCATCACCGTTGATACGCCGAGAGAAGGAGTAACTGTCTTATGATGCAACAGATCACCTTCCCGTTGCAAGCCCCAGCCGCCCGCCGGGGGCCTAAATATTGAAATACTGAGATTTCCTAGGACTGCTGAGAAGCACCCAATTCCGCCGCGATCCGCGCGCGCGTCTCGGCGATCAACTCCGCCACGTCCTCCTCGCGCGCGGTCGAGAGCCCCGCCGTCTCGACGGGCGGCAGGATGACCATCTCGATGGCGCCCGGTCGCGCGAGCCCCGTCCCCTTCCCCATCAGAACGTCTGTGTGCTTCATCGCGACGGGCACTACGCGTACGCCCGCGTCAATCGCCATGTGGAACGCGCCCTTCTTGAAGGGCAGCAGCTCGCCGGGCCGCGCGCGCGTCCCCTCGGCGAAGACCCCGAAGGAGACGCCCGAACGGATGCGTTCCGTCGCGGCCCTCACGGTCTCGATGGCGCGCTCGCGGTTCGTGCGGTCGATCGCCATGATGTTGACGAAGCCCATGCCGGTGCCGAGGATGGGCACTTTCAGCAGCTCCTTCTTGGCGAGCAGGCCGATGCGCCGCCCCGTGTAGTCGAAGAGCGTGGCGGTGTCGAGGTAGGAGCGGTGGTTCGAGATGAAGATGTAGGTCGCCGCCGGGTCGAGCAGTTCCCGGCCGCGCACGACGACGCGCATCCCGCTCAGGCGCAGCCACGCGCGTCCGCCCCAGATCGCCCACGGGTAGACCCACTCGCGCCGCCGCGCGAGCCACGCGACCGTCAGCACGGGCGGGCCGACTATAAGCAGCAGCATCGCCGCGACGAAGAGCACCCACCAGTGGTGCAGACGGCGCACGAGCGTCGGGCTGAGCGCGTCGGCCGGCAGCGGCGTGCGGATGATGTCGCGCCCGCGCGCGCCCGCGCGCGCGGCGCGCCTCGCGGCTGTGATAGACTCTGCGCCGCCGCTTCTCAGCTCTGAATGTTCTTCGATCAAATCTCTCGAAAGAGGTTTAGGGATGCCTCGTCGCCTGCTTCGCCTCGCGCTCGCCGCCGCCGTTTCGCTCCTGCCGCACGCGGGCTTCAACCCGAACTCGGCCCGCGCGCAAGTCAGGCGCGCGCCACGCGCGAACGCCCCGACCGCCGCCGCGCCATCGCCGCAGTCCGTGCTCGGCTTCGCGCCGGGCGACGACCGCACCATCGCCGACTGGGCGCAGATCACGAAATACTTCGCGCGCCTCGACGACGCGAGCGACCGCGTGCAGGTCAAGACCGTGGGGGAGACGACGCTCGGCCGCCCGCTGGTGGTCGCGGCCATCAGCGCGCCTGAGAATATACGCAATCTCGCGAAGTACCAAGACATTCAGCGGCGGCTCGCGGACCCGCGCCTCGTCGCAAACGTCGCCGAGCGCGAGCGCCTCTTACGCGAGGGGCGCGCGGTCGTCGTCATCTCCTGCTCGATCCACTCGACCGAGATCGTCGCCTCGCAGATGTCGATGCAGTTGGCTTACGATCTCGCCTCCGCGCAGGACGAAGACACGCGCGAGATTTTGCAGAACACGATCCTCCTGCTCGTCCCCTCCGCCAACCCCGACGGCGTGGACATCGTCGCCGACTGGTATCGCAAGACGCTCGGCACGCCTTACGAGGGCACGGAGCCGCCGGAGATTTACCACCACTACGCCGGGCACGACGACAACCGCGACTGGTTCATGCTCAACCTCAAGGAGACGCAGTCGCTGACGCGCCTCCTGTGGAAGGAGTGGTTCCCGCAAGTAGTCTACGACGTGCACCAGCAGGGCTCGACCTCCTCGCGCTTCTTCGTCCCGCCCTTCTTCGATCCGCCGAACCCGCACATCGCGCCCCTCCTGCTGCGCGAGGTCGGCCTCATGGGTCACAAGATCGCGGCGGACGTGCAGGCCGCCGGCGTGCAGGGCGTCGTCACCAACGCGCTCTACGACACCTGGTGGCACGGCGGGTTTCGCACCGCGCCCTACTTCCACAACTCCATCGGCATCCTCACCGAGGCGGCGAGCGCGCGCCTGATGACGCCCGTCACGGTCACGCGCGAACAGCTCGCGCGCGCCTCGACGCGCGGCATGGACTCGGCCCTCCCCACGTCTCCGCAGACGAACTTCCCCGACCCGTGGCCGGGCGGCACGTGGCGGGCGCGCGACATCATGCGGATGGAGATGATCGCCTCGCGCGCCGTGCTCTCGCAGGCGGCGAAGTTCCGCGCCCGCTACCTGAGAAACTTCTTCGAGCTGGGTCAGCGCGCGCTCGACCTCGCCCGCGCGAAAGACGCCCCGGTGGCCTACGTCATCCCGCCCGGTCAGGGTCGCGACGAGGCGGTCGCGAAGATGATCGGCGCGCTCGCCGCGCAGGGCGTCGAAGTGTTCCGCCTGGAGCGCGAGTTGCACGGCGAGACGGCGACGCAGCGCGTGGGCAAAAGGACGCTGCGTGAGGAGCCGCGCCCGCGCGCGGGAGAAGGCGAGGCGGGCGCGGCGCGCGACGAGCGGCAGCCGGTGGAGCGCGTGATGGCGGTGGTCGAGACCGTCGCCGACGGCGGCACGCACGAGATTCCCGCGGGCAGCTACTTCGTCCCGCTCGCACAGCCGTACCGCTCGAACGTCCTCGCGCTCTTCGAGCCGCAGGTCTACCCAGACCGCCGCACGGCCGGCGGCGCGGCGGAGCGCCCCTACGACGTGGCGGGCTGGACGCTGCCGATGCAGATGGGCGTCGAGACGAAGCTCGTGCGCGCCGTCGTCGAGCCCGCGAGCCAGAGGCGCATGACGTTGATCCGCGATGAGGCGGACGTGCGCCGCGATCTCGGTCTCACGCTAAGAACGGGCGCGGCCTCGCCCGTCGCGAACCCGCTCGGACGAAGCACGGCGCGCCTCGCGCTCTACAAGAGCTGGACGGGCTCGATGGACGAGGGCTGGACGCGCTACGTCTTCGACACCTTCAACGTCAAATACGACACGCTGCGCGACCGGGACGTGCGGGCCGGGGGCCTGCGCGCGAAGTTCGACGTGATCGTCATGCCGTCGATGCGGATGCGCGAGATCGTCGAGGGGCGCAGCAAAGAGACCGCCCCGGCGGAGTTCGCGGGCGGCATCACCGAGGCGGGCGTCGAGGCCTTGCGCCGCTTCGTCGAGGAGGGCGGCACGCTCGTCTGCTTCGACGCCGCGTCCGAGCTGGCGATCAAGCGGT
>DATLMC010000017.1:0-33497 GCA_035537435.1 Pyrinomonadaceae bacterium | reverse complement strand
GCCGACCTACGCGACGATTGGGGTCGCCGCGCCGGTCGCCCTCCTCCTGATCCGCATCCTGCAAGGACTCGCCCTCGGCGGCGAGTACGGCGGCGCGGCCGTCTACGTCGCGGAGCACGTGCCCGACGCGCGGCGCGGCTTCTACACCTCCTTCATCCAGATCACGGCGACGCTCGGCCTCTTCGTCTCGCTCGCCGTCATCCTCGTCGTGCAGAACACGATGTCGCGCGAGGCGTTCGCCGGTTGGGGGTGGCGCGTGCCGTTCCTGCTCTCGGTGCTGCTCGTCGGCGTCTCGCTCTACGTCCGCCTGCGGATGAAGGAGTCGCCGATCTTCCGGCACATCAAGAGCGCGGGGATGACCTCGGCGCGCCCGCTCAAGGAGGCGTTCACGCAGTGGGTGAACCTGCGGCGCGTGCTCGTCTCGCTCTTCGGCGCGACCGCGGGCCAAGGCGTCGTCTGGTACACGGGGCAGTTCTACGCGCTCTTCTACCTCCAGTCGATCCTCAACGTCAACGCGACCTCGGCGAACTACATCATCGCCATCGCGCTGCTCTTGGGGATGCCCTTCTTCGTCGTCTTCGGCGCGCTCTCCGACCGCTTGGGGCGCAAGTGGATCATCATGGCGGGGTGCCTGCTAGCCGTCCTCACCTACATCCCGATCTACCGCGCGATGCAGGCGACCGCCGGGTCGAACGTCGTGACCGCCACCTCTCAGCGCAACCCCGTCACCGGAGCCATCAGCCTGACGCCCCAGTCCGTCGGCCCGACCGGCGCGCTCCAGGCCGCGCCGAAGGTGCTGCCCTACACGAACTTCAACACCCTCATCAGCAACCCGACGGCGTGGAAGCTAATCCTCCTCGTTTTCATCCAGGTGATCTGGGTGACGATGGTCTACGGCCCCATCGCCGCTTACCTCGTCGAGGCTTTCCCGGCGAAGATCAGGTACACTGCGCTCTCGCTGCCGTACCACATCGGCAACGGGGTGTTCGGCGGGCTGCTGCCCCTCATCGGCCTGTCGGTGATCGCCACGACGGGCAACATCTACGCGGGGCTCTACTACCCGATGATCGTCGCGAGCATCACCTTCGTCGTCGGCTCGCTCCTGCTCAAGGAGACCAGGCACGTGCTGATCTGGCGGGAGGTCGAGACGGACGGCCGCAAGCCCGTCGTCTCCGACATCGAAGGCCCAGCTTAGATTTGACGAGTGACTTAAACTGCCGGGAGACGGAAAATTTAGTGGCACACGACGGCACGGGGCACGCGCCCGCCGGGTCAGACGGGCGCGGGCTCGATTCGCTCACGCTCGACGATCTCCTCGCCGAGTGCGGGCGGCTGCACGGTCACATGTGCGCCGGGCAACTGCTCGGCGCGCGCATGGCTGTGCTCGGCTGCCGACTCGTCGGCGTCAATGATCCGCGCGGCGCGGATCGGAAAAAACTGATCGTGTGGGTCGAGATCGACCGCTGCATGGCGGACGCCGTGGGCGCGGTGACGGGCGCGAGGCTCGGCAAACGCAGCCTCAAGTATTTCGACTACGGCAAGGTCGCCGCCACCTTCCTCAACACCGAAACGAACGAAGCGGTGCGCGTCGTCGCGCTCGAAGAGTCGCGCGCCCTCGCCGACGCTCTACATCCCGAAATCGAGAGCAAGAAGGAGCGGCAGTTCCTCACCTACCGCGAGGCCTCGGACGAAGAGCTGTTCAAAGTCGAGCGCGTCACCGTCGATTACGGCGCGACGGACGCGCCCGGCCGCCCGCTCTCGCGCAACGTCTGCGCGCGCTGCGGCGAGGGCGTCAACGACGGGCGCGAGGTTCGCGGCGACGAAGGCGTCGCGCTGTGCCGCCCCTGCGCGGCGGGCGGGTACTACCGGAAACTTTAGGACGGGATTTTGTAGGGGCAGGGCTTGTCCCTGCCCGCCGGGCGACCGACGGGTCGTTTAAACCGTTCGCCACCGTCCGGCGGTGAAGGTCGTAAAACTTGATCGCGCTACCGTGCGGCGGGCAGGGACGAGCCCTGCCCCTACGATTTTGAAATGGACTCTTAGCGAGGTGGGACGTTGAGCAAGCGAGACGATAAAACGGAGACGAGGACGGGCGGCGAGCCGGGCGTCGAGCGCGTCGTTGATCGTCACCTGGGCAACGCCATTCACCTGTTCCTCTCCGCGCTCGCGCTGCTGATCTTCGTCGCCGCCATCATCGCGGCTTTCGAGACGGTCGCGCGCGACTTCCCGAAACTCTGGCGGCAGTCGGACGAGTACGGCGTGCTGCACCAGATCATACAGAGCATCCTGCTCGTCGCCATCGCCGCCGAGTTGGGTCTGCTCCTGCTCTTCCACCGGACGAGCGCGGCCATCGAGGTCGTCATCTTCGTCATCGCGCGCAAGATGGTCACGCCCGACATCTCGGCGCTCGAACTGCTGCTCGGCGCGGCGGCGCTCGCCGGTCTCATCATCGTGCGCTTTTATTACCTGCCGAATAAGAAGCTGGACGTTGACTGAAGGTCGGGGCGCGGCGTCAGGCTTCAACTCCCCCGCGCCCCGTGAGAATGACGCGATGCCGATGACTTACCCTCATGTCGCGATCCCCGACGCGGAAGTGCCGCGCGCCTCCGCGCCCGCCTTCCAGCACCTGCTCGACACCTACGCGAGCGAGACGAACAAGGTCGTCTCCGTCTGGCGCGAGTTCTCCGACGCAGACCTCGCCTTCCGCCCGCACCCGCGCTCAAGCACGGTGCAAGACATCTTCAAGCACCAACTGCTCTCCGAGCGACGCTTCTTCGGCGAGTTCTTAGGATTGCCCGAGCCCCCCGCCGCGGAAGTCCCGCCGCAGGGTCAGGCGGCGCGAGACTACACGGAGCGTCTGCGCGCGCTGGCGCGGCCGCGCCTCTCCCGCCTCGCCGAGAAACAGGAGGCGTGGTGGCTTGAGGTCGTGCCCTTCTTCGACGTGTCGCGCGAGCGCATCTGGATCTTCTGGCGGCGCGTCCTGCACACCGCGCACCACCGCACGCAACTCACCGTCTACCTGCGCCTGCTCGGAAAGAGCGTGCCCTCGACGTATGGCCCGACCGCCGACGTGACGTGGGAGGCAGCCGACCCGACGCGCAGCGTCGAAGCCGCGGGTCGTAAATAGACGCGCCCCGCGTGGGGCGCGTCGGCGCGCGGGCGGGGCGTGCGATCTGAAAGTTAAAGAGAGGTGGGTGGGTGAAGAATCATCTCGAAGCCGCCGATCCGGTTCGACCGCCGCGCCGTCCTCGCGGAAGCAGTTTGAGCAGTCCCGGAGGGATTCTTAAAACAAGCTCTCAGCTCACCTACCGCGCGTCTTCTTTGCGGTAGTATGGATGCATTCCCGCCGCGTGATCGGTGATGTCTATCACCCTTCGGACTTCGGGGACTTCGCGGCGGATGACGGATTCGATCCCCTGCCGCAGGGTGAAGTCGGCCGCGCCGCACCCCTGACAGCCGCCGCCGAGTCGCAGGTAAACCGTGTCGCCTTTAACTTCGATGAGTTCGACGAAGCCCGCGTGCGCGGCGACGCCGGGGTTGATCTGTTGATCGATCAGGTACTGCAACTTCTCTTTGGCGCCGCGCCCGACGAGCATCATGTGATCCCTGATCTCTTCGGCCGAGAGCGCCAGGCCCGAAACGAAGTACGCGGTGAGAACCGCTTCGACCCGTTCGGTGATCGCGTCCCACCCGGCGGCCTCCGACTTGGTGACGACGAGCAGCCGCCCGATCAGTTGAATGCGGCTCACGCCCTCGATCTCGAAAAGCTTTTCCGCGAGCGGCATCCCGCGCGCCTCCCGCTCGTCGTTCACAGTTTTCGTGCCGATGTAGAGCGTGCGGTCGACCGTGAACCTGCACAGCGCCGGGGTGCGCCTGTCCACCTCACTCGTGATCCTGATTTCGTCCTGCACCGGGTAGACCTCAAGGGTAAGTCGAGCGCCGCCCGCCGGGCGCGCGTCGCGCATATCGGAGAGACGGGCTGGCCCGCGGAGGGTTTCTATTGTATACGGTAGCGAGAATCACAGTCCACGCCACCGACTTCTAGCCCGGAAGGGCGAACGGTGAGAGCCGAACGACTAAGATCGAACGACGGCGGGTGTGGGGGCGACATGGTTACAATCGAATCATTCGACGGCGGAGAGTTCGGCGGCTACCTCGCCCGTCCCGCGAGCGGCAGGGGCGCTGGGCTGGTGCTCTTGCAGGAGATCTTCGGCGTCAACGAGGTGATGCGCGACACCGCCGACTGGTACGCCGCGCGCGGGTTCCTCGTCGTCTGCCCCGATCTCTTCTGGCGGCAGCAGCCCGGTGTGGAGTTGACCGACAAAACGGAAGCGGAATGGCAGCGCGCCTTCGCGCTCTATCAGGGGCTCGACGAGGCGAAGGCGGTGGAGGACGCGGCGGCGGCTCTGAAATTCCTGCGCGGGCACACGGCGTGCGACGGGCGCGCCGGCGCGGTCGGCTACTGCCTCGGCGGCAAGCTCGCCTACCTGCTCGCGGCGCGCTTCCCCGCGGACTGCGCGGTCGGCTACTACGGCGTCGGGATCGACTCCGCGCTCGAAGAGGCGGCGAACATACGCGCCCCCCTCATGCTGCACGTCGCCGGGCGCGACAAGTTATGCCCGCCCGAAGCGCGGGCGAAAATCCACGCCGCGCTCGACTCCCACGAGCGCGTTACGCTGCACGACTACCCCGAGCAGCATCACGCCTTCGCCCGCGCCGGGGGCGAACACTACGACGAGCGCGCGGCGGAGCTGGCGAACCTGCGAACCGTCGAGTTCTTCGCGCGCCACCTCTTCGGCGCTGCTTCGTCGGGCGCGCGGCCGAACCTCTCGGAGTTGTGGGACGAGCACGTCAAATACGAGTTCGCCACGCGCGACACGGAGGACACCCTGCGGACGATGGTCGAGGACGCCTACGTCAACCACGTCCCCGTGCTGACTGGCGGCGTCGGGCGCGACGAGTTGCGCGAGTTCTACTCGCAGAGGTTCATCCCGCAGATGCCGCCCGACACGAGCATGACGCCCGTCTCCCGCACGGTCGGCGCGGAGCGCGTCGTCGACGAGATGGTCTTCGAGTTCACGCACACGATGGAGATGGACTGGATGCTGCCCGGCGTCGCGCCGACGGGCAGGCGCGTCCGCGTCCCGCTCGTCGTCGTCATACACTTCCGCGACGGGCGGCTCGCGCACGAACACATCTACTGGGATCAAGCCTCCGTGCTCGCGCAGCTCGGTCTGCTCGACGCGGAGACTCTCCCCGTCGCCGGAGTCGAGAGCGCCGAGAAGGTGCTCGATCACAAGTTGCCCGCGAACCGCCTGATCGAGCGCGCCGAGGAAAGAAAACGTTGAAGGCAAAGCAAAACTGTAGGGGCAGGGCTTGTCCCTACCCGTCGCGCGTTAGCGCGAATCAAGAGGCGCGATCAGTCAACGTTGAATGTTATCGAATCGCGTGAGCGACCTCGCGGTCGCCCGCGGGCAGGGACCAGCCCTGCCCCTACAAACACCGCCGCGTTGAGGTTTTGAAATGCGCGCTCGGAATGAATGAAGAAAGACGTTGAGGGTGAATGAAGAAAGACGTTGAAGATGAGGGCGGCGCGAGTACATCGGCGGTCTTCGTCGGCCGGCTCCGGCGCGATCTCGGCACGCTGGAATCCTACGCCGCGCTGCTCGGCATCCTGATCGGCGCGGGGATTTTCACCGTCACGAGTCGCGCCTGGGCGCTCACGGGGCCGAGCGTCATCCTCGGCTACGTCGTGCTCGCGCCCGTCGTCCTCGCCACCTCCGTCGCCTACGCCGCGTTCCTCTCCACGCCCCTGGGGCGCGAGCCGGGCGGCGAGTACACGCACATCTCGCGCACGCTCGGCGGCTACCGCGTTGCCTTCATCGGCGCGTGGCTCAAGATCATCTCTTACGTCGCGGCGGGCGCGTACCTCGCCAGCGCGCTCGCCGACTACATCATCCAGTTCGCGGGCGGACGCCTCCGCCCCGAAACTCACCGGCTGCCGCTCGCGCTCGCGAGCCTCGCCTTTTTTTACCTCGTGCAGGTGGCGGGCGTGCGCTGGTTCGGGCGCTTGCAGGTGACGATGTGCGCGCTGCTCGGCCTCTCGCTCGTCGTCCTGATCGTGCCGGGGCTGTTCGCGATCAAGACCGCGAACTACCGGCCGTTCGTCACGCACGGGGCGGGCGGCTTCGCGTCGAGTCTCGTGCCGCTGTTCTTCTCCTTCGCGGGGTTCGAGTCGCTCGCGCAGACGGCGGGCGAGGTCAAAGACAGCACGCGCCGCCTGCCGCTCATCTTCCTCAAGGGCATCAGCGTGACGGCGTGCATCTACGTCCTCATGTCGCTCGTCGCCTTCGGCGTCCTGCCCGGCTCGCGCCTGCAGGCGAGCAACGCGCCGATGGCGGAAGTGGCCTCCGTCTACCTGCCCGCGGGCGCGGCCCTGTTCGTCACCTTCGGCGCGATCATGGCGATCACGACTTCGATGAACTCGACGATGCTCGTGCCCTCGCGCCTCGCGATCATCCTCGCGCGCGACGGGCTGTCGCCGCGCTGGATCGGTACGGTCAACCCGCGCACGGGCACGCCGATACGGGGCCTGACGCTCACGTTCGCCGCGTGCGTCCTCCTGCTCGTCAGCCGCCAACTCTCGCTCGCGCTGAACGTCGCCATCTTCGCGCTCGTCATCCTCTACTTCATACACAGTCTCGTCTTCCTGCTGCTGCCGCGGCGTAACCCGCAGCTCCACCGTTCGATCACGGTCGCGATCCCTCGGTGGCTGCGGCGCGCGGCGGCTCTCGTCTCGCTCCTGGCGATGGGCGCGCTCATCTTCGTGCAGGTCTCTGAGGACGCGCGCACGCTCTCCGAGCAGAGCATCAAGGAGAGGATCGCCAACCACTCGCTGACGAGTCTTGAGCTGGCGCTGTCGTGGAGCCTCGTCGGCGCGGCGCTCTACGCTTTCGCGCGGCGCGGCGCTCAGGGGATGCACGACAGGAGTGCGATGCTGGATCAGCCCGTGCTCGATCCGCCGGGGCACGGAGACGGAGGCCCACCGGCCGGAGGATAAAGATGGAGATTGAAGGGAAGAGAATTTTAATCACGGGCGCGAATCGCGGTCTCGGCCGCGCGCTGGCGCTCGCGCTCGCGGAAGCGGGCGCGGGCGAGATCGTGGCGTGCGCGCGCCGCCCGGAAGAGTTGGGCGCGCTCGTCAACTCCGCCGGCGCGCGCGCGAAAGTGACCCCGGTGCGCCTCGACGTGACTTCGGATAAGGACGTGAGCGCGGCGGCTGCTTTGGGGCGCGTCGACGTGCTCGTCAACAGCGCTGGCGTCGCCGTCTACGGCGGCGGCCTGAAGGCGGCGATGGAAGACGTGCGACGCGAGATCGAGATCAACTACCTCGGCGTGATACGCATGGTCAGGGCGTTCGCGCCGGCGATGGCGGAGCACGGCGACGGCCTGATCGTGAACGTCGCCTCCATCCTCGGCAAAGTGAGCGCGCCCGCGCTCGGCACGTACTGCGCGACGAAGGCCGCGGTGCTCTCGCTCAGCCAATCCCTGCGCGGCGATCTCGCCGACAGGGGCGTGCGCGTCATCGCGGTCTTGCCGGGCACGGTTGACACCGACATGAGCCGTGGCTTCGACGGCGAGAAGATGGCGGCGGAGCAGGCCGCCCGCGAGATCGTCGAGGCGATACGGAGCGAGACGATTGAAGCGCCCATCGGCGACGGCGCGCGCGGCGTGCTCGCCGGGCTGAGCGCCGACCCGAGGGGGACGGAGAAGGTTTTCGCGCAACTCAGGGCCTGAGCGCAGATGGAATCGAGCGTTAATCTAAGAGGAGTTTGAGAGCAGGGCGGGCGGTCTTGATAGCCCCGTAGGGGCGAGATGCTTATAGCTCATCGGGACAGACACGCCTTAAGCTCCGCTGGGAGCGGTATGTCATTAGATCGGGCATATGCCGCTCCTAACGGAGCTTGGCTCGTATCGCCACCCATGTCTATAAACATTTAGCTCCTACGGAGCTTTATCCGTCAGACATTGAACCCAGGTTCATTAACTGTCACGCGAATCTGTTTCGTCGTCTGTTTCACTTGGTCGTCAACGTGCCGGGAAGCTAATCGGATGTCAGCATCAACCCCTTCGACTTTCAACCGCCGCCGCGAGGAGTTCCCGGCGCTGGCGGCGGGGATTCACCTGTTGAGCCACAGCCTGGGGCCGGTGCCGCGCGCGGCGCGCGCGGCGATGATCGCCTACACGGACGCCTGGGAGCGTCACACGAGCGAGGACGCCTGGGCGACGAGCTGGTGGGAACTCTCCGAGCTGGTCGGCGACCGCCTCGCGCGTCTGCTCGGCGGCCCGCGCGGCTCCGTGCAGGTGCAGCCGAACGCCTCAATCGCTCTGTCCGCCGTCGCCTCGTGCTTCGACTTCCAGAGGGGCGGGCGTAACAGGGTCGTCACGACCGCGCTCGACTTCCCCTCGACGGGCTACGTCTGGGAGGCGCAGCGGCGGCTCGGCGCAAACGTCTACGCCGTCCCGACCGACGACGGCATCACCGTGCCGCTCGACCGCATACGCGACGCGATAGACGAGACGACTTGCCTCGTCGCGCTCTCGCACACCTCCTACGGCAGCTCCTACCGCGTCGACGCGCGCGCCATCGTCGAGCGCGCGCACGAGGTCGGCGCGCGAGTGTTGCTCGACACGTACCAATCGGCGGGCGTCGTGGAGTTGAAGGCGGCGGAGTGGGGCGTGGACTTCCTCATCGGCGGCACGATCAAGTGGCTGTGCGGGGGGCCGGCGTGCGGCTACCTCTACGTGCGGCCGGAATTGCAGGACGAGTTGGAGCCGCGACTCACCGGCTGGGTCGCGCACGCCGAGCCCTTCGCGTTCGCGCGCGAGATGAGCTACGCGCGGGGCGTGCGCCGCTTCGCGCAGGGCACGCCGAACATCCCCGGCCTCCACTCGTGCCTCGCCGGCCTGGACATCGTCGAAGAGGTCGGGCTGGAGGCCATCGCGCGGGAGTCGCGCAGGAGAACCGCGTGGATGGTCGAGTTCGCCCTGGAGCAAGGCTGGCGGCTGAACAGCCCGCGCAAGGTTGAAGAACGCGGCGGCTCCGTCATGATCGGCGTCGACGACGCGCCGCGGGTGGTGGCCCGGCTCGCGGAGCTGAAGGTCTTCGTCGACTGGCGGCCCCGCGCCGGCCTGCGCCTCTCGCCCCACTTCTTCAACACCGACGAAGAGGTGCGGGAGGCGTTGGAGATTCTAAAAACCGTGATAAGTAAACCGTGACAGTGACAGGTAAGATACGTAAACCGTAAACTGTAGCGGGTAGCGGGCGCACGCATTTCTTTCTTGTCACCTGTCACTGTTTACCCGTCACGGCTTTTGACCCGTCACTTGTCACCCGTCACGGCTTTCGTACCGCACGCTCGGGCTTCCCGCGGGGTAGAAGACGCCGAGCAGACGCAGCTCGTCGTCGCCCGTATTCTCGACGCAGTGAAGCTGTCGCGTGGGGAGGTAGATGCACGAGCCCGCGCCGATCTCCGTGCTGGTCTCGCCGGCCCACATCCGCCCCGCGCCGCGCAGGATGAACAAGACCTCTTCGTAAGTGTGGAAGTGGTCGGGCGCGCGCCCCGGCGGGATGGAGCCGACGAACTGCGTGACCTGAAGGCTCCCGACCTCGTCATCGACCAGCACGCGATACCAGCGATCAGAGGTGGGCACGGCCTTGCGGTCTGCGAGGCGCACGATTGCGCCGCGCGCGCGGGGCGCGTTTCGCGCGGCGGGCGACGTGAGCGGCGCGACGATCTCAGACTCTTTCGCGGGCTCAGGGCATTGTGAACTGACGAGGACGAGCGGCCGTGGGTTGGGATTGTTGACCGTCAGGGTCTCGCCCGGCCGCAGGTAGACGCCGGCCTCCGAAGCGACGCGGTGCGGGCGGCCGTCGATGAAGAGTTCCGCCTCGCCTTCGAGCGAGTAGAGGACTTCGTCGCAATCCACGTTGCGTAGTCCGGGCGAGAGGCCCTGTGAAAACTCAAGGACGCGCAGCGAGATGGCCTGCGCGCCGGCGGAGCGCCCGACCTGTCGCCACGCGCGCAGCGTCCCGCGCACGTCGGGCGAGCCCTCCCGCATGCGCGTGACGCGGCACCCACCTTCCAGCAGGATAGCCACGCTCGTCGTCTCCTATCGACCGCGACGCCTCACGCCTTCGCTCTTCTTCGCGCTCGGTATTCTATCGGGCAAATCCAGCTCGCCGTCAACGAGCGCGTCTATGTAGACGTTCGCGGCGCGGGCGTATTGCAAAAGGATCGGCAGCGGTGGTTCGCGCCTCCCCGTCTCGTACTCTGAGATTTGACTGCCGGCGATTCGCTCCTCTACCTCAAGAGCCCTGAGCATCTCGGATAGAGAAAGACCGAGAGCGAGTCGAATCTTCCGAAGCTTTTCGGCAAGGCGCTCCGGCCTCCAACGCACGTAGCCCATCAGGAGTTTCCTCTTGACGGACGCTTCTGACGGCGAGACGTGTAAGCGCGTTTAATCTCTTCGTGCTTGACCGTGCCGGGCAACTCAGCGGGCAAATCTAACTCGTCGTCAACGAAGGCTTCCATGTTCACGCCAGCCACGCGAGCATATTGCAAAAGAATCATCAATGGCGGTTCGTTCTTGCCCATTTCATACTTCGAGATGTTGTTGTATTCAATTAGGCCTTCCACGCCGAGCCGATAGAGCATATCTGTTTGCGAGAGTCCGAGCGCAGTCCGAACCTGTAGCAGTTTTTCAGCCAAGCGATCTGGTCGCGGGCGCACTCCCCTCCCCATCAGATGAAACCCCCTGACGAGAGGGGTCGACTCGACCGCCTGCTTTTATGGATGAATATCCCTAAACTCTGGTTGAATGATTTGATCGCCGTGAGTGTGAACCTTTCATACTCAACGGCGATGCTCATCACTCAGTCGGTGAGGGTAAGCAGCGCATTAGCCGTCGCGGGTCTGGAAAGAGCGCGGCGAGAAGATAACAGAATCCGCCGCACGATTGTAGGGGCAGGGCTCGCCCCTGCCCGCGGCGTGCGCCGGCACGCACATCGTTCGCGCTGACGCGCTCATGCGGGCAGGGGCGAGCCCTGCCCCTACAAGTAGGCAGGTCGGAATCGCCGCCCGCGTGCGACCGCGGGCGGCGGGGGCGCGTCGCGGCTCGCCCGTTTCGGTTGGACTCCGAAGGGCGCGGGCGAGCCGCCCCCGCTTCATGTCTCGCACAGGTCTCACGCCGATGCCCCTCACGATCCTCTACGCCGAAGATAATAGGCCCGTCTCGGACGCCGCCTGCGACCTGCTCGAATCCGAGGGCTGGCGCGTCGAACTAAGCGCCGACGGCAACGCCGCGCTCAACAAGCTGGCTGGCGCGTTCGACTACGACCTGCTGCTCCTTGACAATGACCTGCCGGGCGCGAGCGGGGTGGAGCTGGCGCGTTACGCGAGGAATCTGCGTTGCTACCGGCGCACCCCGATCATCATGCTCTCGGCCAGAGACTGCGAGGAGGAAGCGAAGCGCGCGGGCGTGGACTTGTTCTTACGAAAGCCGGACGGGATGTGGATGCTGGTTGAGTCCATCAGGCGGCTGATAGAATAACGTCACGCCTCCGAGTTGAAATCAGAATACTAAGAACTTGTTTCAACCGCTGCGCTCTCCCCTTAGCGCCTTTGCGCCTTTGCGTGAAACTATTTCTCACACAAAGGCGCTAAGCAGGACGCAAAAAGATTCATTGGAAGGGAAAGATGATGAGACGCATCTTGATCTCGTTCGCACGCTGCGTCGCCGCGTGCGCGCTCGCGTGTGGGGTCGCCGCGGCTCAACGCGCCGCGGGGAACGCGCAACCGGCGGCGACGCCCGACTACCCCGCGCCCGTCGAGGGCGATTACGTCGTCCGCGACTTCCGTTTCAGGAGCGGCGAGACGCTGCCGGACTTGAAGCTGCACTACACGACTATCGGGACGCCCGCGCGCGACGCCGCGGGCGTGGTGCGTAACGCCGTGCTCGTCATGCACGGCACGGGCGGCAACGGGCGCTCGTTCCTCAGGCCGCAGTTCGCGGGCGTCCTCTTCAGCCGCGGCGGGCTGCTCGACGCGACGAAGTATTTCATCGTCCTGCCTGACGGCGTCGGGCACGGAGGGTCGAGCAAGCCGTCGGACGGGCTGCACGCGCGCTTTCCCCGTTACGGCTATCGCGACATGGTCGAGGCGCAGCACCGCCTGTTGACCGAGAAGCTCGGTGTCAATCACCTGCGGCTCGTGATGGGCACTTCGATGGGCGGGATGCAAACGTGGCTCTGGGGCGAGACCTACCCGGACTTCATGGACGCGCTGATGCCGCTCGCGAGTCTGCCCACGGAGATCGCCGGTCGCAACCGCATGATGCGCCGCATGGTGACGGACTCTATTCGCAACGACCCGGAATGGCAGAACGGCGAGTACAGGCGGCAGCCGCGGGGCCTCACCCCGGCCATCTACACGCTCGTCTTCATGGTCAGCAGCCCGCTGCAATGGCAGAAGCAAGCGCCGACGCGCGACGCGGCCGACAAGTTCTTCGACGACATGGTGCAGAACTACCAGCGACAGTTCGACGCCAACGACATGCTCTACCAGTTCGACGCCTCGCGCGACTACGACCCCGCCCCCGATCTCGAAAAGATCAAAGCGCCACTCGTCGCCGTCAACTCGGCGGACGACCAGGTGAACCCGCCGGAGTTGGGCGTCATGGAGCAGGGGATCAAGCGCGTCGCGCGCGGTCGCTACGTCCTCATCCCCACGAGCGACCGGACGCGCGGGCACGGCACGCATTCGCTCCCCTCGATCTGGCAGCAATATTTGAAAGAGCTGCTCGAACAGTCCGGCCGGTGAAGTCCCGACCGCGCGACGTGAGATCAGAGATGGCCCCCGCGGTCTGAGCTGTGGCGGCAAAACGTGTCTCGACCGGCGACGACTCTCAGGAGCTGCCGTCGCCTTCGGACACGGCGGCGATGCTTTTCGAGCTGCCGGTAGCCGCGCTCCGCTCTCGCTCCAGCAGTTCCCGTTTGCGCCCGAGTCCCCAGCGGTAGCCGCCCGGCGCGCCGCCCTCGCGCACGACGCGGTGGCAGGGCGTGGCGAGCGCGACCGGGTTCGCGGCGCAGGCGCTCGCGACCGCGCGCACGGCCGCGGGCCGCCCGATGGAGCGCGCGACCTCGCCGTAAGAGCGCGTCTCGCCGTAGGGGATGCGGCGCAGCTCCTCCCAGACGCGCGAGCGGAACGCGGTGGCTCGCACGTCGAGCGGCAGATCGAGTTCGGGCTGCCCGCCGTCGACGTGACGCAGCAGCGTCTCGACCCATAGCTCTAGTCCCGCCCCGTCGCGGCGGATCGCGGCCGACGGGTACTCCGCCGCGAGGGCCGCGGCGAGCGCTTCGTCGCTGTCGCCGAACTGGACGGAGCAGACGCCGCGCGCGGTCGCCGCGACGAGCAGCCGACCGAGGCTTGAGCCGACGACCGTGTAATTGATGTCCATGCCTTTACCCCCGCGGCGATAAGTCGCCGGTGTCATCCCCAGTTTTTCCGAAGCGTTCTCGTAAAGTCGGCTGCTCGATCCGTAGCCCGCTTCGTAGATCGCGCCCGCGACGCCGTCGCCCTCTTTAATCCTCGACTTGAACAGCTTCAGCCGGTGCGCCGCCGCGTACTGCCGCGGCGTGATGCCGGTCACGCCCTTGAACGTGCGCTGTAGCTGGTGGGGACGGACGCCCAACTCCGCGCCCAACTCTTCGAGCGAAGGCGCGCCGCCCTCGCGGGCCTCGATGGCGCGGCAGGCGCGCAGGACGAGCTCGACGCGGCCGTCGCGCGCGCCGGCCTCCCGCGGGCGGCAGCGCAGGCAGGCGCGAAACCCCGCGCCCTCGGCGGCCCCGGCGGAAGTGTAGAAGCTGACCTGCTCGCGGCGCGGTCGGCGCGCGGGGCACGTCGGCTTGCAGTAGACGCCCGTCGAGCGCACGCCGTAGAAGAAGGCGCCGTCGAAGCGCGCGTCCCGCTCCTCGACCGCCCGCCAGCACAGGTCTGTCTCCAACTCTTGCAACTCCCGAAGGATGTTTCCCTCCTGCTCCATCACCGTCACCTCGGGGCGCAGATTACACCCTGCGCGCGCCTCAATCTATCCGTCCCTTGCGCCCAAACTTTTAAGACTCGACGGCACGCCGCGGGCTTAGAGCGCCTCACAAAACTCGACGCGCGCGTCACGATGTAGGGGCGGGGCTCGTCCCCGCCCGCTCGTCGCTAACGAAAGACGGGCAGGGACAAGCCCCGCCCCTACTTATCCGGTCTTGTTAGAGTCTCTTAATTATGCCCGCCGCGCCGGACGAGTTGAAGCAAATGCCAATTCGCGATTGGCACTTGTCTTCGCGCGAGCCGCTGATAAATTAGCGACGACGTAATTCTCGCGTCGCAGATCGAAGGCGACGGACTTCTCGATCTTCGACGGTGCGACTAACTGCAAGGTGTTGGCGGGGCGTGTGTGATGAGCGCGACGGTTGAAACAGACGTGGACGAGAGCCCGGCCGAGGGGGCGCGGGGCGAGGAGTTATCGCCCGACGCGCGGGTGCGTGCGCGGCGTCGGGAGACGCGCCGCGCCAGGGCGCCCGTGGCGGCGTGGCTCCTGCTGAGCCTGATCTGGAGTTCGACGTGGCTCTTCATCAAGCTGGGGCTCGAAGACCTGCCGCCGGTCACGTTCGCGGGCATCCGCTTCGTCGTCGCGTCGCTCGCGCTCGGCGCGTTCGTCGTCGTCGCCCGCCGGCCGCTGCCGCGCGCCCGCCGGGAGTGGGGCTTGATCGCGCTGACCGGCGTGCTCTCGTTCTCGCTCAACTACGGGCTGCTGTTCTGGGGCGAGAAGTACATCTCTTCGGGGCTCGCCGCGCTGCTGCAAACCACGATCCCGGTCTTCGGGCTCGTCATCGGCCACGTCCATCTGCCGCACGAGCGCATGACGCCGCGCAAAGTGGCGGGCGTCCTCATCGGCATCGCGGGGGTCGCCTTCATCCTCTCCTACCAGGGGCAGGCGAACGGCCCCCTGGCGCTGTGGGGCGGGGGGGCGGTAGTCGTCGGGGCGTTCTGCACCGCCTACGGCAACGTGCTCATCAAGGCGCGCGGCGCGCGGATCGATCCGGCGGCGCTGGCGCTGGGGCAGATGGTCTGCGGGTTCGTGCCCCTCCTGCTCTTCGGCGCGGCCTTCGAGGGCAACCCGCTGAAGTTGCATTGGACGCCGCTGGCCCTCGTCTGCCTGCTCTACCTGGCGCTCGTCGGCTCGGCGCTCGCGTTCCTGCTCTTCTACTGGCTCGTCAGGAATATGGACGTGACCAAGACGATGCTCATCCCGCTCGTGACGCCCGTCATCGCGCTCTCGCTCGGCGCGATCTTTTTGCACGAGGCGCTGACGTGGCGCGTCGCCGCCGGGGGGGCCGCGGTGATGTGCGGCATCGCGCTGATCGTGAGGCGCAAGGTTGACGTAAAAGACGGGAGCGGCGTCGTGCCGGGTTAAGGGCGGGCGTCGCGCGCGTGGATGGCGGCGCGCGTGAAGCGCGAGGGGGCGGCGGCGGAGGAAAGGAGTAGAAGATGAAGACGAATGATGATTTGCGTTACCCGGTGGGGCAGTTCGACGCGGAGGGCGCGATCACGGGCGAGGCGCGCTCGCGCCTCATCGACGAGATCGCGGGCGCGCCGCGCAAACTCCGCGAGGCGATCGCGGGCCTGTCGCCCGAACAACTCGACACGCCCTACAGGCCCGGCGGCTGGACGGTGCGCCAGGTCGTGCACCACGTGCCCGACAGCCACCTCAACAGCTACGTGCGCTTCAAGCTCGCGCTGACCGAGGACGAGCCGGCCATCAGGACTTACCACGAGGAGCGCTGGGCCGAACTCCCCGACTCGCGCGCCACCCCCGTCGAGGTCTCGCTCGCGCTGCTCGACGCGCTGCACGAGCGCTGGGTGATCCTGCTCCGCGAACTTCGGGAGGCGGACTTCCGGCGCACCTTCAGCCACCCCGAATGGGGCGTCGTCCCTCTGGACAAGGCCGTCGGAATCTACGCCTGGCACGGCCGCCACCACGTCGCCCACGTCACATCGTTGCGCGCGCGGATGGGCTGGTAGTCGCCCCGACGCCGACACGCGCCTCACGTCAGCATTCACCTCTCCGACTCATCGCCGGGCTTTGCGACGCCGTGCGCCGCGACCTCGCGCGCGAGGTGGCGCGCCAGGTGGCTGTGCCTGCGCCCGTAGCCGAAATAGATCAGGAAGCCGACGAGCAGCCACACGCCGAGCCGCAGCCAGTTCTCCGCGGGCAGCGAGAACATCAGGAGCAGGCACGTGGCGATGCCGAGGATGGGGACGACGGGGACGAGCGGCGCGCGGAACGGCCTACGCGCGTCGGGGTTCGTCCGGCGCATGATGAGCACCGCCGCGCAGACGATGACGAACGCCAGCAGCGTCCCGATGTTGATGAGGTCGGAGAGTACGCGCAGCGGGAGCAGCGAGGAGAGCAGCGCGGCGAAGACGCCCGTCAGGATGGTGGACTTGTGCGGGGTGCGGAAGCGCGGGTGCACCGCGCCGAAGAAGCCGGGCGGCAGCAGGCCGTCGCGCGCCATCGCCAGCAGGATGCGCGCCTGAGAGAGCATCGTCACGAGCACGACCGAGGTGATCCCGATGAGCGCGCCGAGCGAGATGACGGCTTGCGCCCACGTCAGCCCCACCTGCCGGAAGGCGTCGGAGACGGGCGCGTTGATGCTGATCTTGTTGTAAGGAACCATGCCGGTGAGCACCGCGCCGACGCCCATGTAGAGCACCGTGCAGATGAGGAGCGACGCGATGATGGCGGCGGGCACGTCGCGCTCCGGCCTCCGCGCCTCCTCCGAGTGGGTCGAGACGGAGTCGAAGCCGATGTAGGCGAAGAAAATGATCGCCGCGCCCGCGAGCATCCCCAGGGGCTGTCCGCCCGCGTCCTGTTGGCCGAACAGCGTATGGCCGAAGAAGTTGATGCCCGTGTAGCCGTACGGCGCGAACGGGCGCCAGTTCGCGGGGCGGACGTAGAACGCGCCGAGCACGATGACGAGGACGACGATGGCGACCTTCAGGACGACCATCGCGGCGTTGAACGTCGCGCTCTCGCGGATGCCGACGACGAGCACGCACGTCACGGCCGCGACGATCAGCATCGCCGGGAGATCGAAATACTTCCCCGTCGAGACGAGCTGGCCGAGCGCGGGGTCGTAGTCGAACGGCGCGTCGGTGAAGGCGTCCGGCAGGTGCAGGTTGAAGATGCCGATCAGGTCCTGGAAGTAGTGGGACGCGCCGTGCGCGACCGCGCCCGCGGTGACGGCGTATTCGAGGATGATGTCCCAGCCGATGATCCACGCGAACAGCTCGCCGAGCGTGGCGTAGGCGTAGGTGTAGGCGGAGCCGGCGACGGGGGCCATCGAGGCGAACTCCGCGTAGCACAGCGCGGCGAGGGCACAGGCGAAGCCGGCGACGACGAACGAGAGGATCATGGCAGGCCCCGCGCGCTCGTGCGCGGCGACGCCCGTCAGCACGAAGATCCCCGTGCCGATGATCGCGCCGACGCCGAGGCTGGTGAGTTGCAGCGGCCCCAGCACGCGGCGCAGGCGGTGCTCGCCCGCCATCTCGTCGAGCAGGAGCTGGAGCGGCTTGGTAGCGAAGAGTCGGTTTGCCATCGGGCGCGCCTCCTTAGCGAGCGGGTGTCAACGGACGGCGAGTAAGTCGCGGCGAATGTAGGCGCGCGGGAGGCGGGCGGGCAACGACTTTGGCACGAACGGCGGGGAAGCGGGCGCGAGTTGGCGTCTGCCCGGAACGAACGGGCGGGAGGACGGGGGAGATCGCCGACGGCGACTGAAGGCCCGCCGGCGGTCTACGTCAGAGGGGGAGCTTCAACATCTCGGCGAGCTTGCGGCGGCAGCCGCGGCTGAGCATCAGCTCTGTGCCGTCGCTGAGGATGACGCGGTAGTCCTGATGGAACCAGGGCTGTAGTTCTTTGACGCGGTCGATGTTGACGATTGACGAGCGGTGGATGCGGAGGAACTTTTTCGGATCGAGCTGCGCCTCCAAACTGCCCATCGCCTCGCGCAGCAGGTACGACTCGCGCCCGGCGTGGAGGCGGACGTACTTGCCCTCGGCTTCGATCCAGTCGATCTCGTCAGTCTTGAGGAAGAAGGCGCGCCCGCCCGACTTGATCATCAGTCGTTCGGGGTGGCTCGCGTGCGCGCGCAACTCTTCGAGGAGCGCGAGCGTGCGCGCCGCGAACTCGCTCCCGCGCTCCGTCGAGAGGCGAGCCTTCGCGCGCCGGAGCGCCTGCTCGAAGCGTTTGCGGTCGAAGGGCTTCAAGAGGTAGTCGACCGCCGAGACCTCGAAGGCGCGCAGGGCGTACTGGTCGTAGGCGGTGACGAAGACGACGAGCGGGGCGCGCCTCGGGTGGGTGCGTTCGAGCACGGCGAAGCCGTCGATCTCTGGCATCTGCACGTCGAGGAAGACGAGATCGGGCGAGTGCGCGTTGATGGCGGCGATGGCCTCGTAGCCGTCGGCGCACTCGCCGACCGCCTCGACCTCCGGGTCGCGCGCCAGGAGCTTGCGGATGCGACGACGCGCGAGCGGCTCGTCGTCTACGACGAGGGCGCGAATCTTCCGACCTTCGATCACGCCGAGACCTCCGCGCGCTCGTCCGCCGCGCCCCCCGACAGGGCGGCGGTGACGGGCGCGACCCTGTCCGACGCGACGAAGGGCAGTTCGAGCGTCACCTCCAGCCCGCCGCCGGGCGCGTCCGCGAGGCACAGACTCTGCCGCGCGCCGTACATCCTGCCCAGCCGCGCGCGCGTCAACGCGAAGCCGAGCCCGTGCCGCGAAACTTGCGCCGCGGGCTCGTCTGCCGCGCGCAGGCCGGGGCCGTTGTCCCTCACGCAGAGGCGCAGCGTCTCGCCCACGCGGCTCGCGCTGATCTCGATGCGCCCGCTGCCGACGCGCTGGACGATGCCGTGGCGGATGGCGTTCTCGACGAGCGGCTGGAGGATGAGGTTGGGCACCATCGCGTCGAGCGTGTCAGCCGCGATCTCCATGCGCACGGCGAGGCGATCCTGGAAGCGCACGCGCTCGATCTCTAAGTAGCAGCGCAGGAACTCCAGCTCCTCCTGGAGCGTCACCTCCTGCGCGCCGGAGTTTTCGAGCGTGAGGCGGAGGAAGTCGCCGAGGCGCGCGAGCATCTGGTCGGCGGCCTCCGGGTCTTCGTCGAGGAGCGTGGAGACGGAGTTGAGCGTGTTGAAGAGGAAGTGCGGCTGGAGCTGCATCTTGAGCGACTGCAACTGCGCCTGCATGACTTCGAGCTGCGCCTGCGCCAGCTCGGCTTCGAGGCGCGAGATTTTTAACTCTTCCTGCTGGTGTCGCCGGTAGTAGTCGAGCGCGTAGCTGACGAGGAGCACGGTGGCGTAGCTCATGAAGCCGGTCGGGAGGTTGAAGAAGAAGAGGAAGTTGAAGACCGACGAGAGCGAGGCGAGCTGCCGGTAGACGGCGACGTGCAGGAGCCAGCCGGCGAGCAGGTAGACGGCGCGGTGCGCGAGCGAGAGCGCCAGGCAGGCACAGAGGTGGGCGAGCGAGCTGCGGAGGCAGCGGCCGCGCTCGAAAGGGAAGCGGCGCGTGAGGCGGAAGACGAGGGGCGAGAGCAGCGCCCACAGGAACCAGTAGGGCAGCTCCCAGACCAGCATCTGGGAGAGCGTCGGCGGCTGGCGGAAGATGGCGACGTAGTGATCGGAGAAGAGGTAGTAGTTGAGGGTGAAGGTGAGCCCGACGAGCGTCCACCCGGTCAGGATCACGATCCACAGACGCCAGTGCGGTTTCAGCATCAGTCCGACTCCCCAACCCGCGTCCGCGGTAGACCCGCGACGCCCCGCGCGTGCTGTAGGATACTACTTTTTTCGCGCCGCCGCGCCAGCAGTCTTCGCGCGCGCGCCCGGCGCGTGGTAAATGGGGGCGAACCTCGCGCGCGCGCCGCGCATCGCAGACCATGCGCGCGACTTGTAAGCGCGCGCCGCCGCAAGTCATACTCTCCCGCAGGTAACTTATCCGTCGCCGCCCGCGCGCGTGGAGTTGATCATGAAACTAAATTTTCTACAGCAGACGACCGCCGCCGTCGTGTTCGCCCTTTTCATCCTGACCACGACGGGCGCGGCTCAGTCGGGCGCGACGCGCCCGCGCCGCGCCAACCCGCAGACCGCCAACGAGGAGGCGGCGAAGCAACAGCCGACCCCCACGCCTGAGCCGCGGGCGGACGGCGCGCGCGCGGCGACGCCCGCGCAGTCGGGCGGCGACACGACCCGTGCCTACACGCTCTTGCAGCAGGGGCAGTTCGACGCGGCGGCGCGCGAGGCGCGGCAGGTCGCGTCGGCGAACCCGGCGAACGGCGAGGCCTGGAAGATCGTCGGCTTCGCCGAGGTCGGCTTGAAGCAGTACGCCCAGGCGGCGACCGACTTGCAGAAGGCGCTCGACCTCCAGCGCGCCGCGGGCGGCGAAGACGAGAACACGTCGGACGCGCTCGCGCAGGCGCTCGTCCGCTCCGATCAGTTCGAGCGCGCCCTGCCGCTGCTCGTCGCGGCCACCTCGCGCGCCGGCAAACCCGCCGACGCGACGATGCTCTACTACCGCGGGCTGGCCCAGTACCGCACGGACAAGAAGGCCGACGCCGAGCGTTCGTTCAACGAGGCGGTGAAAGCCGATCCCAAAAACGCCATCTCGCTCTTCTACCTCGGCCGCATCGCCTACGAGCGCGGTCAGGCGGACGCGGCCATCGCCTCGCTGAACCGCGCCACGACCGCCGACCCGCGGCTCGCCGAGGCGTGGACGCTGCTCACGCTCGCCTACCTGCGCCGCGCCGCGGAAGCGGGCGACACGCCGAAGGCCAACGAGAGTTATCTGAGCGCCGTGCGCACGAGCGACGCGCTGGTGCGCCTGCGCGCCGACGAATCTTCCGCCGCCCTGAACGCGCAGGCTCTCGTCGGGGCGAAGCAGTACGCGCGCGCCGCCGCCGTCCTGGAGACGGTCGCCTCGAACGCGAACGCGCAGGGCTCGACGCTCTACCTGCTCGGCGTCTCCTACTCGCGCGCGAAGAACTTCCCGAAGGCGACCGCCGCCCTGGAGCGCGCCGCCGCCAAGTCGCCCGAGGACGTGAACGTCTACCGCGAGTTGGGCTACGCCTACGAGGTCTCGAAGCAGTACGCCAAGGCCCTCGCCGCCTACCAGAAGGGCGCGCAGCTCTCGCCCGACGACGCGGACTTCAAAGAGGCGGTCGAGCGCGTCCGCCCCTTCGCCAAATAGAACAAGAGCGATGAGTCATGAGTGAAGGGTGATGAGTAGGAATTTCCTACTCATCACCCTTCACTCATGACTCATCACTTTTTGTCTTGAATCCTCGCGGGGCAAGGCGTAGCATCGCGGCATGATGAAAGCCGCTCTATTACGCTGCCGCGCCGGTCGGCGTCTGCGCGCCTGTGTGGTCGGGCTGTGCGCCGCGTTGGTGCTCCTGGCGGCGCGGCCGTCGGGCGCGTCTTCGTGGGGCGAGATCGAGCCGCTGAAGTCGCGGCGCGCCGACGTGGAGCGCGCGCTGGGTAAGCCGCTGGAGGACAAGCCGGGCGCGACGGGGACGCTGCGCTTCAAGGTGCAGGGCGGGACGGTGATGGTCGCCTTCGTCGACGAGCGCTTCGTGCGCGCGCACAAGCTCTCCCCCGGAGTCGAGGGCACGGTGCGCCAGGTCGTGCTGCAACACGACGGGTCTTCGGACACGCCCGACACGATGAAGCTCGCGAACAACTCCGCCTTCGAACGCGACCCGCAGGGCAACGCCGTCATCTTCCGCAACCTGCGCGACGGCATCTCCTACACCTTCATCGAGGGCCGGCTTCGCACGACCTACTACACCGCCTCCTCCGAACAGTTCCGCCGCGCGCAGAAGGGGACGGCGGACAAAGACAAGTAACGGGTGACAGGTAAAAGGCGTAAACCGTAAACCGTAAACCGTGACGGGTGACAGGTAAGAAGTGGTGAGTTGAGTGATGAGTAATGAGTGGCAACTGATCGCTCATCACTCATCATCCGTCACTCATCACTCATCACTCATCACTGACTTGTCACTTGTCACGCGTCACTTGTCACCCGTCACGGCTTTTATGCTCTACCGCCAACGACTGATCGAAGAGTTGTCGGGGCGGCGCGGGGAGTTCGTCGAGTTCGGCCGCGAGTGGGCGGAACAGGCGGGCGACTACGTGGCGCGCCTCGTCGCGCTCGCGGGGCAGACGGCCGCGGAGGTCAAGGGCGCGGCCGAGGCCGGGGTGGCGGCGGGGGTCGCGCGCCGGCCGAGCGCGCTGCCGAGCAGCGAGCTTGAGCGCGAAGGGTCGTTCGTCGTCCCGTTCGCGCGCGGCTGGCGCACGCACGAGGAGGCGCGCGCGTGGGCGGTCGATGCGCTCACGGATCGCGTGACGTTCGCGGCGGACGGCAGCCAAATCCTGCCCGGCCGCGAAATCTCGCTGCCCGTCGCCGCCGTGCAGGTCGCCTGGTTCGAGAACCCGCACACCAGAGGCGGCGACGGCTACCGCAAGGAGTGGGATTTCCGTCTCGTCCCGCCCGGCGATCTACTCGACACGGAGGGCGCGGGCGCGACCGCCGCGGATGTCGTCGGCCTGCGGCGCTTCGAGTTGGAGCTGACGGCCCTGCGCGCGTTCCTCAGGCGGCAGGAGGGCTGGCGCGCGCGGGGCCAACGGCCGCCGGTCGCGTTCTTCGACGGCACGCTCCTGCTCTCGACCACGCGCGTGCGCGGCGCGGGCCTGAAGTTCCCGAACGCCTACATGGCCTCTCTCGCGGAGACCATCCGCCTGTCGCGCGAGACGCGCGTGCCCGTCGTCGGCTACATCGATCAGTCTTACGCGCGCGACCTCGTCAGGATGCTCGACGTCGTCGCGCAGAGGCGGGAGCAGAGCCCGGCGGTCTTCGACGCGCAGCTCTTCTCGGCGCGTCCCGACGGCGGCGCTCCGCTGTTCGAGCGCTGGGGCGACCGCAGCGTCTTCTGCGAGTGCCGCCGCGAGAGCCTGACCGAGGAGTTCTGGGACGAGGCTGGTGCGCCGCTCGTCGGCTTCATATACTTGCAGGCGACCGAGCCCGGCGCGACGCCCGCGCGGCTCGACATCCCCGTGTGGGTCGCCGCAGACGGTTTGATCGACGAGGTGATGGACGCGGTGCGCGCCGAGTGCGTCGTCGGCAACGGCTACCCTTACGCGCTTGAGACGGCGGACGAGGCGGCCGTCATCACGGCGCGCGACCGCGAGCACTTCCTGCGGGCCGTGCAGGAGTTCGCCGAGGCGAACGATCTCTCGTTCCGCGTCTCGCGCAAGGCGGTCAGCAAGGCGCACCGCCGCTGAGTCAGCGCGCGCCCCCGGACTTAGCGAGCTTTGCGCCTTTGCGTAAGAATGAATGTCATGCAAAGGCGGTTGAGGCGCGCAGAAGTTTTAGGGTACTCGAAGTAGTCGTGGGCTTATGAATCGCACGGAGGACATCGCGGAGACAGTGGCGCGCGCGGCCGGCGAGTCGCCGGTCTGTCCCGCCTGCGGCGCGGCGTCGCGCAGGGCCGCGGCGAAGTTCTGCGCGACGTGCGGGCGCGGCCTCGACGACCCAGACTACCGCCCCGCCGATCACCTGCGCGCCTCCTACCGCTGGCGGCGCGAGGAGGCTTCAGGCGCGCGGCACGACAACCCGCTCGCGGCGATCTACGAGCACCGCCCGGCCTTCGTCGCGCCGCACCTCCCGCGGCGGAAAGTCTCGCCGCGCGCGCCGTCGACGAAGCGCGCGCCGGACGACTACCGCAACGCGGCGACCGAGACGGCGTTCATCCTCGTGGCCTTCTGCTTCATCCCGTTCCTCGGCCTGCTGCTCGCGCCGTGCGCGGTCGTGTTCGGCTGCGCCGGGCTCGTCTGCGCGCGCCGCTCTTCGCACCGCCGCGGCGCGCGCGCCGCCGCGCACGCGGTCGCCTACGGCGTCATCCTCTTCGGCGCGCAGGTCTTCATTTGTTGGGCTCTCTTCGGGGCGACGGCCCGGACGTTTTAAGAAGATGACGAAGAGGATCGCTAAAATAGTCGCCTCGCGCTCGCACGTGGATTACGTCGGGCGCGTCGTCGACAGGCTCGACGCGGAGGGCGCGCCGGGCGCGGAGGACTACGGGTTCGCGCAGTTCGTGAGGCTGCCCGTGGGCGCAGGCGAGGAGGTGGTCGGCGTCATCTACGACACGCAGCTCGTGAACCCGGAGTACGGAAATTTCGGGCCGAGACTTTCGCCGCCCTCCGAGCTGTCGATCCTAAGCCCCGATTATCTGAATGAGCAGGGCGTCTTCGTCGGGGTGCTGCTGCTCGGCTGGCGCGACTTGGGGGGCACGCACCACGCCGTCCCGCGCCGCGTCATGCCGGTCGGGCAGGAGGTCTACGCGATGCCGGGCGAGGAGGTGTTGGCGTTTCACCGCGACGGGGCGGGCCGCCTGCGCCTGCACTACTTCTCGCAGGTCGTCTCTCACGCGGGCGCGTTCGCGCTGCCCCTTTTGGAAGCCGTGCTCGAACAGCTCGAAGCGGGCGCGAGCGTGGAGGAGCGGCAGCGCTTTTGCGTGCTGCGCAAGTCACTCGCGTGGCAACGCACGATGGGCGGCGTGCGTCTGTAGAGGGCACGCGAAAGTTTTTCCACGGAGAGGGGTTTTGTTGATGAAACGCTTTCAGATTTTATGCGCCGTCGTCATCGTCGGCGCGCTCGGGGCTCCTTCGCAGGCGCAGCGCCCGCGCAGCACCAACGAGTCGCAGCAGCCCGCGGCTTCCGCGCACCCCGCGCCGCCGCCACCCGCCCCCGCGCCCGCGAGTTTCAAGGCGAAGTACGAGGGCGGCTTCACGGGCTACCAGAAGAAGCAGACCGGCACGCTCAACTTCGACGACGCGGGCGAGCGCCTCGTCTTCAAAGATAAGTACATGCGCGAGTATTTCTCGCTCCCCTACAAGGCGCTCTCGGCGCTCTGGGGCGACACGCGCGCGGTCACGTCGAACGCGGCGCGCGTCGTCGGGGCGGTGCCCGTCTACGGGATCGGTCTGACCTCGCTGCTCATGCCGAAGAACAAGCACCGCTACCTCGTCGCGCAGTTCGACGATCCCGACACGAAGATGAGGGGCGCGACCAGCTTCAAGCTGGAGAGCAAAGAGCTGCTCGCCTCCGTGCTCGCGACGCTCGCGCAGAAGGCCGAGCTGAAGCAGCGCGGCGAGGCGTTCGTCCGCGCGCAGGTCGCGGACAAGACCCCGTAAGGGCGAGCGACGCGCGCGCGGCGGCTCTCACGCACACGCGCCCGCCAGTCAACCGGCCCGGCGTCGTGCCCTCCGCCCCGCGCGGCGCGCTTTCTCGCTCACGGCATTCCCACCCCAAGCGGCCCGGCCGACGCCGAACCCTTCCCCGACGACCAACCGGCGACCTGCGCCGCGTCTTCTTGCGCCGGGCGGCGCGCCGTAGGGGCTATCGACGGCGCGGCGCGTAACGACGTCAGGTTAGTCGGGGCACTCGGCGGTCGGCGGCGCGCCCGCCGCGCGCCGCTGATCGCAGACGCTCGTGAAGGTCTCGGCGACCTGCTGCGGGTTGCGCTCGAACGCGCTCGTCTGCCAGTTGTCGACCGCCGCGCGCGCGTCGACCCACGCGGGCAGCGGCATCGACAGGTGTGCGGCGAGCGAAGCGACGTAAGGCTCATACATCCGGCGCAGGCTCGCCAGCTTTTCTTCCGCCTCCGCGCCGTCGCGCAGAGACACGCCGTCAGCGGCGAGCACCGCGCGGAGACGGGCGAGCGCCTCCGGCCGAAGCCTCTCGCCAGACCACGGCGCGGGCGTCAGGTTGAAAATCTGGGAGAGATCGACGACGGCGTGGCGGGCCATCGCGAAGGTGAGCTGCGCCTGCCACGTCGAAGCGCCGTCGATGCCGACCATCACGAGCGCGCAGCCGTCGAGGATCGTGGTGAGCGAGGCGAGCCACGACTGGTTGTCGTGCTGCGAGCGGAAGAAGCAGAGGACGGGGTAGGAGAGGTGACTCTCCATCAGGTCGGCCGCCCAACGCTCCCACTCTTCGAGCAGCTTGACCAGCTCATGGATGCCGCCGCCTCTACCGTGCCGCCGCAAAAGCTCGGCGGCGGTCGGGGGCGTGCCCGCGCGCGCGTCGAGCAGGGAGATGTTCGACTCCCGCCGCGAGAAGGCCTGGTAGAGAACCGGCAGGTAGCCGATGACGATGGCGAGCACGCCGAAGCCCATCCCGGCTTCGACGACGGCGAGGAAGCGGCCCGCCGCGTCGAGCGGCGTCACGTCGCCGTAGCCGAGCGTGAAGAAGGTCGTGCCGCTCATGTAGAGGTCAGTCGAGAAGCCCTGTGACACTGAGGGGACGTTGAGCGACGTTCCCGCGGCCCAGTGGAGCATCCCGAAGGCGAAGACGAGCCCGGCCGCCCAGAGCGCGATCAGGAAGACGAGCGAGAGCGGGCCGTAGATGCTCAGGAAGGTCTCGCGCCGCTTCTTATTGCGCACCGAGAGCGCGAGGTCGCGCCACGGCCGCCACGTCGCGCGGTAGTAGGCGGCGGTGATCCGCACGCGCCGGGTCACGCGCCGCGGCAGCACGATGGTCTCGAAGGCGTCCCACACGACGACGAAGATCAGGGCGAGGCTCGCCGCGATGACGAAGAGGTCTTTCGGGTTCATCACTCAAACTCCGCCCGGACTGATAGCGACGAAGAGGTCGGAACCGCCCGCGGTGGCGGGCGGTTGCCTGCGTTAGTCATACCCGCCCGCTGGCGGCGGGCGGTTCCGACTAAGACGCTCCCGTGTTGCGGAAATCTTACGCCCGCTCGCCCCACTTGTCGCGCGCGAGCCGCGCGAAGAGGTTGGCGACGAGCGCCGTCCACCCGGTCTGGTGCGAGGCCCCGACGCCGCGCCCCGTCTCGCCGTGGAAGTATTCGTGGAAGAGTGTGAGCGAGCGCCAGTGCGGATCGGCGGCGAAGCGCATGTCCTCGCCCTGCCACGGCGCGCGCCCGTCCGCGCCCGGCCGGAAGATCGACGCGAGGCGGCGTGCGAGTTCACGCGCGACCTCGGCGAGCGTCATCAGGTGGCCGGAACCCGCGGGGCATTCGACGCGGAAGGAGTCGCCGTAAAAGTGGTGGTAGCGCTCCAGCGCTTCGACGAGCAGGAAGTTGACGGGGAACCAGACGGGGCCGCGCCAGTTCGAGTTGCCGCCGAAGACCCCCGTGGTCGATTCGCCCGGCTCGTAATCGACGCGGAACTCTCGGCCGCCGAAGTTGACGACGTAAGGATGGTCGGCGTGGGCGCGCGAGAGCGAGCGCACGCCGTAAGTAGAGAGGAACTCGCGCTCGTCGAGCACGTAGCGCAAGACTCTTTCGAGCCGCTCGCGCGAGGGGATGGCGAGCAGGCGCAGGGAGTGCGTCTGGCCCCGCTCGCGCTTCTGGACGTAGGAGATGTGACGCGCGAGGTCCTGCCGGTTCGCGAGGAACCAGTTCATGCGCTTCGAGAAGCCTTTGAGGCGCGCGAGCACGTCCTCGTCCAGATTGACGACGGCGATGAGCGGGATCAGGCCCACCAGCGAGCGCACGCGCAGAGGGATCTCCTCGCCGCCCGCGACCTTGATCTCGTCGTAGTAGAAGCCGTCCGCCTCGTCCCACAGCCCCGTGCCGCCGATGCCGTTGATGGCGTCGACGATGCCGACGAAGTGCTCGAAGAACTTCGACGCGATGTCCTCGTACTCCGGCTCGCGCGCGGCCAGCTCAAGCGCGATGCGCAGCATCGTCGCGCAGTAGAAGGCCATCCAGGCGGTTCCGTCGGCCTGCTCCAGGGTGCCGCCGGTGGGGAGCGGCTGCGAGCGGTCGAAGACGCCGATGTTGTCTAAGCCCAGGAAGCCGCCGGAGAAGAGGTTCCGGCCCTCCACGTCCTTGCGGTTGACCCACCACGTGAAGTTGATCAGTAGCTTCTGGAAGACCCGTTCGAGGAAGGGGCGATCCCGTTGGCCGCCGGCGTCGGCCGTCAGCTTGTAGACCTGCCAGCACGCCCAGGCGTGGACGGGCGGGTTGGCGTCGGAGAAGGCGAACTCGTAGGCGGGGAGCTGGCCGTTCGGGTGCATGTACCACTCGCGCATGAAGAGCACGAGCTGCTGCCTGGCGAAGTCCACATCGATGGAGGCGAACGGGATCATGTGAAACGCCAGATCCCACGCGGCGTACCACGGGTACTCCCACTTGTCGGGCATCGACACGACATCGCGGTTGTAGAGGTACGTCCACTCGCGGTTGCGACCGTCCGCCCTCCCGGCGGGCGGCGCGGGCTGCGAGGGGTCGCCTTCGAGCCAGGCGTCAACGTCGTAGTGATAGAACTGCTTCGACCAGAGCAGACCCGCGTAAGCCTGCCGCACGACGCGCCGCTCCTCCGGCCCGATGTTCGCCTCGATGACGGAGTCGTAAAACTCTTCGGTCTCGCCGATGCGTGCGGCGAAAGTCTGGTCGAACCCGCCGCCGAAAACCTGCGCCGGCGCTTCCCCTTCGTGGAAGAGGCGCAGGCGCACCGCGACGCTTGAGCCCGCCGGGATCTCCAGACGGAAGTGCGCCGCCGCCTTCGTGCCCGTGCGATCCGGGTTGACCGCCTCGCGCCTACCTCGCACGACGTACTCGTGGAAGGCGTCCTTCACGTAAGGCGACGGGTTGCGCGCGCCGAACAGCCGGGCCGCGTTCGTCTCGTTCTCCGTGAAGAGCCACTCGTACGAGCCCGCGCCCGCGCCCGCCTCGGCCGCGAGGCGGAAGACGCCGAGCGACTGGTGATCGGCGACGAGCATGCCGTCCGCCCCCGCCGCGATTGAAGGCTTCGCCCAGTAGCCCTCGCCCGTGCGCCCCCAGGACCAAGTGTTGCGGAACCAGAGCGTCGGCAGCAGGTGCAGGGTCGCGGGGGCGTCGGCGCGGTTGTAGACGGTGACGCGGGCGAGCACGTCGTTCGGCGCGCTCTTGGCGTACTCGGCGAGCACGTCGAAGTAGCGACCGCCGTCGAAGACGCCCGCGTCCGCCAGCTCAAACTCCACGTCGGCGCGGCCGCGCCTGCGGCTCTCTTCGACGAGACGCGCGTAGGGGAACTCCGCTTGCGGGTACTTGTAGAGCGCTTTGAAGTAGGAATGAGTCGGCGACGAGTCGAGGTAGAAGTAAGCCTCCTTCACGTCCTCGCCGTGGTTGCCCTCCGAGTTCGTGAGGCCGAACAGGCGCTCTTTAAGAATCGGATCGCGCCCGTTCCACAGCGCGAGCGCGAAGCACAGTCGGCCCTCGCGGTCGGTGATGCCTAAAAGTCCGTCCTCGCCCCAGCGGTAGGCGCGCGAGCGCGCGTGGTCGTGCGGGAAATAGTCCCAGCAATTACCGTCCGCCGAGTAGTCCTCGCGCACCGTCCCCCACTGCCGCTCGCTGAGGTACGGACCCCAACGCTTCCAGTTGCGCTCGCGCCGCGCGTCCTCGGCGAGCCTTGCGCGCTCCGCGCCACCGTCAGTTTTCGGCATAGCGAGTTGTTACACTGGTACGCGAGGGCTTTGCAAGCGCCGGGCGCGTGACAAAGGATGAGACTCACGCGAAAGGGGCAAAGGCGCAAAGAACATGCCCCTCTGCGCCTTTGCCCCTTCGCGTGAGTATTCTTCCCGACTGGCCTTTAAGTCTTCTGGTAAATCTCCGCGCCCGCGGCGACGAACTCTGCGGACTTCTCCTTCATGCCCGCTTCGAGCGCGCCTTTTTCGTCGAGCTCCATTTGTGCCGCGTAGTCGCGCACCTCCTGCGTGATCTTCATGGAGCAGAAGTGGGGGCCGCACATGGAGCAGAAGTGCGCGAGCTTCGCGCCCTCCTGCGGGAGCGTCTCGTCGTGGAACTCGCGCGCTAGCTCGGGGTCGAGCGCGAGGTTGAACTGATCCTCCCAGCGGAACTCGAAGCGCGCCTTGGAGAGCGCGTTGTCGCGTAGCTGCGCGCCGGGGTGGCCCTTGGCGAGGTCTGCGGCGTGGGCGGCGATCTTGTAGGCGATGACGCCGTCCTTCACGTCCTGCTTGTCGGGCAGCCCCAAGTGCTCCTTCGGCGTGACGTAGCAGAGCATGGCGGTGCCGAACCAGCCGATCATCGCCGCGCCGATGGCCGACGTGATGTGATCGTAGCCGGGCGCGATGTCCGTGACGAGCGGCCCCAGCGTGTAGAACGGCGCCTCGTGGCAAACCTCAAGCTGCCTGTCCACGTTCTCCTTGATGAGGTGGAGGGGGACGTGACCAGGCCCCTCGATCATCACCTGACAGTCGTACTCCCACGCGATCTTCGTCAGCTCGCCGAGCGTTTCCAGCTCGGCGAACTGCGCCTCGTCGTTCGCGTCGGCGATGGAGCCGGGGCGCAGGCCGTCGCCGAGTGAGAACGACACGTCGTAGGCGGCCATGATCTCGCAGATGTCGCGGAAGTGCGTGTAGAGGAAACTCTCCTCGTGGTGGGCGAGGCACCACTTGGCGAGGATCGAGCCGCCGCGCGAGACGATCCCCGTGGTGCGCTTCGCGGTGAGCGGGATGTAAGGCAGGCGCACGCCCGCGTGGATGGTGAAGTAATCGACGCCCTGCTCGGCCTGCTCGACGAGCGTGTCGCGGTAGATTTCCCACGTCAGCTCTTCCGCGCGGCCGCCGACTTTCTCTAACGCCTGATAGATCGGCACGGTGCCGACGGGCACGGGCGAGTTGCGTATGATCCACTCGCGCGTGGCGTGGATGTTTTTGCCGGTGGACAAGTCCATCACGGTGTCCGCGCCCCACCTCGTCGACCAGCGCATCTTCTCGACTTCCTCTTCAATCGAAGAGGCCACGGCGGAGTTGCCGATGTTGGCGTTGACTTTGACGAGGAAGTTGCGGCCGATGATCATCGGCTCCGCCTCGGGGTGGTTGACGTTGGCCGGGATGATCGCGCGGCCGCGCGCCACCTCGTCGCGCACGAACTCCGGCGTGACGAACTCGGGGAGCGGCGCGCCGAAGCTCTCGCCGCGGTGCTGGTGCAGGAGCGAGCTGCGGTCGTCCCTGCCGTGCTCGGCGCCAGCGTGCAGCGCCGCCTCCCTGCCCATGTTCTCGCGGAGTGCGACGAACTCCATCTCCGGCGTGACGACGCCGCGGCGCGCGTAGTGCATCTGCGTCACGCGCTTGCTGGCCCGCGCGCGCAGCGGCGCGCGGCGCAGACCCGGAAAGTATTCGAGCCGCCCTTTATCCTTCACCTGCGCGTACTCGGCGGCCGAAGCCGTGAGGTAGCCGTCGTCTTCCGGCTTCACCTCGCGCCCCTCGTACTCCTCCACGTCGCCGCGCGCGACGATCCAGTCGCGGCGCAGGGCCGCCAGCCCCTCGCGCACGTCGCACTTCGCCGCGGGATCGCCCCACGCGCCCGCCGTCTCGTAGACGCGCACCGGCTCGTTCGCTTCGAGCGTGTTGTCGCCGCGCCGCGTCGCGTTCAAACTCACCTCGCGGAAGGGGACGCGCACGCCCGCCGCCTTCCCCTCGACGTAGACCCTCTGCGAGTTGGGCAGCCCGACTTGGCCGCTCGCGTGCCGGCCGTCACCTTTGTTCTTCGTCGTACTCATCTTCTCCACAACCTTTCAGCCGCGCGTTTCGGCCGCGGCCCGAAAAGGAAAGACCGCCCCCGGCCTACAAGAGAACGGGGACGGTCTTTCCCGTCTGCTTCTCCCTTCGGCGGTACTAACCGCATCAGGTTCAAAGGGTCTCCGTTGATTGCGGATTTCGGATTGCGGAATGCGGATTAAGAGATTGGTGATCTTAAATCCGCATTCCGCAATCCGAAATCCGCAATGTGCGGACTCTCAGCCCCGACCCGCGAAGGTCGGGGCTCCCCCGAAAAATCGACTTCAAATATTTTAAGGCCGCACGGGTCGCGCGCGACCGGGGAACGGGAACTGCTCCCTGCCGCTCACCACCTTGTAGCCGGGCGGCGGCTCGAAGAGCGAGTGGTCGGGCTCGCCGCGCGAGATGTTCGTCAGGCGGAAGGTCGTCTCGCCGAAGCGCGGGTCGTTGTGCTTCATCAGGACGACCATCCGGAGCTCCGGCGAGTACCACTGCTCGTGCGTGATCTCCATCGCCTGCTCGTTGTCGAACTCGCCCGCGGGGATCGTCAGGGTGGTGCGCGTGCCCTCGGCCTCGACGCCCTCGATCAACTGCGAGCCGAGCTTCTCCCGCTTCGGCTGCGGGGGCGCGGGGGCGTCGCCGCCCTGGGCCGCGCGCCGGTGCGCCGCGCTCGTCGGCATCAGGACGCCGAACGAGTCCCCGTCCGTCGCGCCCATCGCGCGCTGTCGCGCCTCCAACAGGCCGGGCGGCGTCTCCATCCTGCGCACGGTCTTGCGCGCGGTCTCGGCGACGTAGTTGACCTGCGCCACGGGGTCGTTGATGACGATGAGCCGCGGCCCCTCGCCGTCGGGCGTCTGAGCGCCGCGGCGATCCATCGAGTGTTCGCGCCGCGTGCGCCCCGCCGCGTCGCGGAAGATGCGAGCCGCGGATTTACGCACCATGCGGTTGCCGTCCGAGAGCGCCTGGACGCTCTCGGTCACGGCGTCCGCCGAGAAGGGCGAGTCCTTCACCAGCTTGCGGTCGAAACTCGTGTCGGGCGTGACGAAGCTGAGCGCCGCAGGGCCGCCGAAGTCGCCCTCTACGGGGACGGGCGTCTCGGCGACGGGCGCGCCCAGCTCGACGCGCATCGTGCTTGAGCGCGACTCGCTGGCGGGTCGGCGCGGCGCGGGCGGCTGTTGCGGCGGCTGAACCGACTGCGCCTTGCGGCTGCTCTGCGCGCCGGCAGTCGCGGCGAACACCGAGAGGGCGAGCAGCGGGGCGGTGATGATCTGTTCTTTCTTCACGCGAGGCGATCCTTTCAGCCGCCGATGAAGCTCATCGTGCGGGCGGGCTGGCGGAAGTCGGGGTCGTTGATAAAGTGGCGCGGCTCTTTCTTCAGGACGACGCCCTCGATGTACCTGATGATCTCGGCGCGCGAGGAGTTGCCGCGCAGCACGTCGCGCAGGGAGTGTTCGACGGTCGAGAAGAGGCAGGTCCTGATCTGCCCGTCGGCGGTGAGGCGGATGCGCGAGCACGCGCCGCAGAAGGCTTCGGTGACGGGCGCGATGATGCCGATCTCGCCGGGCGCGCCGTCGGCGAAGAGCCAGCGCGAAGAGGTCTCCGCGCCGCGCCTGATCTGCGCCGGGACGAGCGGGAATCGCTCTTCGATGCGCTCTCGAATCTCCCTGCCCGAGACGACCGCGTCGCGCGACCATTCGTGACCGGAGTCCAGGGGCATGAACTCGATGAAGCGCATCATCACGTCGTGCTCGCGCGCGAAGGCGGCGAAGTCCGCGACCTCCCCCTCGTTGTAGCCGCGCACGACGACGG
>DATLMC010000016.1:0-10792 GCA_035537435.1 Pyrinomonadaceae bacterium | reverse complement strand
GAAGGTTGGCGATCATTCATCATCGGATGATCTCGGATCGCGTGAGTGAGCTTGCGCTCACTCGCGGGCAGGGACGAGCCCTGCCCCTACAGTTCTACCGGGCGCTCCTGATACCGTAGTCGCGCTTGAATTGTGATCCGCGGTCTGCGAGCGCGAATCAGTTTTGGTGTTGACGAGAATGAACGTGAGCGTTGAAGAACTCGACGCGGGGTCGGCTGGGGGCGCGGCGCGCGGCGAGTCGCTTGCGCCGGCGAGGGCGCGCGCGCTCGCGGCGTGGGAGATCGCGTCGGTCGTCTCGTCCGCGCTCATCGCGGAGTGGGCCGTGCTCGCGCTCGTCGGCTTCTCGAAGCTGTGGCTCGCCGTGCCGGTCGCGTTCGCCGTCGCGCTGATGATCGCGTCGCACCGCGCGCGCGGCGAGACGCTCAGGCAGCTCGGCTGGCGGTTCGACAACCTGTGGGACGCGCTGCGAGTGCTGCTGCCGCTGATGGCGGCGGGCGCGTTGGTGCTCGCGCTGTGGGGCTGGGTGTGGTTCGGCGGGCGCTTCCGCGTCGGGGGCTGGCGCGCGGGATGGTGGGGCCTGGGCTTTCCGGTGTGGGGCGTCGCGTGGGGGCTCGTGCAGCAGTACGTGCTGCAAGCCTTCATCAACCGGCGCGCGCAGGAAATTTTCGGGGCGGGCTGGCAGAGCGTCCTCCTGGTCGCGCTGCTCTTCGCGCTGCTGCACCTGCCGAACCCGTCGCTCACAGCCGCCACGTTCCTCGGCGGTCTCGTCTGGGCTTACGCTTACCAGCGCGCGCCGAACCTCTTCGCCCTTGCGCTTTCGCACGCCGTGATGACGTGGGTGCTCGTCTCGACCGTCCCGGCGGACGCGCTTCACGGGCTCCGCGTCGGCTATAAATATTTCGGCTAGATCGTCGGAGGGGAACGAAGAGATCACCACGGAGGACACGGAGGGGATACAGAGCTAAATCGTTTCTCCGTCTTTCCTCCGTGCCCTCCGTGTCCTCCGTGGTGAAACTTCTTCCTGCCTGATCGGCAAACTAACTCGCGAACTTCCTGATCAACTCTGAGATCGCGGCGAGGTGGTGGTCGTCGTGCTCGGCGACGAAGTAGGCGAAGTCGGCCGGGCGCATCGGCCGTTTGATTCGGGGGTGGAGGGAGGTGCGCGCCACCGCCTCTTCGTCGAACGCTTCGAGGCGGCGGACGAAGTCGGCGCGCTCGGCATGGAAGCGTGCGAGCACGTCGGCGAAGTCGCGCGAGTTATGATCCGCCTCGTGCGTCTTGCGGTTCGTCATGTCGGCGGCGGTCAACACCTCGCGCCCGGCTTCAAAATCCTCGACGCGCGCCAGATCGAGCCAGCCGAGATCTAAGAGGTGCCCGACGTGCTCCTGGATCGACCAGCGTTCGCCGTCGCGCCGCGAGAGCACTTCGGGCGCGAGCCCGCGTGTCATCTCCGCGACGCGCGCGGGCGTGCCGCGCAGTCGCTCGATGACGTTGGGGAACATCCAGGCGGGGAGTCCGAGCGTGAACTCTCGCTCGACCCAGGACCTGCGACTCACGGTCATCTTCAAACCTCCTCGCGCCGCCGCGCCGATAATTACAGCCCGGCGGAACGGATTGTTGTCAGTTATGTAGAGCGTGTTGCAAAACCTTCTGCCTCTTGCGTCCTGCTTCACGCCTTTGCGCCTCGGCGTGAAATTTTCTCTCGCCAGGGCGCAAAGGCGCGAAGAGGAGCACGCGGAGGGTTCGCAACACACTCTTTAAAGACTTTATACGGGAAGACAGCCGTGCCTGTTCAACGATGGTTTGCTATAATCAAACCACCTTGCGTGAGAGCAGGTCGGGCGGTCGCCGCTCCAGCCTTCGGGCCGGGGGGGAGGAAAGTCCGAACACCACAGGGCAGCGAGCCCGCTAACGGCGGGGCGCGCGCGCATCTTCCGGCGGAAGCTGGAGATTGCGGGCGCGACGACAAGTGCAACAGAGAGCAGACCAGCCAGCGGGCCTGGCGGGCGTCTTCGGACGCCGGGCGGGCAGCGGGTGATGGGTGAAACGACGGGGTAAGAGCCCGTCAGCGCGCGTGGCGACACAGCGCGGCTGGGTAAACTCCTCGCGGTGCAAGACCAAATAGGGAGGCGTCAAACAGGGCTGCCCGCCCGACGCGCGTCTCTTCGGAGACGCGCGACGACCTCCGGGTAGGTCGCTCGACCCGTCTGGCAACAGCCGGGCTAGATGAATGATCGCCGCCCCGCTTCTGGCGGGGAACAGAATTCGGCTTACAGACCTGCTCTCACCAAGCCAATTTTTACAGAGTACCCCGCAGGCGTTACAGTTTTCCGGCTCGTTAAACTCTCCGACGAGAAAGGCACGACCGACGCATGGTCAACCGCAAAGGGGTCTTCATCGGGGCTTACGTCCCGCGCGACCTGAAAGAGACGCTCCAGCGCCGCGCCTCCTCCGAGCACCGCACGCTCTCGCAGGAGATCACGCGCATCCTCTCGGAAGCCGTCCACGGCAAGCAACTCCCGCCCGGCATGGTTGATCGCCGCACCAGCGGGTCGGGGCCGCGCCGCCGCGCCAGCGATCCGCCCGAACGACGGCGCAGCAACGATCTCCCCGCGGACGCGCCCGCGGCCGACGCGGGCGGCGAGGGGTAGGCCCGCTCTCCGTTGAATGATCAACTCGCCGGCCCCGGTGCGGGTCGAGGCGCGCGTCGCCTTTCGCCGGATGCGCCGGCGATCTCACCACCCCTCGTCATCCCACTCGGAAGGCTGCCGTGAACGGACAGAAAATCCTCTACGCCGCGGTCGCGCTCCTCGTCGGTGCGGTCGCCGGGTTCGTCTTCGCCGACCGCGCGAACCGCAGGGAGATCGACGAGCTGCGCGCCGAGGTGGCGCAGGCGCGCGCGGGCAAGCCCGCGACTCAGAAGGGCGCGAACGACTCCGGCGCGCCGCCGAGCGCGTCCGAGCCCGCGCCCGCCATGCCTTCCGAGCAAGAGATTCGCGACATCATCGCCAAGGCCGACGCGCGCGCCGACGACGGTGACTACCAGCGGCAGGTCGGCCAGGGCGTTTACATGTACTCGCTCGCGCAAGGGTCGCCCGCGCTGATGCCGGAGGCGATCCGGCTCTTGAAGCGCGCCGAAAAGGCCGACCCGAAAAACTTCCAGACCGCCCTCCTGCTCGGCAACGCGCACTTCGCGCTCGGTCAGGAGGGCGACGCGAAACGCTACCCGGAAGCCCGCGCCTACTACCTGCGCGCGCTCGAAACGAAGCCCGACGACGCGAACCTCCACGCACTGCTCGGCATGACCTACTACTTCGGCTCGCCGCAGGACGCGCCGCGGGCCATCAGCGAGTACCGCAAGTCGCTCGCGAAAGACCCGCGGCACGAGATGGCGCTCCAGAACATCGCCGCGGCGCTCGTCACGACCGGCGCGCTGGAGGAGGCTGCGCGGCGCGTCGAAGAGCTGGAGAGAGTGAACCCGCAGAACAACGCGCTCGACAACCTGCGCGCGCAGCTCGCGCAGGCGCGCAACGCCGGAAGGAAATGATCTCGCCCGCCGAGCCGCCGATGAAATACCTCTTCGTTCTCGCACTCGTCTCGCTGCTTCTCGCCCTCGCCTACTGGCGCGCGCGCCCCTACATCGCCGCCGGCCGCCGCCTCCTCAACGTCTTCCGCGACGCCCAACGTCTCGCCTCGGACGACCCGGCGGCGTCCGCGCCGCGCCGCCCGAACCGCGCCGGGGAGAAGCTCGCGCGCTGCCGCGTCTGCGGCACGTGGCTCCCCGCCTCGCGCGCGCTGACCCTGCGCCACTCGCCCGACGCCTACTGCTCGCACGCCTGCCTCGAACGCGCCGCCGCGGGCGAGCCCGCGAAGAAACGCGCGGGCGGGAGTTCGTGAGAAAAGCCCTCGCGCAATTGCCGGGCGGCGCGTGTCATCAGGTAGGGGCAGGGCTCGTCCCTGCCCGTCTTCCTCTAGCGACACGCGGGCGGGGACGAGCCCTGCCCCTACAAGTGTCCCGCTTAATTCGTCGTAGTTTCGCCGCCGACCTCTTCGGGCAGGTAGTTGCCCGCTTCGTGGATGGCCTTGTCCGTGTCGGTGAGGAGCAGGACGACCAGGCCGACGACGAAGAAGATGATGAGCGACACCATCGCGTGCCGGTACGAGTTCGTCCGGCTCACGATCAGACCGAAGACTAAGGGTCCCATCCAGGAAGTCCCGCGCTCCGAGATTTCGTAGAGCCCGAAGAAGGACGACTCGCGCCCGGCCGGGATCATGCGCGAGAACAGCGAGCGCGAGAGCGCCTGCGAGCCGCCCATCACGACGGCGATGCACGCGGCGAGGAACCAGGCCTGCGTCGTCGTCTGCAAGAAGCGGTAGGCGTAGACGACGATCCCCGACCAGACGACGAGCGAGACGACGATGGCGTGCTTCGTGCCGAGCCGGCGGGCGACGCGCTCGAAGAGCAGCGCGCCGAAGATCGCCATGAACTGCACGAGCAGGAAAATCCCGATCAGGAAAGATTGGCTCGCCTCCATCCCGCGCGAGACGAACAGCTCCTGCGCGAGGAAGACCGCCGCCATGCTGATCACGGTCTGGATGCCGTCGTTGTAGAAGAGGTAGCCGATCAGATACTTGAGCGTGTGTTTCAGCCGCAGCAGCTCGCGCAGCGTGTTGCCGAGTTCCGAGAAGCCGACCGTGAGGTAGTGTTTCCCCGGCGGGAGCGTGCGCTCGGCGGCCCGCGTCTTCAGGCGCGCGAAGGTGACGAGCGCGAAGCCGCCCCACCACAGGCCCGCCGACAGCAGCGACAGGCGCACCGCCAGCCCGTCCGAGATTCCGAGCAGGCCGGGGCCGGAGAGCACCAGCGCGAGGTTCAGCGCGAGCAGCAGCGCGCCGCCCAAGTAGCCGTAGGCGAAGCCGTGGCTTGAGACCTTGTCGCGCTGATCCTCGGTCGTCATCTCCGGAAGGTACGCGTTGTAGAAGACCATCGACGCGCCGAAGCTCAGGTTCGCGATGACGAAGAGGACGCCGCCCGCGACGTAGAGTCGCCCGGTGACGAAGAACATCAGGCACGTCGCCGCCACGCCCACGTAGCAGAAGAGCGCGAGCATGCGCTTCTTCATGTTCGAGTAGTCGGCGACGGAGCCGAGCACGGGTAGCAGGAAGACTTGCAGGAAGACCGAAGCGCCGACGCAGAAGGGGAAGAAAGACTTCGCCGTGATCAGGTCAGCCCCGCCGAGGGTAAGGATCGCCCCGTTCTCGCCGACCGCCCTCTGCGCGAGCCGCGTCGTGTACGCGCCGAGGAAGACGCCCGCCACCGTCGTCGAGAAGGCGGAGTTCGCCCAGTCGTAGACCTTCCAGCCGAAAATCTCGCGCGGGTCGTTCTCCTGCCGGGCGTGGCCCTGCCCCTGCCGCGCTCTCTCCGGCCCTTCCGCCTTCGGCCCCTCCGTCGTTCGGTTCATGCGTGGGTCGCCTTCCGCGCCGAGAGGATCTCCAGGATCGCGGGCGTGATGTCCGCGAGGTCGCGCACCCGCTCACTCACGCGCACGCGCCCCGCGCCCCACGCGAGCGTCGGGACGAGGTTGCGCGTGTGGTTGCGAATGCTCAGGTCTTCGACGTTGCCGTGGTCGCTCGTGAGGACGACGGTCGTCTCCGTGAGATCGACGCCGTCGACGACGGCGCGGACGAAGCGCGCGAGCTGCGCGAGGACGTGGAGCGCCGCCCGCTCGTCCTGCGCGTGCCCGACGCGGTCGGTGATGAAATATTCGTAGAGCGTGAAACGGTTCCGCGACACGATCTCCGCCAGCACCCCCGCCGCCTCTTCCGGCGTGCGCGGCGAAACGTCGAATCCCGCATCGATCACGAGTTGATTCGTGAAGTCCTGATAGACGGCGCGACCGGCGCGCAGGTCTTCGAGCGTGCGGAAGGGGAGACCGGCGGCCTCGACGGCGGTGGTCGTCGCGGAGACCCAGCGCGGTCGCGCGTGGAAGAAGCGCGGCGTGTAGGCGTTGGCGAACGTGACCTCTTCGACGCCCGCGCGGCGCAGTTGCAGGAAGACGGAATGCTCGTTGATGATCGCGCGCAGGGCCTCGTTCGGGAAACCCTGCTTGTGGTAGCCGAGCGCGGCGGGCGCGTTGACGCCCGTCAGGATCGTGGTCTGCCCCGACGCGCTCTGCGGCCTGCCGTCGACGCCGAGGCAGGCGTCCGTGCGGACGAGCGCGCCGCCGAAGGGGAGCGCGGGCTCTTCGCCCCGGAAGACGGCGAGCGGCGAGGCTTCAGCGCCGAGCAGCGCGAGCGGGTTGTGCGCCCCGCGCGTGCCGATGCCGAGACCGTCGACGAAGATGAGCAGGACTGACGACATGCCCGACGATAAGTAGCATCATGACCGCGCGCGAGGCAAGGCGGCACCCGTCAAACGGTGGCGGGCGCGTTTATCATCTCCTTGCGTCTTTGCGCCTCCAGCGTGAAAATTTATCCTCACGCTGGAGGCGCAAAGACGCTAAGGGCGAACAGTCTTGGAATCGCCCAAAATTTCCCGACGCGCGGCGCGGCGCGTCTGCTATAGTGCGCGGACAATTATCATCAGTGTGCTTTGATTCGATCATTTTCGCCGCGCCGATCCTCGCGGCGGTAAACTTGAACGGAGGAAAGAATGTCGACCCTCAGAGTCTCCCGCGCGATCACGCTCGCGCTCTCACTGCTCGCCCCCGCCGCCCCCGCCGCCGCCGCCCAGGAGACGCAGGCGGCCGCGGCTCCGCCCGACGCGGTCGCGCCCGTCCCCTACTTCTCCGACCCGGCCGTCTCGCCCGACCGCGCCGAGATCGCATTCGTCTCCGGCGGCGACATCTGGACGGTCCCCGCGGCGGGCGGCGAGGCCCGACTGCTCGTCTCGCACCCGGCGACCGAGGCGCGGCCCGTCTACTCGCCCGACGGCAGGCGTCTCGCCTTCACCTCCGCGCGCACGGGCAACGGCGACATCTACGTCCTGACCTTCGACACGGGCGAGCTGCGCCGCGTCACCTTCGACGACGTGTTTGAAATCCTCGACGGCTGGTCGCGCGACGGCCGCTGGCTCTACTTCTCTTCGACGAGCCGCGACATCTCCGGCATGAACGACGTGTTCCGCGTCGCGAGCGACGGCGGCACGCCCATGCAGGTGAGCGCCGACCGCTACACGAACGAGTTCTTTTCCAGCGTCTCGCCCGACAACAGCTCCATCGCCTTCACCGCGCGCGGCACGTCTTCCGGCCAGTGGTGGCGCAAGGGCCACAGCCACCTGGACGAGGCGGAAATCTGGGTGCTGCGCGGCGTCGACAGCGCGGCGACGCCCGCCGCCTACGAGCGCATCACCGAGCCGGGCGCGAAAGAGATGTGGCCCATGTGGGGCGCGGACGGGCGCACCATCTACTACGTCTCGGACAGGGGCGGCGCGCAGAACGTCTGGCGGCGCGCGCCGGGGCGAGCTCCCGAGCAGGTGACGAAGTTTACGGACGGGCGCGTGCTGTGGGCGAACGCCTCGTACGACGGGAAGATGATCGTCTTCGAGCACGACTTCCGCGTCTGGAAGCTCGACACGGCGAGCGGGCGCGCGAGCGAGGTGCAGATCACGCGGCGCGGCGCGCCCGCCGGCCCCGCCGTCGAGCACCTGCGCCTGTCGGATCAGATTCAGGACTTCGCCCTCTCGCCCGACGGCAAGAAGGTCGCCTTCGTCGTCCACGGCGAGGTCTTCGCCGCTTCCGCCGCCGACGGCGGCGACGCCCAGCGCCTCACCTTCACCCCCGGCGTGGAGTCTCAACTCAACTGGTCGCCCGACAACCGCCACGTCGCCTACGTCTCGTCCCGCGACGCTGTGCCGCACATCTTCGCCTACGATCTCGGAACCAACACGGAGACGCAGCTCACGCGCGAAGCCCAGGACGACGCCACGCCGCGCTACTCGCCCGACGGCAAGTGGCTCGCCTTCGAGCGCGAGAGCCGCGAGCTGCGCGTGATGAACGTGGCGACGAAGGAGCAGCGCGTGGTGGCGACGGCGACGTTCGACCGCCCGCCGCTCACCGGCGACCGCCCTTTCGTCTGGTCGCCGGACGGCAAGTGGATCGCGTTCATGCCGGTCGAGGCGAGACTGTTCCGCAACGTCCACGTCGTCCGCGCCGACGGCGGCGCGCGGGACGCGGCCCGTCCCGTCAGCTTTATCGCCAACACGAACGTCAACAGCATCTCTTGGAGCCCGGACGGCACGTTCATCCTCTTCGACACGGGCCAGCGCACCGAGACGGCGCAGCTCGCGCGCGTCGACCTCATCCCGCGCACGCCGCGCTTCCGCGAGGATCAGTTCCGCGATCTCTTCCGCGAGGAGTCGCCGCGCCCGACGCCCCGCCAGCCAGACCAGCAGCGCCCGCCCGCGCCGCAGCCCGAGCCTTCGCCGCCGGCGACGCCTTCGCCCTCGCCCTCGCCGTCCCCGGCGGGCGCTGGAGAGGGCGATAAGAAGGCGGTGAAGAACGTCGAAGTCGTCTTCGACGGCATCCGCCGCCGCCTGAGCCTGCTGCCCACGGGGCTCAACGTGAACTACCACACGATCAGCCCGGACGGGAAGTGGGTCGCCATGATCGCCATCGCCGCCAACCAGCAGAACCTGTACGTCTATTCGCTCGACGAGCTGTCGCGCGAGCCGGCGGTGGCGAAGCAGTTGACCTCGACGCCGGGCGGCAAGGGGCTCGCGCACTTCTCGCCCGACAGCAAGGAGCTCTTCTTCGTCGATCAGGGGCGGCTCTCGGTCGTCAACCTCGAAGGGCGCGTGCGCCCGCTCGCGGTCTCGGCGGAGATGGACGTTGATTTCGCGAAGGAGAAGATGGAGGTCTTCCGCGAGGCCTGGACGTGGCTGCGCGATCACTTCTACGATCCGCAGTTCCACGGCGCGAACTGGGAGCGGGTGAGGGCCGAATACGAGCCGCGGGTCGCCGGCGCGCGCACGCCCGACGAGATGCGGCGGCTCTTGCAGTTGATGGTCGGCGAGTTGAACTCGTCGCACACGGGCGTCGGCGCTCCGTTCAGCGCGGGCGCCGGCATCTCGACGGGGCGGCTCGGCGTGCGCTTCGACCGCACCGAGTACGAGCGCAACGGTCGCCTGCGCGTCTCGGAGGTCATCCCGCTCGGGCCGGTCGATCTCGCGCGCAACGTCAAAGTGGGCGACTACCTGCTCGCCGTCGAGGGCGCGCCCGTCACGGCGCGCACGAACCTCGACGAGTTGCTGAGCTACAAGATCAACCGCCGCGTGAACCTGACGGTCGCCTCGTCGGCCGACGGCGCGGACAGGCGCGAGGTCGCCGTCCGCCCCATCAACGGCGCGACGGAGAAGGGGCTGCTCTACCGCAAGTGGGTCGACGAGAACCGCGCCTACGTCGAGCGCGTGAGCAACGGCCGGCTCGGCTACGTCCACATGTTCGACATGGGCGAGGCGTCGCTCGCGCAGCTCTACGTCGATCTGGACGCGGCGAACCACTCGCGCGAGGGCGTCGTCGTCGACGTGCGCAACAACAACGGCGGCTTCGTCAACCCGTACGCCATCGACGTGCTCGCGCGCCGCGGCTACCTGACGATGACCGAGCGCAACCGGATCGCCGCCCCGGCGCGCACCGTGCTCGGGCAGCGCGCGCTGGAGTTGCCGACGATCCTCGTCACCAACCAGCACTCCCTCTCCGACGCCGAAGACTTCACCGAGGGCTACCGCGCGCTGAAGCTCGGCAAGGTGGTGGGCGAGCCGACCGCCGGGTGGATCATCTTCACCTGGAACCAGGCGATGATCGACGGATCGAGCGTGCGCCTGCCGCGCGCGAAGATCACCGACAACACGGGCGCGGACATGGAGCTTAACCCGCGGCCCGTGGACGTGCAGGTGACGCGGCCCATCGGCGAGACCCTTTCGGGTCGCGACTCGCAGCTCGACACGGCGGTGCGCGAGTTGTTGCAGCAGCTCGGCGCGCCCGGCCGTCGGTGAGCGAGGGTAAAAGTTCAAGAAGAGTTGAGAAATGTGACAACATTCGCGCGCGTTTTCCTGTACACTACGCGCAAAAGTAAACCCCTGAGTTTTCGAGATCACGTGACCGACAGGAGGAAACTGTAGATGGCTAGCAGACGAAAAAGCGGCGGCGGCGGCGGCAGCGACAGCGGCATTCTCAACACGGCGACCGACGCGCTCGGCGGCGCGTGGGATCAGGTGACCGGCGTCGCGTCAGAGGTCGCGGAGCGCGCTTCGAGTTTGACGAACACGGCGATGCAGTCCGCGGCGAACACGGTGGAGGGCGTGAGCCCGACGGCGGCGGACATGATCAGGCCGGGCGGCGGGAGGAAGTCCGGCGGCTCGGCGGCGTCTTCGCGGCGCTCGTCGGGCGGCGGCAAGTCGGGCGGCGCGAAGAAGTCGGGCGGCGCGTCCGGCGGCTCGGCCAAAGGCGCGGCCCGCTCGGCGACGGGCGCGGCGCGCGCTACGGCGCGGGCGGCGGGCAGCGCGACGAAGGCCGTCGCCGACACGGCCCGCCGCGCGGCGGGTAGCTCGCGCGTCGGCGCGGGCGGCGGCGCAAAGAAGTCGTCGGGTGGTTCTAAGAAGTCGTCCGGCGGTTCAAAGAAGTCCTCCGGCGGCGCGAAGAAGTCTTCGGGCGGCTCGCGCGGGGGCTCGAAGAAGGGTTCCAGCGGCGGCTCGCGGGGCGGCGCGAAGAAATCTTCGCGGGGCGGGGGCAGCCGGAAGAAATAACTGACCCCTGCGGGCAGACACGGTTAACAGACGAGGCGGCGCGCTGTGAAT
>DATLMC010000015.1:0-108591 GCA_035537435.1 Pyrinomonadaceae bacterium | reverse complement strand
AGCCGCCCCGCCCGCTTCTCACGCCGCGCGCGCCCTCGCCACATTCGCTTACGATCTCGTCCGCCCCTCGCAAAACTGACACTTACGGAGGTGACGCGATGAATCTACTCAAGACGCTGATCTTCACCGTCCTCATCCCGGGCACGGTCACGATACTCTTGCCGTCCCTGCTGCTCCCCCCGGCCCCCGCGCCCCGGCCGTTCACGCCGCTTAACTACCTCGGCGTGCTGGCCGTCGCCCTCGGCGCGTGCGTCTACTTCTGGTGCGCGTGGGACTTCGCGACCGCCGGGCGCGGCACGCCGCTCCCCCTCGACCCGCCGAAAGAGCTGGTCGTGCGCGGTCTGTACAGGCACGTGCGCAACCCCATGTACTCGGGCGTGCTGTCGATCCTGTTCGGCGAGTCGCTCCTCTTCGGCTCGCGCGCCCTGGCGGTGTACGCGCTCGGATTCCTCGTCGCCTACACCCTCATCGTGCTCTTTTACGAGGAGCCTGTCCTGCGGCGGAAGTTCGGCGAGCCTTACGAGCGCTACTGCCGCGCCGTGCCGCGCTGGCTCCCGCGGCTGAGCGCGCACGGTACGGGGCGTTGATCTTTGCGCGCGGCGCGACAGCCGGACGGGCGTCCGACCGACGGACGCCGCAAGGGAAGATGGCCCGGAGAGCGTTGAACTCTCCGAGCCATTCGGTGGGGGGGTTGATGTGGGGGGGTGGTTTTCGGGTCGGCTCGTTCCGTTTCAAACTTCGGCGTCTCGAACCTTACGGCCTGCGGGCTCTCACGCGCCGACGAAGTGGATGTTGCCGCTGATGCCGCTCATGCGGATGGGCGCGCCGCCCGCGCCGATGCGCGCCGAGGACTTCGAGCGGTTCTCCCCGCCGTCTTCGACCGTCACGTTCTTGAGATCGTAATCGACGCTGCCGTTCAAGCCGCCGACCCGCACGTCCGCGTTCACGTCTTCGTCGAGCCGCAGCTCGATGTTGCCGTTGACGCCGGAGACTCTCACGCCCTCGTCTTCGAGCCGCGCGACGGCGAAGGTCACGTTGCCGTTGACGCCGGAGAAGTCCGCCCGGCCCGCCGCGCGCGCGACCGTGACCTCGCCGTTGATGCCGGAGACGCGCACCGCGCCTTCGAGTTCGCCGACGCGCAACGCGCCGTTGATGCCGCGCGCCGCCACGTTCACCTGGCGCGGCACTTTCAGCACGACGCGCTGGCGCACGCGAGAGCCGCGGCCGCCGCGTCCGATGAGCCAGCGCAGGAGACCTAAGCCGCCGTCGTTCTTGTGCTCGGCGCGCACGACGAGGTGATCGGCCGCGCGGTCGATGACGATCTTGTGGTATTCGAGATCGCGCGCGTCGCTCACGTTGTTCTCGACGTGTACCTCGGCCACGTTGCCGTCGGTCGTCATGATGTCCACGGGGCCGTTGACGCCGGAGACCTCGACGCGCGCGCCCGCGTCGAGCGTCTGCGACTCGTTGACGACCTGCTCGCCCGCCTCCAACTTCTCGGCGACGGTCTGCGGCGGGTCGCCGCCGGCGGCGCTCTGACCCGCGACGCCGTAGAAGTGCCTGCCCGCGAACCACGCGACGACGACGGCCAGCACCGCGACGAAAATTTTGAGCTTCATAACGCGAGCCACCATTCCTGCGAATTCCGAGTTGACCGCTTGATAAATTCCGCCGCCCGCTGATGAGTCCAGCAGAGAGAACGATTAAAAGCGCGCCGGGGTTCTATCAAACTAGGGCGGGAGTTAGAAGCCCGGATCAAAAGGCGGGATCAACTAATGCGGGCGCGCGGCGCGGGCTTCCCCCGGCCGCGCCGCCGCGCCCGCCTTTTACCTCCGGCGCGGCGTTCTATGTTAAATTCCCAACGCACGTTCATCTCCCAGCATAATCAAACAGCGTCACTCCGAGGAGGATTCCATGCGACGTTCGCTCACCTCTCTCTTCGCACTCGCGCTCGCCGTCTGCGCGGCGTCGGTCGCGGCCCGGGCGCAGGCGGGCGGCAGGCAGCCGCTCACCGTCAGCGACCTGCTCAAGATACAGCGCGTCGGCGACCCGCAGCTCTCGCCCGACGGTCGCTGGATCGCTTACCAGATCTCCGTCCCCGACGTGGAAGCGAACCGCAGCCGCACGCAGCTCTACCTCGTCCCCGTAGACGGCGGTCAGCCGAAGCAGTTGACGAGCGGCGCGGCGTCGGCCTCGACGCCGCGCTGGTCGCCCGACGGCAAGTCGATCTACTACGCGATGGGCGGGCAACTCCACGCGCTCGATGTTGCTTCGGGGAGGAGCCGGCAGGTGACGACGATCTCGACCGGCGCGGGCGACCCCGTCGTCTCGCCCGACGGCCGCTGGCTCGCCTTCGTCTCGGACGTGTACCCGGACTGCGCCGACGACGCGTGCAACAAGCAGCGCGACGAGATGGCGGAGGCGAACAAGGTCAAGGCGCACGTCGTCGAAAGCGGGCTGCTCTACCGCCACTGGACTTCGTGGAAGGAGGGCAAGCGCACGCACGTCTTCGTCGTCCCGGCGGCGGGCGGCGCGGCGGCGCGCGACGTGACGCCGGGCGACTACGACGCCCCGCCGTTCTCCCTGGGCGGCCCCGCCGACTACGCCTTCTCGCCCGACTCGCGGGAGCTGGCGTTCGCGCGCAACACCGACCGCGTCGGCGCGACCTCGACGAACAACGACATCTTCCTCGTGCCCGTCGCCGGCGGCGAAGCGCGCCGCATCACGGGCGATAACCGTGGCTCCGATCAGTCGCCGCAGTACTCCCCGGACGGCCGCTTCATCGCCTACCGCTCGCAGATGACCGCGGGCTTCGAGAGCGACCGCTGGCGGCTGATGCTCTACGACCGACAGTCCAACCGCTCGCGCGAGTTGCTCAGCAACTTCGACGCCTACGTCGATAGCTTCACCTTCTCCGCGGACGGCAAGTACATCTACTTCACTTCCGGCGAGCGCGGCCGCGCGCCCGTCTACGTCGTCGCGCTCGCCGACGCCCGCCCCGCGAAATTGATCGAGGGGGAGAACGACGACCTGCACGTCTCGGCGGACGGCCGCGTGCTCGTCTTCTCGCGTTCGAGCGCGACGATGCCGACGGACGTTTACGTCGCGCGGCTCTCGTCGCCGACGAGCGTGGCGGGCGGAGCATCCGGCGTCACGCGCCTGACGAAAGAGAACGACGCCTTGCTCGCGAACTTCTACCTGCCGCCCGCCGAGGAGCTGACGTGGACGGGAGGGGCGGGCGCGCGTGTGTCGGGCTGGTTCTTCAAGCCGATGAACTACGCCGCCGGCGGCGCGAAAGTCCCGCTCGTCGTCCTGATTCACGGCGGCCCGCAGGGCGCGTGGAACGACGCGTGGAGCTACCGCTGGAACCCGCAGATCTACGTCTCGCAAGGCTACGCCGTCTTCATGCCGAACCCGCGCGGCTCGACCGGCTACGGGCAGCGGTTCACGAACGAGATTTCGGGCGACTGGGGCGGCAAGGTCGTGGACGACATCATGAACGGCGTCGCGCACGTGCTCGCGAACTATAACGTGGATCGCGAGCGGATCGGCGCGGCCGGCGCTTCTTACGGCGGCTACATGGTCGACTGGCTGCTCGGCCACAACAACGACCGCCGCGCGCACTTCCGCGTCTTCGTCTCGCACGCGGGCGTCTACAACCTCGTGAGCATGTACGGCGTGACGGAGGAGTTGTGGTTCCCCGAGTGGGAGTTCAAGGGCACGCCGTGGGACAACCCGGAACTCTACGAGAAGTGGTCGCCGCACCGCTTCGTCAAGAACTTCTCGACGCCCACGCTCGTCACGCACGGCGAGATCGACTACCGCGTGCCCATCGACCAGGGCCTGCAACTCTACACGGCTTTGCAGAAGCGCGGCGTCGAGTCCAAGCTCGTCGTCTTCCCCGACGAGGGGCACTGGATACTCAAGCCGCAGAACTCGCGCTTCTGGTACACGACCGTCCTCGAATGGCTGAACAAGCACCTGAAGGCGACAACCTGAGTTAGGCGCGATTACAAGACTGCGTTGGTCCCGAGAACGTCGGGCACAAGGCGACCGTCAGGAATCGCCTTGTGCCCGACAGTTTCCGTCGACGGGTGATCGCACCCGGCCAAGATTGACCGCGATAACGCTTTCGAGCATCATGGCTGCGCCGAGCGACGGCTTGGCTCAAACTCCTCGCGGCGGCGGCGCGCGCGGGGTCAACCCTCCCGCCGTCTGACGTAACAATCTTCTTAAGCCTTCGACCCATCGCCCTGCCGTCTTCGCAAGACGCGCCCGAAAGGAGTGTCAACGTCATGTCCACCCTCAAGCACGGTCTTGGTCTCGCGTTGGCGTTGAGCGCATTCCTACCGCTCTTCGCCGGGGGCGAGGCGCTGCGCGCGCAGGGAACGGGCAGGTCGCGCGTCCCCGTCACGCGCCAGGAGAGCCCGCTCACGCGCGATCCGAAGCGACCCAGCGCCTACGAAATTGACACCGAACAGCAGAACGCCGTGCAGGGCAAGGAGGTCGAGCGCGCGCTACGCGACGGCAATGAGGCGACCGACGCCGTGCCCCCGCGCTACGGCGACGCGGAGAAGTTCTACCGGGAGGCGCTAAATCTCAACCCGAAGGAGGCGCGCGCCTACCTCGGTCTCGGCAGGCTCTACGCCGCGCAGGACCGCGCGGACGATTCCGCCGCGGCGTTCAAGAAGGCTATCGAGATGAAACCGAAACTCGCGGAAGCCTACTTCAACCTCGGCATGATCTACGCCGCCACGGGCAAGAAGGAGGCCGCGCTCGAACAGCACCGCGCGCTGCAAAAGCTCAACCCCGACCTCGCCAAGCGGCTCAAAGAGTTCATCCCCAGGTAATTTCGACGCCGACGATTTCGGGTCGCGGCGCGACTGCGCCGCGACCCGACCCGTATCCCGCCGGGCGCTGCGCTCCGGCGGGATATTCATTTTTTTGTACAACTCTTACAGAAACCTGAACATAACCGCCGCAGCCGCCGCCCCGCCGCACGCCCACCAGGAGTTTTAACCGCGCCCATAACAGCATTTAGTCCCACAAGAGGCACGCGGCCGGAGGGACACCCACTTCTAGGGTATAAAAGTTGCGGATCTAATCGGCAGCAATGTCGGCCCACCACAACAGAAACATTTTCGCGGTTCACCTCAGGAGGCTTTACATGAACGGTTTTCGTAAACTCGTGCGGCTCCTTAGCGCGGTGCTTGCGGTCATTGCGTGCACGATGGCGGCACAAGCACAGTCCACGACAGGTAACGTGCGCGGCACGGTGACCGACCCGAACGGGGCGGTCGTCGCCGGCGCGGACGTGACCATCTCCAAGCAATCGACGGGCGTCTCCAGCGTGACGCGCACTACCGACCAGGGCGAATACACCTTTAACAACCTGCCCGTCGGTGACGACTACACCCTCACCATCAAGGCTGCCAACTTCAAGACCCTCTCGCTCACGAACGTCAGAGTCGCGCTGAACGCGACGACCGACGTGCCCGCGGCGTTGCAGGTCGGCGCGGTCGGCGAGACGGTCGAAGTCACGGCGGGCGGCGCAGAGTTGGTTGACACGACGACGGCGAACCTCTCCAAGAGCTTTGACAGTCGCCAGGTGGTCGATCTCGCCCAGACGGGCCTCGGCGGCGCCGGCGGCGGGCCGGGCGCGGGCGTCAACAATCTCTCGCTCCTCGCCCCGAACGTCTCGTCTTCGGGCGGCGTCGGCGTCGGCACGGGCGGCTCGGTCGGCGGCCAGCGCCCGCGCAACAACAACTTCGTGCTCGACGGCATCGACAACAACGACAAGTCGGTGACGGGACCCCAGAGCTACATCTCGCCGGAAGAGGTGGCGGAGTTCTCGCTCTTGCAGAACCAGTTCTCGGCCGAGTTCGCGCGCTCGAACGGCGGCCAGTTCCTGACCGTCACCAAGAGCGGCACGAACGACTTACACGGCTCCGTCTACGCCTTCGAGCGCAACCGCCGCTTCAACGCGCTCGACAACCAGTTGAAGATCGCCGGCATCACGCGCGCCGAGAACCCGCGCCTAGACTACTTCCGCGGCGGCGTGAACTTCAGCGGCCCCCTCCACCTGCCGCGCTTCGGCGAGGGCGGCAGCGCGTACCACAGCGGGAAAGACAAGCTCTTCTTCTTCACCTCCTACGAGCGACTCCAGCAGGGCGCGGGCGCTTCCGCCACCCCGATCTCGGCTCCGACCGCCGCCGGCTTCGCCGCGTTGCGGACCGTCCCAGGGCTCTCGGCGGCGAACCTCTCCGTCTTCACCCAGTTCATCCCGGTCGCCGGGGCGAACGACGCGGGCTCCATCACGGTGAACGGCGTGAGCATCCCGGTCGGCACCGTGTTCGTCCCCGCCCCCAACTTCTTCAAGCAGAACCACGTGGTCGAGAACATCGACTACGTCCAGAGCAGCAGGACGCAGCACAAGTTCCGCTTCACGCTCACGAACCTCGCCGACATTGATAACGCCGCGGGGCTGTCCGAGTTCTTCATCGCCCTGCCGAGCAAGCAGCGCCTGTTCTCCTACACGATGCTGCACACCTTCACGTCGAACCTGACCAACGAGACGCGCCTCGCGTTCCGCCGTTCGTCGCAGAACTTCCTCGTGCCGAACATCACCTTCCCCGGCCTCGCCGAGTTCCCGAACATCATCCTCGACGATCTCGGCGTCAACATCGGCCCCGACCCGAACGCGCCGCAGTCTAACATCGAGAATAACTACCAGGTCGTCAACAACATCAGCTACGTGGCGGGCAACCACACGCTCAAGTTCGGCGGCGACTTCCGCAACATCATCTCGCCGCAGACCTTCTCGCAGCGCGTCCGCGGCGACTACGAGTACGGCAGCACCGAGCAGTTCCTGAGAGACCTCAGCCCGGATGTGTTCGGCGAGCGCAACGCCGGTAACAACGTCTACTACGGCAACCAGAAGATCCTCTACGCCTTCGCGCAGGACGACTGGCGCGTGCGCACGAACCTGACGCTGAACATGGGCATCAACTACTCGTACCAGCAGATGCCGCTCGGCGCGCGCACGAGTCAGGCGCTCAACGCCATTTCCAGCGTCCCCGGGCTCCTGGAGTTCCGCGAGCCGACGACGCAGACGAAGAACTTCGGCCCGAAGGTCGGCTTCGCCTACTCGCCCAACTTCAAGAGCGGCCTGCTCGGCAGCCTCTTCGGCGAGAGCGGCAAGACCTCGATCCGCGGCGGCTTCTCGATGGCTTACGACTACATCTTCGACAACCTGTACATCCTGTCGAACCCGCCGCAACTCCAGCAGACGAACGACGTCGACACGGAAGTGATCACGCCGAACTTCCTGGCGTCGGGCGGTCTGCCGAACACGCCGGTCGCGCTCACCAGCGCGGCGGTCGCCCGCGCCAACACCGGCGCGTTCATCCCCGATCAGGAGGTCCCCTACTCGCTGACGTGGACGGGCAGCATCCAGCGCCAGTTCATGAAGGACTGGTCGATCGAGCTGCGCTACCTCGGCACGCGCGGCGTCCACCTGCTCACGCAGAACCGCATCAACATCCAGTCGAAGGTCGCGCCCGAGTTCGGGCTCCCCGGCCTGCCGACGTTCCTGTCCGAGCCGACCGCCGCGCAACTGAGCGGGCTCGGGCTCACGCTGGCGGACGTCAACGCCCGCCCGCGCGTCATCCCGAGCTACGCGGCCGCCGGCTTCACGAACCCGGTCGTGGCCTTCCTCTCGAACGGCAACTCGATCTACCACGGCGGCTCGGCTTCGCTCCAGAAGCGCTTCTCGAACGGCCTGCAGATGAGCACCGCCTACACCTTCAGCCACCTGATCGACGACACGACCGCCGAGGTCTTCTCGACGGTGCTCTCGCCCCGGCGCGTCGAGGACTTCCAGAACCTGCGCCGCGAGCGCGCCAACTCGGCTCTGGATCACCGCCACCGTTTCGTCCACTCGATGATCTACGAGCTCCCGTTCTTCCGTAACGACTCGAACCGCTTCCTGCGCACGGCGCTCGGCGGCTTCAACCTCGCCGGAACCTACACGATTGAGTCGGGCGAGCAGGTGACGATCCGCAGCGGCATTGACTCCAACCTCAACGGCGACTCCGCGGGCGACCGCGCCATCTTCAACCCGGGCGGGCTGGAAGGCGTCGGCAGCGACGTCTGCGCGCGCACGAGGACCGGGCAGTTCGTCAGCGACGACGGCACCATCGGCGCCAGCCCGTCGCTCTGCTCCAACTCGCCGGGCTCGGCCGCGGCGACAGCCGCGCTCGCCGCGGCCGCCCGCGCGGCCACCGTCGCCTACGTCGCCCAGAACCCGAACGCGCGCTACGTCGTCGCCGGCCAGGGCGCGGCCTCGACCCTCGGCCGCAACACCTTCACGATGCCCCGCATCAACAACCTCGACTTCTCGATCTTCAAGAACTTCCGCATCGGCGAGTCGAAGACCTTCCAGTTGCGCACCGACTTCTTCAACGTGCTCAACCACCCGCAGTTCGTCCCCGGCACGGTGAACACGGTTGACCCCATCGCGACGACGGGCGTCACGCAGTTCAACCAGATCTCCCCGGTCACGCCGGACTTCCTGCGCGCCGATCGGGTCTTCAGCAGCAACCCGCGAGTCATCCAGTTCGCGGCGCGCTTCAACTTCTAACCACTGACCCGTCTCGCGGGAGACCGCAAGACTTTTCGAGGCGGCGGAGGTTAACCTCCGCCGCCTCTTTTTCTTCGCCCCGCGGCTTCCGGCCTCTCGCCCCCCACGACTTCCCCGTCAACGCGCGCCGATCCCGTAGAGCTTCAGCGCGTTCTCGCGCATCACCATCCGCGCGATCTCGGCGGCGCGCTCGCGCGTGATCTCTTCGTCGCGCACCATGCCGGTCAAGGCGAGCGCGAGGGCGCGGCGCGCGGTCGTGGTCGTCTGCCAGCCGAACTCCTCCCAGTCGATTTCGGGCGAGCCGGGGAAGAGGTCTGTGCCGAACAGGACTTTGTCCGGGTAGAGCGTCAGCCAGTAGCGCAGCGTCTCGGAGAGCACGCGCGGCGAGAAGAGGAAGGTCTGCGCGGAGAAGTCCGCGTAGACGTTCGGCTTGCCGAGCAGAAACGCCGCCTGCCGCGTGAAGGGCTCGCCGCCGTGGACGAGCACGAAGGTCGTCTTGCGCAACGCGGGATCGTTAAGCGCGGGTTCGAGCAGGGCGGGGTTGCTGCCGCGCAGTTGGAAGAAGTTTCCGCAGCCGCCGCCCGTGTGGATGTGGACGGCGAGACCGAGCCGCCCCGCCTCGCGCGCGATATGACGGAAGAGGAAATCTTGCAGCGTCTTGTAGTCCGCCGCGCCGGGCTCGGAGCCGCGTGCGTAGCGTGCGTAGACGCGCGCGGCCTGCGCCTGCGAGGCGTCGTCGAAGTCGAGCGCGCGCAGGTACGCCGCCTCGAACTTGAGGGCGACCGCGCCGCCCCTGCGCTGTCGTTCGAGCGTCGGCGTGACGACGCGCGTCAGGTACTCCGCGAGCGTCGCCGGGCGGCGCGCGACGCCCGACTCGGAGAGGTAGCGGCTCAGGATCGGCTCCTCGCGCCCGAAGAAGTATGCGCGGTTCGGGCTCAGCCGCTTCAGGGCGGAGTTGTCGAGCGGGAACAGGAGCGCGTCGTCGTAAGGGACCCAGCGGAAGCGCGCGCCCGTGAGGCCGCGCCCCATCGCGATGCGGTTGGCGAGCATCACGTCGATGCCGAGCTTGTCCAGCACCCACGCGGGGTAATTGTCGCCCTGCTCGCGCCTCACGCGCCGCTTCCGCTCCAGCAGCTCGCGCACGTGCGCCTCGCTCATGTCAGAGTGATCGTAGCCGTAGAGGGCGCGCCACGCGGCGACGAACTCCGGGTTGCCGGGCAGCGCGCGCGCGAACGCGACGGCGTCCGGCTCGGGCGGGCACGGCAGCGCGTCGAACTCCTCGTCCGCCCGCTCGCCCTCGCCGACCACCTTCGGCACATGCGCGTGGTTGTCGACGGCGCGGATGCGGTTGATCTCCGCGAGGAGCGCGGGGTCTGCCGCCTGCGCGAACGACGACGAGGCGGCGAGCGCGAGCGCGCACAGCAGGCTCGCGGCTCGCGCGAGCGGGCTTCTTTTCATGGGAGACTCCTGATAGCGGTTCGCAGTTGGGGGCGAATGATCCGTGAAGATGGTAGGGGCAGGGCTCGTCCCTGCCCGGTGAGCGCGCAAGCGCGAAAGAAGCGGTCAATGCTCATTCGACATTGAATGATCGCGGATCGGTCGAGCGATTTGTCAGTCGCCCAGCGGGCAGGGACGAGCCCTGCCCCTACAACGATTATCCGGTCGCACGCATTCGCGAACCGCTATAAGTCGGCACTTGCGACAACCATTCAGAGATTCTCAATGGGCACGGGCTCGATGTCGCCCGCCAGCTCGAAGCCGAAGACGCGCGAGTAGAAGTAGAGTTCGCCGTCGAGCGAGCGCTTGATGTTCTCGGCGCGGCGGAAGCCGTGCTGCTCGCCCGCGAAGGCGACGTAGGCGACGGGCAAACCTTTGCGGCGCAGCGCCTCGACCATCATCTCCGCCTGGTTCGGCGGCACGACCTTGTCTTCGAGCCCCTGGAAGAATATCACCGGGCACGACAGCCCGTCCGCGAAGTTGATCGGCGAACGCTCCCGATAAATATCCTCGCGCTCCGGGTACGGCGCGATCAGGCGATCCAGGTAGCGCGACTCGAACTTGTGCGTGTCGCGCACGAGCGCGCAGAGGTCTGAGACGCCGTAGTGGCTCGCGCCCGCCTTGAACTGCTTGCGGAAGACGAGCGCGGCGAGCGTGGTGTAGCCGCCCGCGCTGCCGCCGTCGATGACGCACCGCTCGGCGTCGGCCAGCCCGCGCCCGACCAGGTACTTCGCCGCGTTCACGCAGTCGTCAACGTCCGTGACGCCCCACGTCCCCGTAAGCCGCTCGCGGTAGGCCCGGCCGTAGCCGGTCGAGCCGCCGTAGTTCACGTCGAGGACGGCGAAGCCGCGGCTCGTCCAGTAGAGGACGTTGAGGTTGCGCGTCGTCACGGCCGCGGCGGTCGGGCCGCCGTGACTCTTGACGAGGAGCGGCGGGCGCTCGCCCCCCGGCGCGGCGAAATCGCGGCTGCGCGGCGGGTAGTAGAAGGCGTGCGCGGTCAGACCATTCTCGGTCGGGAACTCCACGGCCTGCGCGGCGGAGAGGTAGCCCTCGTCGAGTTGCAGCGCGCTGGAGCGGCGCAGGGTCTTAAACTCGTCGGTCGCCGGATCGAACTCGACGACGGACGAGCCCTCCGTCGGAGAGCCCCCGCGGAAGACCGCGCGCCTCGTCTCGACGGAGGCGCGCACGTAGGTGATGTCCTCGTAAGGCGACTCGACGCGGCGCAACTTTTTCGCCGACGTGTCGAGCACGCCGAGGCGCGAGACGCCGCGCTCGCGGAAGGTGCAGACGATCTCGTCGGCGGACGTGAAGGCGTAAGTCCCGACGCCCAGGCCCCACTGCGGCTCGCCGAACTCGGCTTCGAGCGGGCACAGGTTCTCGGCCTCGATCTCCGCCGCCTCGTCGGCGAGGTTCGCGTCAGCCAACGCGCGGTAGATGTTCCACCAGCCGCTGCGGTCGGAGACGAAGTGCAGCGCGCCTGCGGGCGACCACTCGGGTTGAAAGATCGATTCGTCCTCGCCGCCCGCGACGCGGCGCGTGCGCGCGAGCCTGCCCGCGTCGCCAAACTCTCCGACCCACAGCTCCGTCCCGTCCCAGGGCATGTTCGGGTGACGCCACGCGAGCCACGCGAGAAACTTTCCGTCCGGGCTCACGCGCGCGGAGGAATAGAAGTCGTAGCCCGAAGCCAGCACCTCGCCGACGTTCCCTTCCGCGTCCCGGTCGAGCGGGACGGCGACGAGCGCGTTCGCGGGCTCGCGCCCGCCGTCCGTGTGCTCTTCGCGCACGCCGATGAGTCGGTCGCGCGCCGCGTCGAAAGTCATGTCGCCGTAGCGCAGGCGCGAACCCGACTCCGGCGTGAGCGGGACGGGCGCGGGATCGGCGGGCGCGAGGCGGTAGAGCCGCTGGTCGGAGAAGTTCGAGAAGTAGAGCGTGCCCTGGTGGACGGTGTAGTCGCCGCCGCCGTACTCGTGGACGCGCGTGCGCGCGTTGAAGGGCGGCGGGATGAGGTCGCGCCGCGAGTCGCCTTCGCGCCGGACGACGACGCTGCGGCCGTCCTCCTGCGGGCGCACCTCCGTCCAGTAAACGTCCGCGCCGTCGCTCTGCGGCAGCGTGAGCCCGACCGAGCCCTGCACGATGAGATCGGACGTGATCGGCGACTCCCACGATCCGTAAGGCGCGATTTTTTGCCCTGCCATTCCCACTCCTCCCGTATCCGTCCCGAAAATTTCGCCAATGATGAACGAAAAGCGCGCCGCTGCCAAGAAGCTTGCGGGCGCGCGCCGCTAAAATATTCGCGGCGCGGCGCGTGGCGAAAAGGTTATCAGCGGCTCGCCGCCGGGCGATCCGGGGTAGACGACAGACCGCGCCGTCATCAGAGTCAACCCGGTCTCGACAAACGACTTCCGCGTCGTGTTCCCTGCTCGCCGCCGCCGCCGCCCGCCACAGCGCCCCGCCCGCCGGCGGACGCGCCCTGAAATCCTCAAGAATTCCTCAAGGGCCGTGGCGCAGACTGCCCTCAGAAGTCGGGCGGCGCGGGTCGAACGCGCCCACCCGGCTCCGGCTTTGACAGGGACGTGCGACGAACTTTCGGCTCGACAGCCCTCACGCGCGCGGCTGCCTGCCCCCTGGCTCGGCGCACGACCGTCAACAGATGCGAGAGCGAGAAGAGAGAGTGAGTAGATGAGTTTGATCCTCGACAAAATCACGATGCCGCCGGACGCGCCGCGCGTCTCGCGCCCGCGCCTCCTGGACGTACTCACTGAGAGCATGAGCTGCTGCAACTCGACCGTCATCGCCGGCCGCACGGGCGCGGGGAAGACCCTTCTGACGCTCGACTTCGCCGGCCGCTGCGGGCGGCGCGTCGCCTGGTACAAGGTGGACGCGCCCGAAGTCGAGTTGCAGACGTTCCTGCAATACCTCGTCGCCTCCGTGCGCGGCCAGCACCCCGGCTTCGGCCGCAAGACGCTCGCGCTGCTGGCGGGCGGCGCGAACGAGCAGGACGCCGTGCTCGTCGCCGAGTCGTTCGTCTACGAGATGACGATGCTCGAAGCGAGCGAGCCGCTCCTGATTGTCGTGGACGATCTCCATCTGGTATATGATGCCGGGTGGGTCGTGCCTTTCTTCGCGAGGCTCCTGCCGCTGCTCCCGGCGGAGACGCACATGATCTTGATCGGGCGCACGCTCCCTCCCGCGCCGCTCTGGCGGATGCGCTCGAAGCAGACGCTGCGCGTGATCGAAGAGCAGGCGCTCGCCTTCACGCAGGCGGAGGCGGAGCAGCTTTTCACGAGCTACAACCTGCCGCCGAAGCTCGCCGCGCAGGCGCTCGCCGAGACCTGGGGCCGCGCCGCGGCGCTCGACGCGCTCGCGCGCGGCGGCCAGACCCGCGCCGAGCAGGAGGCTTCCGCGGCGCGCAACGTCGCCGCCAGGGGCGAGGGCCATGAGGCGGACGCGCGGCAGCAGCAGGCGGGCGCTCCGCTCCGTCTCGTCAAAAGCTACACGCCGAAGTCTTCCGCGGCGTAAGGGGACGCCGGCGGCGTCGCCCCCGCGGTAGATTTTCAACCCTCGCCCTTCGGCGTTCACACGCGCGCTCGTCGCTGTCTTTGTCAGAACCGCCTGCCGCAAGCGGGCGGGTTCTTCTCGCTTTAATCAACCGCCCGCTTGCGGCAGGCGGTCTGACCCGTCCCCCTCTGACCGATGAGCAACAGGCTGCGCCGCACGGGAAAACTCCAGACCACGCCGCTACCCCCGCTGGCGGAGGGGGCGTCCGCGCCCACCTTCTTCCTGCGCACCAAGCTGCTGCCGCCGCGCCCGACGCCCGCGCTGCTCCACCGCCCGCGCCTCAGCGACCGCCTCCGCTCGAACCTCGAACAGCCCGTCACACTGGTCGCCGCCCCCGCCGGTTCGGGCAAGACCACGCTCGTCGCCGACTTCATCCGCAACGAGTCGCGCAAGTTCGTCTGGTATCAGCTCGACCGCACGGACGCAGACCCCTCGGTCTTCCTCGGCTACGTCGCGCACGGCATCCGGCAGCTCGTCCCCGCCTTCGGCGACGCGACGCTCTCCTACTTGCAGCAGGCCCCGGCGGAACTCGCCGAGCAGCCCGAGCGCGCCGTCGACGTGCTGCTGAACGAAATCCTCGATCTCGTCGATCAGCAGATCGTCTTCGTCCTCGACGACTACCACCACCTCGGCGCGGAGACGCTCGTCCACCGCGTCGTCGACCGCCTGCTCGCCTACCTGCCCGACGTGGTTCACGTCATCATCATCTCGCGCGACGTTCCGCCGCTCGCGCTCTCGCGGCTGCGCGCGCACAACTCGCTCACGATCATCGACCGCGAGGAGCTGCTCTTCACCGACGCCGAGACGCAGGAGCTGTTCCGCCAGGTCTTCGATCTCGAACTGACGCCCGAACAGCTTCAGGAATATCGCGAGCGCACGCACGGCTGGATCACGGCGCTGCAACTCGTCCGGCAGGTCGCGCAACGCCACGCCCTCGCGCGCGGCGGCGAGAGCCCAGACCTCGGCGAAATCCTGCGCCAGAGCGAGCGCGACATCTTCGACTACTTCGCCGAAGAGGTCTTCGCCGACGAGCCGCGCGACGTGCAGCAGATGCTTTTGCGCGTCTCGCCCCTGGAGCGCATCGAGCCGGACGCCTGCGCCGTGCTCTACCCGCAGGCCAACTGCGCGGCGCTCCTGCCGCTGCTCGTGCGCCGCAACGTCTTCATGACGGTCGCGAGCGACGAGCGCGGCGAGGAGTATCGCCTGCACCCGCTCTTCCAGGACTTCCTGCGCCGGCGTCTGCGCGCCGAGGTGGGTCAGGCGGGCGTCGCCGCCGAGCACGCGCGCTGCGCCGCATACTTCGCCTCCCGACGGCAGTGGGAGCAGGCGATCCACCACCTGCACGAGGCGGGTGAGTTCACACGTTCCGCCGCGCTCATCGCCGAGCACGGCGGCGACTGGCTCGCGGCCGGGGCGTTCGCCCCGCTCGTCCGCTTCGTCGAGCAACTCCCGGACGAGGCCGTCGAGGCCCACCCGCGCGCGCTGCTCTACCGGGCGGAGGTCGCGCGCCTGCGCGGCAGGTTCGACGTCGCCGACACGCACCTGCGCCGCGCCGCCGCGCTCCTGAACGCGCGCGGCGACGAGGAGGGCGAGGCGGAAGCGCTCCACTCGCTCGCCACCATCGCGCGCCGCCGGGGCGACTGCGCGGCGTCGTTCACGCACCTCGACCGCGCGTTAGAGCTGGCCGCCGAACGCTCGACCGTGCGCGTCAAGGTCGGCAACACGCGCGGGCTCTGCTACGTCGCGCTCGGCGAGTGGACGACGGCCGAGGGCGAGTTCCGCGACGCCCTGCAACTCGCCGAGGGGCTAAACGACAAACACTACGCGCACCTCATCGCGCACAATCTGGGACTGCCCGCGATGATCCGCGGCGACTTCGCCGAGGCGATGCGCTGGCTGCGCCGGATGCGTAGCGACGGCGGGAAGGACAAGCAGAACGCGCGCCCCGTCCCGCAAGAGGCGGGCGCGTACCTCAACCTCGCGCGCTGTCACCTGTATCGCGGCGACCTCGCGGAGTGCGAGCGCCACCTCGACCGCGCGCTGGAGGTGTGCCACCTCTTTAACCTCACCTCGCAGCGCGCCGAGGCGTTCCAGACCTACGGCGATCTCTACCGCGAGCGCGGCGACGTGGCGCGCGCCGAAGAGTTTTACAAACACGCCGAGCAGTCTTACGGCGAGGTCGGCATCGACATCACCCGCTACGAGCTGCTCGAAGAGAAGGCGCTCTTAAACCTGCGCAAGGGCGACACCGGCGCGGCGCGCTCTCTGCTCGACCGGCTCATCGGGGCGCGGCGAGAGGCGGGCGACGAGCGCGGCGTCCGCACCGCGAGCCTCGCGCTCGCGCGCGTCCTGCTCGCGCAAGGGCAGAGCGCGGCGGCCCGCGCCGAGCTTGAGCCCGCGCTCGCACACTTCCGCGAGCACAGCCTCCACTACTACGAGGCGCAGGCTTCGCTCGCCCTCGCCGCCTGCGACGCGGAGGACGGGCGCGACGGCGCGGTCGTCGAAAACCTGCGCCGGGCGGTCGAGCTGGCCTCGCGCTACGACTACGAGTACTGGCTGCGGCGCGAGGTGACGGCCGACCCGCGGCTCTTCTCGCCGCCCGACGCGCGCGCCCTGCTCCCGCCCGATCTCGCCGAACAGGTCTCGCAGGCGCTCGACGCGCCGACGGCGCAGGCGGGGGCCGCCGCCGGTCGCGCGGCCGCCGCCTTCGGCTCGCAGACCGCGGCGGTCGCGCCGAAGCCCTCGGCCGATCTCTCGATCCGCATGCTCGGCCCCGTCGAGATTTACCGCGACCCGGCGCGCCCGCTCGCGGCCGACGCGTGGACGACCAAGAGGGCGCGCGACATCCTCTGCTTCATCGCCTCGCGCCGGCACCGCCGCGCCTCTAAGGACACGATCATCGACACCTTCTGGGGCGAGTCGGACTTCGAGGCGGTCGAGAAGAACTTTCACCCGACCGTCTCGCACATCCGCAAGGCGCTGAACAGCAACCAGCCGGTGAAGCAGAACTTTCTCGTCTACCGCGACGGCGATTATTTGCTCAGCCAGGACTTCCCCTACTTCGTCGACACCGAAGAGTTCGACCGGCTGCTCGCGGAGGGCGAGTCGGCTCGGCGCGCCGGCGATCAAGCGCGCTTCGTCGAATGCTTCGAGCGCGCCGTCGAGTTGTACCGCGGCGACTTCATGCAGGGTTCTTACGACGACTGGGTCGAGGAGCAGCGCTCCTACTACAAGGAGCAGCACCTGCGGATGCTCGAAACCCTCGCCGTCGCCGCGCAGAAGTCGGAAGACTGGTTGCGCTCGCTCAAGCTGGCGCAGCGCACCCTCGCCGAAGATCAGTTCCGCGAGGACGTGCACTGCATGATCATGCGCGCGCACGCGGCGCTGGGGAATCGCGCGGCGGTGAAGGATCAGTACGAGAGTCTGCGCAAACTCCTGCGCAAGGAGCTGGGCGTCGAGCCGGCGGCGGAGACGCAGAAGGCTTTCAAGCAGTTGATGAGCTAGGAGCTGTTCAACACGTCACCGAGGGACTTGATGTCGATAGCCCGGCGACCGCCACATCCTTCCGGAGCCCCGTCAGGGGCGAGACGTGACGTGCCGCTCCGGCGGAGCGTTAGTCGCTAAACAGCTTCTTAAAAACAGTCGCGCCGCGGCTGCACCGCCGTCGCCAAATTCGCTCACGGGACTGACGCAGCACGCGCGGTGTAAGGGGTTTATGTCATCCGCGAAACGTAACAAAAATGTAATAGATCCCCCGACGCTAACTACTATAGTTTCGCGCCGGACTATGTTACTTTTTTCTCCCCGACACTAAGCTCGGCCCTCGCACGCGCGTGCGACCCCGTCGCCGGTAGAGTCCTTTGCCCGAACAATTTAAGAAGCGGTAAGAACGATTCGCGTCGAGTTCCCCTCGCCATGCGCAATACTGTTTTGAAGAGCTTACGCCAGATCACTTCCCTCGCCCTCGCCTGCCTGCTGTGCTCCGGCCCGGCTTACGCCGGCCTGCTCATCCGCAGTGGCGACGGCATTCAGGTGACCGGAGCCGACGGCATACAGGTCACCGGTGCCGACGGCATTCAAGTCACCGGTGCCGACGGCATCCTCAATTTCAACGTCAACGGCATACAGGTCACGGGAGCCGACGGCATCCAGACAACGGGAGCCGACGGCATCCAGACGACAGGCGCGGACGGCATACAGGTCACCGGGGCCGACGGCATCCAGGTGACGACCGCCGACGGCATACAAGTGACGGGGGCCGACGGCATCCAGGTGACCGGAGCCGACGGCACACAGTACCGCGCCGACTCGGTCGTCTTCCGGCAGGCGAACGGCGTGCGGACGGGGGCGTCGAACTCGGTCACCGCCTTCGGCGTCAACGGCATCCAGACGACCGGAGCCGACGACATCCAGATCATTACCGCCGACGGCATTCAGGTGACGGGGGCCGACGGCATTCAGGTGACCGGGGCCGACGGCGTCATCGTCAAGACACCGGACGGGCGCGCCTTCGCCGTCTCGCCGAACGGCATACAGGTGACGGGGGCCGACGGCATTCAGGTGACCGGAGCCGACGGCATACAGATCACGGGCGCGGACAGCGTCAGGCGCACGTCCGGCATCGCGCCGGTCGGCGCGTCGACCGGCGGCCTGCGCAGCGTCGATCCGGAACTCGCGCTGACGCTCGACCGGATGGCGGACGACAGCTCGGTCAACGCCGTCCTCGTCTACCACCGGCTGCCGACCGATCAAGACCTCGCAGACCTTCAGTCGATAGGCGTCATCGGCGGCACGCGCTTCCGCGTCCTCCCGATGATCTACGTCACCGCCACGCGCGATCAGATCATCCAAATCTCGCACCTCTCGGCCGTGCGCTCCATCTACGGCAACCGCACGCTCGAATTCGCCGCCGACCCCGCGCGCGGCGCGACCGGCGTCGACCGCGCGCAGGCCGACGCCGATCTGACGCGCTTCAACGGCGGGCTCCCCGTCTCCGGGCGCGGCGTGACGGTCGCCGTGCTGGACACGGGTGTGGACGCGACGCACGCCGACCTGGCCGGGCGCGTCGCGCAGAACGTCAAGCTCGCAGACCTCCAGAGCGTGCCCGCCGGGTTCAACTACCCCGCCAACGTAGAGAACCTGCCCGACACCGATCAGGCGCACGGGCACGGCACGTTCGTCGCGGGCGTCATCGGCGGCAGCGGCTCGCGCTCCGCGGGGCAGTACGCGGGCGTCGCGCCCGGCGCGCGCATCGTCGGCCTGGGCGCGGGCGACGCCAACCTCGTCTTCGTGCTGAACGGGTTCGACTACCTGCTTGAGCGCGGCGCGTCTTTAGGCGTGCGCGTCGTCAACTGCTCGTTCTCGGCCGAGGCGGTCTACGACCCGAACGATCCGGTCAACGTCGCGACGAAGATGCTCTTCGACCGCGGCGTCACCGCGGTCTTCTCGGCGGGCAACACCGGGCCGGGCCTTCGCACGCTGAACCCTTACGCCGCCGCGCCGTGGGTCGTCTCGGTCGGCGCGACCGACGGCGGCAGGCTCGCCTCGTTCTCCTCGCGCGGCGACTTCGCGAACGCGGAGGCGCGCCCCACCCTCGTCGCGCCCGGCGTCAAGGTCGTGGGCTTGCGCTCGACGGGCGTGAGTCAGACCGGCATCGAAGGCGTCGGCTTCAACAGCGACGCGGGGCTCGCGCCGAGACTGCTCCCCTTCTACACGACGGCGACGGGCACGAGTTTTTCCGCGCCGCAGGTCGCCGGCACCGTCGCCTTGATGCTCGAAGCGAACCCGCGGCTCACGCCCTGGCAGATCAAAGACATCCTCCAGCGCACGGCGACGCCGCTCGCGCCCTACTACCAGCACGAGGTCGGGGCGGGCGTGCTCAACGCGCACGCCGCCGTGCTCGAAGCCGCCTTCCCGCAGCGGCGCATGGGTCGCTTCCGCGCCGGGTTCGACGGCAGGTTCTTCCGCGCCGTGGCGGACGCGCCGCAAGTGTTGCACGGCACGGTGACGCCCGGCGCGACCGGCTACGAGACGACCTTCGGCGTGCCGGAAAATTCCCTCTTCGCCTCGATGCAGATCGGCTGGGGGCCGCTCTGGAGTCTGAACGATCTCGGCATGGCGCTCTACGATGCGGCGGGCGCGAAGCAGGCTGACGTGAACGTCTTGAACCTGCCCGGTCTCGCCGGTCACCGCGAGCGCGCGCTCGTCGCGCGGCCTCCGGCCGGCGCGTGGCGCATGACGGTGAAGAACACGCTCGGCCTGGCGGGCACGGCGCAGGAGTTCACCGGCGTGCTGGAGACGGCGCACGCCGAGTACGCGACGCTCAACGACATTTCGGCCCTCGGCGCGCAGCAGCGCGAGGACGTTTACCAGAGCCTGCGCACGTTCGTCATGGAACCGGCGGGGCGCAACTTCCGCCCCTCCTTCTTCGCGAGCCGCGGCGATCTGGCGGCGGCGCTCGTCATCGGCGGTCGCGTGCCGCAGTACCTGCCCGCCGCGCCGACCTACCGCGACGTGCGCGATCAGACGACGATGCTCTTCGTCGAGAGCGCGCAGCGATCACCCCGCGGCGCGCTCTTCCCCAATGTCGCGGCGGGCGACTCCTTCTCGCCCAACGCGCCGGCCGACCGCGTGACGGCGGCGATCGCGCTCGTGCGCGCCGCGGGGTTGCAATCGGAGGCGGACGCGCGCGCGGGCGACGCGCTGCTCGGCGTCACCGACGCGGCGAAGGTTCCCGCCGCGCTGCGCGGCTACGTCTACGTCGCCGTCGCGCGCGGGCTGCTCGCCAACGAGCAGATGACCTTCCGCCCGCAAGCCCCGCTCACGCGCCTCGAACTCGCGCACGCGATGGCCGTGCTGCAAAAGCTGCTCAACCAGTAAAGTTCAGAGTAAGAAAGCGGAAAGCGAAAGAGACCGAACGCCCCACAGCTTCGGTCTCTTTCGCTTTCCGCCCTCGCCTATAGCGACTTGCGGCTGGGTGCGAGTGATGCGTGATGGCCGTAGGGCCGGGGCTCGTCCCCGCCCGTTTTTCCGGCGACGGGCGGGCGGGGACCAGGCCCCGGCCCCTACAATGATTCCCCGGTCGCGTCCGGTCGCCAACCGCCGCAACATTTCATTTGACGAACAACTCCTCCGCGTTCCAGAGCGAGAAGGGCGGGAGCGGGCTCGGCCGGTAGTTGCCCACGCGCGCGTTCGCGGCGACGGCGATGTGGCGCGAGACGATGGGGATGAGCGGCAGTTGCTCGGCCATCACCTGCTGGATGTCGTGGAAGATGGCGCGCCGGCGCTCGCGGTCGGTCTCGTGGGCCTGGCGCGCCGCCAGCTCGTCGATGCGCGCCTCCCAGTCGGTCGCTGGTCTAGGCTCGTTCGGGCTCCACAGGTGCTGCGGGCTGTTGCTGCGCAGCACGTCGACGTACGACGAAGGGTCGGGCTCGGTCGCGGAGGTTCCGTAGAAGACCGCCTCGTAGTCGAACGACTGGTTGATGCGCTCGGCGACCTGCGCGTTCTCGATGGGCGCGACCGAGACCTTCATCCCCAGCTTCGCCAGGTCTTCCTGCACGACCGTCGCCGAATCGACCCTCGTCTTCGTCCCCGACGGGGCGATCACGGTGAACTCGACGCGGCGGCCTTTCGCGTCGTACAGCTCCGGCGACTCCGTCGTGCCGCGCGTCACGAACCCGGCTTCTTTCAGGAGCGCGCGCGACTTCTCCAGATCGTAGTCGATGCGCGGCAGATCGGTCGCCGCCCAGGCGTGGTTGCCGGGCGTGATGAAGCCGGAGAGCGGCGTCGCCAGGCCCTGCCAGACGTTTTTCGCGATGTGCTCGCGGTCGATGGCGTGCGCGACGGCGCGGCGGAAGCGCACGTCGGCGAACCACGCGAGCTTCGCCGGGTCGACGTAGGGCTTGCCGTCGGCGCGCGCCCCCGGGTTGAGGTTGAACCAGAGATCGTCGGCGTAGAGGCCGGGGCCGAGATCGTAGCCGCGCGCGCTGCCCGCCCCCGCGCGCACGCCCGCGAAGTCGGCGGGGCGCACGCGGTCGTAGATGTCGAGCGAGCCCTGGCCGAGTCGCGCGATGGCGTTGCTCTCGTCCGAGATGACTTCGAGCGTGAGGCGGTCGAGGTACGGGAGCTGGTTGCCCGCCGCGTCCCTTTTCCAGTAGAAGGGGTTGCGCGCGAGCACGACGCGCTCGCCCGGCGCGCTCGACTCGACGACGAACTTGCCCGACGTGACCATCGACTTCGGATCGGACGTGACGCCGTACGCCTCCGCGAGCTTGCCGGAGTTGAGCAGCGGCTCGAAGACGTGGCGCGGCACGACGGCGAGGTTCGACATGTAGTTTTCCGGGACGTTCACCGGCTCCGTGAAAGCGAGCGTGAAGTGGCGCGCGTCCGCGACTCTGATCTCGATGGGCTTCGCGCCGGGCATCAGCGCGTCGCGGAAGATGGGCGGCTTGAGGCGCTCGTCGTAGAGCGCGCGGAGCGTGAAGGCCACGTCTTCGGAGGTGAGCGGCTGGCCGTCGGAGAACTTGAGCCCGTCGCGTAGGGTCACGTCGACGCTGCGCGCGTCCGCGCCGAGCTTCCACTCTTCGGCGAGCGCGGGCGTGTAGCCTTGCGCGTCGTGATCAAGCTCGACCAGGCGGCTCGACAGCAGGAAGAGCGTGAGGGTGGTCGTCACGTCGTCGCCCGTTGACATGACGTAGTTGAAAGTCTTGGGCGGCGCGCTCAGGCGGTAGGTCAGCTGCCCGCCGCGCTTGCCCGTGGTCTTCTCGCGCGGGAGTTGCGACTGGCTCGGCGAGTTCGCGTTCTGCTGCGGGGCGGGCTGGCACGCGGCGAGCGCGCACGCGAGCGCGACGAGCGCGGCAAGCAAGGGCTTTCTCTGCGGTCTGTTTTTCATCTTGGCTGTCCGGGGCGAAAGAATCGCGTGGGGAAGGTCTTTAGCATTGATGTCCGGCGAGGCTTCTCGATTCAATCACGGATGATCGTCGTTGTCCATCACAATTTATAACCTGCGGTAAGGGCAGGAGAAAGATTCACCGCGCGGGCGCGGGAGGCGCGGAGTCAACGCGGAGGGAGACAAAAATCTCTGCGACCCCTCCGCGCCCCTGCGCCGGCGGCTCTGAGTCCTGACTTTCAAACCGCCCGCGCCGCGAATAAACCTCTTGTCGCCGCCCGACGAAGGGTGTTAGAAGAGTCCGGCGGCCCTTCCGTCCGCCCCCCGCGCGCGTGCTGAAGCTGATCACCTCCAGAGTTTTGCAGGGCGTCGTCGTGCTCTTCGTCGTCTCCGCCCTGACCTTCGGGCTGCTGGCGGCGGCGGGCGGCGACGCGCTCTCCGCGTTCAGCTCCGATCCGCACGTCTCGCAGGACGCCGTCAGGGAGTTGCGCCGCCTCTACGGCCTCGACCAGCCGCTGCCCCTGCGCTACGCGCGCTGGCTCGGCGAGTTCGCCAGCGGGCGCATGGGCTACTCCTTCCTCTACCGCACGCCCGTCTCCACCATCATCCTGCCGCGCCTGCTGCGCACCGTGCTGGTCGCGGCGGTCACGCTCGCGCTCGCGTGGGCGGTCGCCCTCGCGCTCGGCGTGCAGGCGGCGCGCAGACCCCGCGGCCTGTGGGATCGCGCGAGCGGCGCGCTCGTCCTCGTCGCGGCTTCGACGCCGCGCATCGTGCTCGCCCTCGTCGCGCTCGCCGTCGCCGCGCGCACGAACCTCTTCCCCATCGGCGGCGCGGGCGAGGCGTCGCCCGTCTCACTCTCGCGCGTGCTCCCGTCGGCCATCGTGCTCGCCGCGCCGCTCGTCGCGCTCTTCCTCGCGCAGACGCGCGAATCTTTGCGCGCCGCGCTCGCCGAAGACTTCGTCACGGTCGCCCGCGCGAAGGGCTTAACGGAGCGCGCGGTCGTCCTCCGCCACGCGCTGCGCGCCGCGCTGAACCCGCTCATCACGATCTTCGGCTACTCGCTCGGGAGCCTCGTCAGCGGCTCGGTCATCACCGAGACGGTGCTCGGCTGGCAGGGCTTGGGCGCGCTCAGCGTCGAAGCCGTCAGGGGGCGCGACGCGCCGCTCCTGATGGGCGTCGTGATGGTGACGGCGACCGCCGTGCTCCTCGGCAACCTCGCCGCGGACGTGTTGCTGCGCCTGAACGACCCGCGCCTGCGCCGCGACGAGACCTCGCGCCCGACGCCGCGCCGCGCCCTGAGCGCCGCCCGATGAGACCGCCCGCCGACTCTTCCCGCGCACGAAGCGCGAGCGTGAGCGAGGCGCGCGCGCTGAACTCTTTGGCGCGCCTGCGTCGGCGCGGCGGCCACTTCGCGCGCCGCCGCCCGGGGATCGCACTGGGCCTCTCGATCATCGCGATCTTTTACCTCGCCGCCGCGTTCTCAGACTTCATCGCGCCCTACGACTACCGCGAGCAGTCGCGCGCCGAGACCTTCGCGCCGCCCACGCCCCTCCACTTCTTCGACGCCGCGGGCGACTTCCACGCGCGCCCCTTCGTCCGCGCGCGCCGCCTCGCCGATCCCCTCTCGCGCGCTTACGCGGAAGACTCGACGCGCGACTACCCGCTCACGCTCCTGGCGCGCGGCTACACTTACAAGTTCCTCGGACTCTACACGACCGACCGCCACCTCTTCGGCGTCGCGGCTGAAGACGGCGCGGGCGAGGAAAAAAGCGGGGGCGAAAATTTCGCTCGGCCGCCTTCTCAAACTCCCCGGCCGGGGACTACAACACAAACTTCCCCGTCGGGCGCGGCGTCGCAAACGTCTCGGCCCGCGCCGCGCCTGCACCTGCTCGGAACCGACCGGCTCGGTCGCGACCGCTTCTCGCAGCTCCTCGCCGCCGCGCGCTTCTCGCTCTCGGTCGGCCCCCTGGGCACGCTCTTAGCCGCCGCGCTCGGCGTCCTCGTCGGCTGCCTCGCCGGCTACGCCGGGCGCAAAACGGACGCCGTGCTCATGCGCGCGGCGGACGCGATGATGGCGCTGCCCGAACTCGTCCTCATCCTCGCCGCGCGGGCCGCGCTGCCCCTTGAGCTTCCGACCGCGAGAGCCGCCGCGTTCCTCATCGTGATCTTCGTCGCCGTCGGCTGGGCCGAGATGGCGCGGCTCGTGCGGGGGCTCGTCCTGGAGCTGCGAGAGAGGGAGTACGTCACGGCGGCGCGCGCGCTCGGCATGAGGGAGTCGCGCGTCCTCTTCCGCCACATCCTGCCGAACGCGGCGCGCGCCGTCCTCGTGCAGCTCTCGCTGATGCTGCCCGCCTTCCTGCTCGCCGAGACCTCGCTCTCCTACCTCGGCGTCGGCGTGCAGGCGCCGGAAGTGAGCTGGGGCACGATGCTCGCGGAGGCTTCCGACCTCGCGCTGCTGCGAGAGCAGCCGCTCGTGCTGCTCTCGCCCGCGCTCTCCATCTCCCTCTTCGTCCTCGGCGTGCGGCTCCTGACGAACGGGCTACAGCGCCGCGGCCGCGACGAATGACCGACGGGCGCGGCCGGCGCGAGCCGCGAGGGGGCCGAGGGGCCGTGCCGCGACGCCTTCGCTCACCGCCCGCCGCCGCGCGACCCGCCGGAGACCGCCTGACGCAACGCAATCGCAATCTCCTCAAGTCCGCCTTAATCCCACCGGGAGCCTCAGGAAGACGCGCTTTTCTGCGGGAAAATAGCGGCTTTTATTTTCGGAGCACGGCTCAAGTTTTCCTCAAGGTCGTGCCGCTAGATTAGGCAGCGTTAAGGATCGTCGGCTGGTGCCGGGATGAAATTTTGGGTCGGGAGATAACGAGATGAACTGCACCCTCGCGAGTTCATACGTCAACCCCGGAATCCCGCGGCGGGCGGGACGCCGCGGAGTGAGACGCACGCGGGACGTTGCTACGCGCCGATGATTTCGCCGGAGGCATTACCATGCACGGCTCCCGGCGCGAGGCTCGTCCGCCACCTCTCCCCGTGGGGAGTGAGCCCCCAAAGCTTGTCGGGGGCTGCGGGGGCTCATTAAGCTCCCCACCACGGAGCGAAGCCCCGCCGCGCTTTACCGCGCGGCGGGGCTTCGTCATTGAAACTATAAAAATTCTCCGCGGCCGATGCCCGGTGAAATACGCCGAGGCGTCATGCGCGGGTGCTTCGTCCCGCGCGGGCGGCGCGGGCTCGCCCCGGCCTCCCTGAGTTTAAGCTGGCGCGCGGTCGTCCCGCTCTGCTATCTTCGAGCGCAAATCGTATCTTTCAAAACTTAGCTCAGGGCGGATATGGACGACACTCAGCAGAACGCAGAGGTGCGCGCGTCGGCGGCGTCCTCGGAGGGGCGGATGGGGACGGGCGTCGAGGGGTTCGACGACGTGTTGGGCGGCGGCTTCCCCGCCGAACGTCTCTACCTGGTCGAGGGCGATCCGGGCGCGGGCAAGACGACGCTCGCGATGCAGTTCTTGATGGAGGGCGCGCGGCGGGGCGAGCCGGTGCTCTACGTCACGCTCTCGGAGACGGAGGAGGAGATGCGCGCCGTCGCGCGCTCGCACGGGTGGTCGCTCGAAGGCGTTAACATCTACGAGCTGATCCCGCACGAGGAGACGCTGCGCCCCGACTCGCAGTACACAATCTTCCACCCGGCGGAGATCGAGCTGGGCGAGACGATCAAGGCGATGCTCGCGGAGTTCGAGCGGCTCGGCCCGCGCCGCGTCGTCATCGACTCGCTCTCGGAGATGCGCCTGCTCGCGGGCGAGCCTTTGCGCTACCGCCGGCAGGTGCTCGCGCTCAAGCGCTTCTTCGCCGGGCGCGGCTGCACCGTGCTCCTCCTGGACGACCGCACCATGGTGGACGCCGATCTGCAAGTCCACTCCATCGCGCACGGCGTCGTCGTACTCGAACAGTCGGGGCAGGGCTACGGCTCCGAGCGCCGGACGCTGTGCGTCAAGAAGCTGCGCGGCGCGCGCTACCGCGGCGGCAACCACGACTTCAAGATCGAGACGGGCGGCATCGTCGTCTTCCCGCGCCTCGTCGCCGCCGAGCACCGCGAGACGACCGCGCGCGAGCCCGTGTCGAGCGGCGTCCCGGAGCTGGACGCGCTGATGGGCGGCGGGCTCGACCGCGGCACGAGCACGCTTTTGATGGGGCCTGCCGGATCGGGCAAGTCGTCGGTCGCCGCGCAGTTCGCCGCCGCCGCCGCCGAGCGCGGCGAGTCGGCGGACGTGTACATCTTCGACGAGGGCTTAACGACTTACCTCGCGCGCGCCGAAGGGCTCGGCATCGATCTCAAACGGCACGTCGAAGCCGGGCTCGTGAACATCAAGCAGGTCGATCCGGCCGAGCTGTCGCCCGGCGAGTTCGCGCACATCGTCCGCCGCGGCATCGACGAGAGCCGCACGCGCGTCGTCGTCATCGACAGCCTCAACGGCTACCTGATGGCGATGCCGGAGGCGCGCTACCTGATCGCGCAGATGCACGAGCTGCTGGCCTACCTCAACCAGCGGGGCGTCATCACGCTGGTCATCACGGCGCAGCACGGCTTCCTCGGCACCGCGATGACCTCGCCCGTGGACGTGAGTTACATCGCCGACACCGTGCTGCTGTTCCGCTACTTCGAGGCGGCGGGCGCGGTGCGCAACGCCGTCTCCGTCATCAAGAAGCGCACCGGCGGCCACGAGCGCACGATCCGCGAGCTGCAACTCTCGCCGCGCGGCATCAGCGTCGGTCGCGCGCTCGAAGAGTTCCACGGCGTGCTGACGGGCGTGCCCGTCTTCCGCGGCGGCTCGGAGTCGCTGCTCAGGAAGAACGACGAGTCACGGGGGGCGGGCGGCGACGATGCCGAAGGCTGAAGCCCTCAACGCCGAGACGCGCGTGCTCGTCGTCGCGCCCGTCGGGCGCGACGCCGCGCTCGCGTGCGCGGCGCTCAGCGAGCAGGGGATCGCCGCCGAGGAGTGCGCGGGCGTCGAGGGGCTGTGCCGCGAGGTCGAGCGCGGCGCGGGGGCGGCCTTCATCACGCGGGAGGCGCTGACCGAGGCCGGCGCGCGCGCGCTCGCCGCGACGCTCGGCGCGCAAGCCCCGTGGTCTGATCTGCCGCTCATCGTCCTCGCGCGAAGCGGGGCCGCCGCCGCCGACACGCTCTCGGCCCTCGCCGCGCTCGGCGAGACGGGCAACGTCACCTTCATCGAGCGGCCCGCCCACATCGTCACGATCTTGAGCGTCGTCCGCTCGGCGCTGCGCGCGCGGCTGCGCCAGTACGAGGTGCGCGATCACCTCGACGCGCTCTCTCGCGCGCGCGAGGAGCGCGAGCAACTGCTCAAGAGCGAGCAGGCGGCGCGCCTCAACGCTGAAGCCAACAGCCGACTCAAGGACGAGTTTCTCGCCACCGTCTCGCACGAGCTGCGCACGCCCCTGACCGCCATCCTCGGCTGGGCGCAACTGCTGCGCCGCGGCGTGCCCGACGAGCAGATCGCCGCGCACGCCCTCGAAGTGATCGAGCGCAACGGGCTGGCGCAGCTCCACCTCGTCGAAGACCTGCTCGACGTGTCGCGCATTATCTCGGGCAAGCTCCTGCTCGACGTGCGCCCGGTCGATCTCGACGCCGTGATCGGCGCGGCCCTCGACGCCGCGCGCCCGGCCGCCGAGTCGAAGGGCATCGAGCTGCGCCACGCGCTCGACGCCGCGGCGGGGGCGGTGTTGGGCGACGCCGATCGCCTCCAGCAGATCGTCTGGAACCTCGTCAACAACGCCGTCAAGTTCACGCCCGCGGGCGGGCGCGTCGAGGTGCGCCTCGCCCGCGCCGCGTCGGGCGTCGAGATTAGCGTCGGCGACACGGGGATCGGCATCGAGCCGGAGTTTTTGCCGCACGTCTTCGATCGCTTCCGGCAGGCGGACGCCGCCACGACGCGCACCTACGGCGGCCTCGGCCTCGGCCTGGCAATCGTGCGGCAGCTCACGGAGCTGCACGGCGGCGAAGTCTCGGCGGACAGCGCGGGCGTGGGGCGCGGCACGACCTTCACCATCAGGCTGCCGCTCTCGTCGCTCGTGGCGCAGCGCGCCGTCGTCGCGTCCGGGCGCGCGGGCGCGAGCGACCCGCGCGGGGCCGAAGCGCTCGACTGCGAGAGCCTGACGGGGGTGCGCGTGCTCGTCGTGGACGACGAGCCGGACGCGCGCGAGTTGTTCGCGCGGACGCTCTCCGAGTGCGGCGCCGAGGCGCTGACCGCCGGCTCCGCCGCCGAGGCGCTCGCGGCCATCGAGAGCGAGCGGCCCGACGTGCTGCTCGCCGACATCGGGATGCCCGGCGAAGACGGCTACGCGCTGATCGGTAAAGTGCGGGGGCTCCCGCCCGAGCGCGGGGGCCGCACGCCCGCCGCGGCCCTCACCGCCTACGCGCACGCCGAGGATCGGGTGCGCGCCCTGCGCGCGGGCTTCCAGCTCCACCTGCCGAAGCCGGTTACGTCCGCCGAACTCGTCGCCGCCATCGCGAACCTCGCCGCCCGCTAGCGCGCAGACATTTCAGGTTCAATCTCGCAGCGATCCGCAAATGAATGCGCCCGAGGAATAATTGTAGGGGCAGGGCTCGTCCCTGCCCGCATGAGCGCGTGAGCGCGAACGATCATCCGGCGCAAGCGGCGGGCAGGGACGAGCCCTGCCCCTACGGTCGTCATCGCACATGAGAGGTGTGAGGCCGGCGCGTTGGTGGCGCGCGGCTACTTGAGAGTGATCACTTTGAACTCGCCGCCGCGCTCGAAACGGAGTTCGACTTTGCGCCCGCCCGACTTAACGTTGACGAGGTTGATCTGATCGTCGTAGAGGTCGCACAAGAACTGCTGCCGCACCTGCGCGCCCTCGACGCCCTCGGGCAGCGAAGCCTCGAAGTAGAGCCACGCGGAATCGGCGCCCGCGTCCATCCCGACCCAGGAGAGTTTCGCCGCCTCCCCCTTCGCCGTCCTCACCTGAAACGTCTCCTGCAGGTAGGCGAAGACCCGCGCGCCGAAAGCCTTCTTGTCGTCGGGCGAGACCCGCCTGCCGCCGCGCCTGCGGACGGCCGCTTCGAGATCGTCCGGGAACGTGCGCAGCGTGATCTGGAGCGAGCGCGTCTCGGCGTCGTAGTCAGCCTCGGCGAAGCTCGTGTGGAACTTGTGCGCCGACGCCCGCCGCTCCGCGGGCGCGGCGAGCGCGGCCAAGGCCAGCGCGAGACATAAGAGCTTGACGGCGTGGCGCTTCAACTCGAAAGCCCTCACGGGTTCGGCGTGGGCGGCGGCTGGAGCGCCGCGGGCTGCTTGCGCTCCAACTGCTGCATCGGGTTCTGCGTCGTCTGCTGCTTGAAGATCTGGAAGCGCGTCTGCACGGGGCGGCGCGGGAAGCTGTTGTTCGAGGCGTCCGCGTCCGCCGTCTCCTGCCGCGGGTCGAGGGAGATCGAGCGTATCTCTTTGGGCGTCATGATCAGCTTCGACACCTCCGCGTTGTTGTAGCGCCAGATTTCCGCCGGGATGCGCATCGTCTCCTTCGTGCCGTCGGCGTACTCGATCTCGAAGATGACCGGCATCACCAGCCCGCCGACGTTCTTGAGATCGACGACGTAGAAGTTCAACCCCGTCTGCAAGAGCTCCCTTTCGCGCGGCGTCAACCCCTGCAAGAACTTCCGGTACTCCTCGCGGTCGCGCTCGGTCACGACCAGCTCGTCGTACTCGTTATAAAAATCGCGCAGGCTCGGAAACTCGTCGGCGCGCTTCGCGAGCGCCCGGTTGCGCTCCTCGGAGAGCGACGGCGGGCGCTCCGCGCGCTCGGCCCGGCGCGCTGCCTTCTCCGCGTCGGGGTTCATCGTGTCGGTGCGGAAGAGGCGCACGCGCTCGATGGAGAGATCGACATGGTCGGTCGTGTAGAACCAGCCGCGCCAGAACCAGTCGAGGTCCGTGCCCGAAGCGTCCTCCATCGTGCGGAAGAAGTCGGCCGGCATCGGCCGCTTGAACTTCCAGCGCTGCGCGTACTGCTTGAACGCGAAGTCGAACTGCTCGCGGCCGAGCACGGTCTCGCGCAAAATGTTCAGCGCGGTGGCGGGCTTGCCGTAGGCGTTGTTGCCGAACTGGAGGACGGACTCGGAGTTCGTCATGATCGGCACCTGATCGGCGCTCGCCATGTATTCGGTGATGTTGCGCGGCTCGCCGCGCCGCGAAGGGTAGTTCGCCTCCCACTCCTGCTCGGCGAGGTACTGGAGGAAGGTGTTGAGCCCCTCGTCCAGCCACGTCCACTGCCGCTCGTCCGTGTTGACGATCATCGGGAAGTAGTTGTGCCCGACCTCGTGGATGACGACCGAGATCAGGCCGTACTTCGTCGCCGCCGGGTAGGTCCCGTCCTCCTCGGGGCGCGGGCCGTTGAAGCAGATCATCGGGTACTCCATCCCGCCCACCGGCCCGTTGATCGACTGCGCCACGGGGTACGGGTAGGTGAAGGAGTAGCGCGAGTAGACGTTCAGGGTGTGCATGATCGCGTGCGTCGAATACTTCGACCACAGCGGCTCGCCCTCCTTCGGGTAGAAAGACATCGCCAGCACGCGGTTGCCGTCGACGTTGTGCCCCTGCGCGTCCCAGATGAACTTGCGCGACGACGCGAAGGCGAAGTCCCTCACGTTGTCGGCGGCAAACACCCACGTCTTCCTGCCCGCGGCCCTGTGCGCCTCGTTGGCGCGCGCCTCCGCGGGCGTCACGATCATGACGGGCGCGCGCGCCGTCTCCGCCTGCCTCAGGCGCGCGCGCTGCTGCGCCGTCAAGACCTCGTTCGGGTTTTGCAGCACGCCGGTGGCGGAGACGATGTGATCGTCGGGGGCGGTGATCGAGACGCGGTAGTTGCCGAACTCAAGGGTGAACTCGCCGCTCCCTAAGAATTGCTTGTGCTGCCAGCCCGACACGTCGTTGTAGGCGGCCATGCGCGGGAACCACTGCGCGATCTCGTAGATGTAGTTGCCGTCCTTCGGGAAGTACTCGTAGCCGGTGCGCCCGCCCACGCGCCGCGCGTCGTTGATGTTGTAGCTCCAATCGACGGAGAAGCTGGCGGACTGGGCGGGCGCGAGCGGGCGCGCGAGATCGACCCTCATCATCGTCTTCACGACGGCGTGGCGCATCGGCTGGCCGGCGGCGTCGCGCACGGCCGTGATCTGGTAGCCGCCCTCGAAGTCGCGGCGCGCGAGCAGGGAATCGATGGTGCGGTAGGGGATGTCCTTGAAGCTCGGCGCGGCGGAGGTCAAGACGGAGTCGGAGTCTTTGGCGAAGAGGTTCTGATCGAGCTGCACCCAGAGGTAAGGGAGCGCGTCGGGCGACTGGTTGTAGTAGGTGATGGTCTCCGAGCCGGTGACGCGCTGGCGGAGGTCGTCGAGTTCGACCTTGATGTTGTAATCGGCGCGCTGCTGCCAGTAGCTGCGACCGGGCGCGCCCGAAGCCGCGCGCTGCTCGTTCGGCGTCGGCAAAATCTCTTCGAGCTGGCGGAACTTGTCGCTCGGGTTCGTCTTCGACTGCGGCAGCGCGACCTGCGCTGAAGCAGCGAAGAAGACTGACAGGACGGCGGCGCGCAAGAATTTCGACGGCATGGCGGTGGGCTTCCTCGGTTCGGAATCTCTTTCGCGGCGCGGCGCGGCGGCGCGCGTTTTTAGAAGCTGTTGTAAAAGTCCCGCAGGGACGGGATGTTTATCGCCCGGTAAGCCCGACATCCTTTCGGAGCCCCGTCGGGGGCGAGATGTGAGATGCCGCTCCCGCGGGGCTTGCGCCGGTTCCAAGACGCCGGGGCTATAAACATTCCGCTCCCGCGGAGCGATTATCTCCACACAAGTTCTAAGTGTCGGGAACGTGGGAAAGTATAAGCACCCTAAAAGTCAAAAGCAAAATAGCGAGCGCGCCGGTCGAGCGCGCCGATCTTTTCGCCAACGCCCGCACAGTCTTTCGTGTATCCTAGCCGTCGCCCGCCCGACGACCGCCGCTCCGCTCCCGGCAAAGTTTAAGGAGGCGAGATGAAGAATCAGCCGGACGCTCAAGGGTCTCATTCTCAAGGCTCCGAAGCCGCCGCCCCGCTCATCCGCAACATCTCCGACACGGCGCGCTGGGTCGCCTTCTACCGCGCGCTCGAAACGGAAAGGCCCGACGCGCACTTCCGCGACCACCTCGCGCGGCGGCTGGCGGGCGAGCGCGGCGAGCAGATCGTGCGCGGGATGGAGAAGAGCGCGGCGTTCTCGTGGGCGATAGTCGTGCGCACGTGCGTCATGGACGAGATGATCCTGCGCACCATCGAGCGCGACAAGCTCGACACGGTCGTCAACCTCGCCGCCGGTCTCGACGCGCGACCCTACCGGCTCCCTTTGCCGCCGACACTCCGGTGGATCGAAGTCGATCTACCGGGGATTGTCGACTACAAAGAGCAGACGCTCGCGGGCGAGCGCGCGGTGTGCGAACACGAGGTCGTGAAGCTAGACCTCTCCGAAGTCGAGGCGCGCAGGGAGTTGTTCGCGCGCGTGGGCGCAAGCTCGGAGCGCGCGCTCGTCATCTCGGAGGGGCTGCTCGTCTACCTCGCGCCGGAGCAGGTCGGCGCGCTCGCCGCTGACCTGCACGCGCAAGCCTCCTTCCGCTGGTGGCTGGCGGACATCGTGCGGCCGGAAATCATCAAGCGCATGGCGAAGACCTGGGGCAAGCGCGTCGCCGAGGCGAACGCGCCTTTCCGCTTCGCGCCAGAGGAAGGGACTGACTTCTTCCGTCGGTTCGGCTGGCGCGAGGCGGAGTTCCGCTCGCTGATGGAGGAGGCGCGCCGCCTGAAGCGCGAGATGCCGCTGGCCTGGCTGGGGCGTCTCATCGCGCGCGTCCAGCCGCACGCGAAGCGCGAGAAGTTTCGGCGCATGGGCGGCTGCGCGCTGTTAGAGAGGGCGTGAATGCGATCAACAGCGCGCGCCGCCTCCTCACGCCGCGCGCGCCCCGAAGCGGGCGGCCCTCGCGACTTGACAGGCACGAGCGATGCGGCTACTTTTGCGTGTCTTCGTAGTGGACGGGAAGCCTCACCTGAGCCAGTCTCGTGTGAACATCCACTAACCAGCCAGCACGAAGAACTCTCACGTCCCCAACTTTGCCGGAGGCTAGAGCACCCGCTGCGCGTCGCGCGCCCGGTCCCTGCTGCTCCGTAAATCCTCAACCCTCGCACGTTAAGGAGAAATCTGTATGCACATGAAGCGAAACGCACAAGGGCTGCGTCGGGGCGCGGCGCGCCTCCTGGCCGTCGCCTGCCTGCTGCTGTCGGTCGCGGGCGCGGCGTTCGGACAGGACGCGCAGACGCCCGCCCCCGAACAGGAGTTCACCGTGACAGACTTACTGAAACTGCCCGGCAAGGTGGTGGGCCGCGGCACGAACACGACGCCGAAGGGGCTGCTGAAGCTGCGCTCGTACCGCGTCGAAGAGGTGGCGCTGCCGCGCATCACGAACGCCGAGGTCGGCGGGCAGCGCGTGGCGGTGACGAAGGCGTTCCGCGTGACGGTGACGGGCGGCCCCTTCGCCGTGCGCGCGCTGCCGCCGGTCGTCTGGCTCGACGACGTGGCGCTCGGCTACGGCGTCGAGAGCGAAGACCTCGACGCGATCACCGTCGTCACCTTCGACGAGGCGGCGATCAAAGACGGCGCGACCGTCTACCTCTCCTACGGCGACAAGGAGAACAAGAAAGAGCGCACCGCGCTTCCCGAAAAGCTCAAGCTCGGCACGGAAGGAGTGAAACCCTAATGCGCAACACTCTCAAGACACTCACCCTCATGTCGTTCCTCGTCGCCTGCTGCGCGCTCAGCGCCGCGGCGCAGACGCCCGACCCCGGCACGACCGGCCCCCGCGCCGTCACGCGCGAGGAGTACGACTACGGCAACCTCGCGTTCCAGCCGACCGGCTTCCCTTCGGCCGTCGAGGTGAAGGCGTCGATCCACCACCCGACCGATCTGACGGGCGGCCCCTTCCCCGTCGTCGTCTTCCTCCACGGGCGTCACGCCACCTGCTTCCGCGGCTCGGCCGCGAGCCTTCGCTGGCCCTGCCCGAGCAACCAGCAGCCGATCCCCAGCTACCAGGGCTACGACTACGTCGCGCAAATTCTGGCGAGCAACGGCTACATCGTCGTCTCCGTGAGCGCCAACGGCATCAACGCTTTCGACAACAACGTCAACGACCTCGGCATGCAGGCGCGCGCCGAACTCGTCCAGCGCCACCTCAATCAGCTCAACACCTTCAACACGACCGGCGCGGCCCCGTTCGGCACGAAGTTCGTCGGCAAGATCGATCTCACGCGCGTCGGCACGATGGGCCACTCGCGCGGCGGCGAGGGCGTCGTCAAGCACTACCTCTACAACGCATCCCTCGGCTCGCCCTACACGATCAAGGGCGTCTTCCCGCTCGCGCCCGTCGATTTCAACCGGCCCGTCGTCAACAACTCCGCGCTCGCCGTCGTCCTCCCCTACTGCGACGGCGACGTGAGTGACAATCAGGGCGTCCACTTCTACGACGACGCGCGCTACAACGTGGCGGGCGACACCGGCGCGAAGCACACCATTCAGGTGATGGGCGCGAACCACAACTTCTACAACACCGTCTGGACGCCGGGCATGTTCTCCGCGGCCACGGCGGACGACTGGACCTCCTTCGTCAGCAGCGGCAAGAGCGACGCGCAGTGCGGCACGGGCGCGGGCAACCATCGGCTCACGAGCGCGCAGCAGCGCGGGACGGGCGTCGCCTACCTCTCCGCGTTCTTCCGCGTCTACGTCGGCGGCGAGACGCAGTTCACTCCGATCTTGACGGGCGCGGCTCCGCCCCCCGCTTCGGCGCAGACGACCGATTTGCACGTCTCCTACCACGCGCCCGACGCGGCGACGAAGCGGCGCGACGTGAATCGCCTGCTGACCGCAGCGAACCTCACGACCGACACGCTGGGCGGCGCGTCCACGCAGACGGGGCTCACGCCGCACGATCTGTGCGGCGGCAACTCGCCCGAGCCGCAGCACTGCCTGACTGCCGCGCAGTCTACCAGCCGCCAGCCGCACACCGTTCCAAGCGCGCGCTCTACATTGCGCGGCTTGAGTCAACTGCGCACGGGCTGGGCGGCGGGCGGCGCGAGCTACACGAACGACCTGCCGCTCGGCTCGCGCGACGTGAGCGGCTTCCAGGCTTTGCAGTTCCGCGTCAGCGTCAACTTCGAGGACACGCGCAACGCGACGAACGCGGCGCAGAGCTTCTCGGTCGTCCTCACGGACGGCACGGGCGCGCAAAGCTCGGTGCTCGTCGGCAGCGTCTCGACCGCCCTCTTCTACCCGCCGGGCACGACCGGCCCCGTCCCGAAGGTCGTCCTGAACACGGCGCGCATCCCGCTCGCCTCCTTCACCGGCGTCAACCTGACCGACATCCGCTCCGTCAAACTCCAGTTCGACCAGACGGCCTCCGGCGCGCTCCTCATCACCGACCTGGCCTTCGCCTCCGCGCCCTAACACGGCGCGCGCAGTTTGTGTTCACACGACGGACGCCGGGGACTTCCCACCCGGCGTCCGTTAATTTGTAGGGGCAGGGCTCGTCCCTGCCCGCGAGCCGCGGTAGCTCTCAACTTGAGTCTTCGGGTAGCGGCGGGCATGGACGAGCCCGGCCCCTACGTTTTTGAAGTGCGCGCCTATTTCTTCCGCGGGCGGCGGGGGGGGCGTTTGAGTCGCTCCTGGGGGGCGCGCGCGGGCTTGGGGCGCACGGCTGCGGGCGGCGCGGCGAAGTAGCCTTCGCGGTAGGTGAGTTTGATTTTTTGATCGCGGAGCCTGGGGTTAATGATCTCGATGCGGATGCGGCGGTAGGTGTTGTCGCGCGCCTTGTTGGTCGGCGAGTAGGCGACGAGGTACTGCGTGCGCAGCTCCTGGTTGATCTCAGCGAAGGCGGCCCTCAGTTGCTGCTCGTCTTCGGGGAAGAAGGCGCGCCCGCCCGTGCGCTCCGAGACCTTGCGCAGCGCGCCCTTCTCGTAGTGGCAGTCCGCGTCCGGCTCCTCGCAGATCGGCTCGACGCCGATTGAGTAGATGATCGTGTTCGCCTTGAGCGCGGCGTCGATGGCGTCCTCCTTCTTGACGCGGCTCGTCGTGTCGTCGCCGTCGGAGAGGATGATGATGGCGCGGCGCGTGTTCTCCGGCGTCGCCGACATCAGGTCGGTGGCGGTCGCCCAGACCGAGTCCCACAGCGCGGTCGAGCCGGGCAGCCCGTACTGCTCGACCTCCTCCGGCACGACCTCAGCCTTCTCGCCCTCCTGGTAGACGAACGCCTCGTCTTTGTCCGCGGGCGGCACGACTCTGAGGCTCGCGATGGCGCGGTGGAGCGCGGCGCGATCCGAGGTCAGGTCCTGCTCGACGGTCGCCGTCCCCGTGAAGGAGACGACGGCGGCCCTGTCCTTGTTGGGGCGCAGCACGGCGTCGACGAACTCGCCGGCGGCCTGCGCCTCGTCCGGCAGCGTCACCTTCTGCGACCAGCTCACGTCGACGAGGACGGCGAGCGAGACGGGCAGATCGGTCTCGCGCTGGAAGACGGAGACCACTTGCGGCGCGTCGTTCTCGAAGACGCGCACGTCCTCCTGGCGGAGCGTGGTGACGAAGCGTCGGTCGCGGTCGACCGCGTTAAAGAGGACGTTGACGAGCGAGGTCTCGACGGAGAGCACCTCTTCGTCGTCGGCCGCGGGGGTCGGCGACGCGGGCGGCGTGGCGAGCGTCTGCGGCGTCGCCTGCGGCGCGGGCCGGGCATCGACGCGCCGGTCGCGCGTCTGCGGCGCGGGCTGTTGCGCCGGCGCGCCCGCCCCTTGCGCGCCGGCGCGGGGCGCGAGATCGCAGAGCGACACCGACGCCGCGGCGAGCAGCGCCGAGAGCAGTTGCGCGACGAACGTTCCCCTGATTCTCATCCCCCTCAAGACCTCCGACCCGCTTGTTCGATGTCACCGCAGCCGACAGAGTTTGGGAGTTTTCAACGCGAATGGTAATGGATTTGCGCGGCAAGAAAAAGGCGCGGGTTGAAGTTATCAACCCGCGCCGCCCCCTTGCCCACCCCTTGTACGCTTTTTCCGTGAGCACGGAAAAAAGATAGCCGGCTTTACTGCTTGTTGCTCTTATCGACCACGGACTTCAGAGCCTGGAAGGTCGGCGGCCACAGCCCGACGAAGATGCCCGCCTGCTTGTTGCCGCTGAAGAAGAGCGCGAGCGACGCGCCGATGGAGCCGATGGTCAGGATGTGGAACAGGCTGACGCCCGTGGACTCGACCGTCGTGTTGTCGATGGTCTTGAGCATCGTCTCGGCTTTGTCGGTCTTGGTCGCGAGCGCAGAGCCGCCCGCGCCGGTGAAATCGTTAAGCTTGGCGTCGGTCGCCTTGCCCAAACCTTGTGCTGACATGTTAGTTCCTTGCCTCCCTTGATGTTTCGCTGTCGTCTTTAACCCGCCCCTTGAGCACGGCGAGACCGAACAGGGCGGCGAGCGATGCCCCGGCGATCAAGAAACCCGCGAGCGGGCGGGTCTTCTTCGCCGCGTCTCCCGCGCCGGTCTGAGTCGTCTGCTGCGCCTTCGCTTTCGTCGTCATCATCAACTCACAATAATTCCGCCGCGCCGGTATCTCTTCTTTATACTCGCATGACTTCGCGCGCCTGTAGCTAAAAGACCACGAAAGTGACACGCCGCGCGCGCCCGGCCGCCCGCGGGCGATTCCCCCACGCGAAAACTCCCCGCGCTTTGACTGTCCGCCGCGAAATGTGAGATAGATTTGAAACCCGAAGTTCTGCAATCGAACGTCACGAGGAGCGCGCAAACCGAATGAGCTTGATCGAACAGGTACGCGCGCGCGAGATACTCGACTCGCGCGGCAACCCGACCGTCGAGGCCGAAGTCTTCCTCGTCGGCGGCGAAGTCGGTCGCGCCGCCGTCCCTTCGGGCGCGTCCACGGGCGAGCACGAGGCGGTGGAGCTGCGCGACGGCGACAAGAAACGCTTCGGCGGCAAGGGCACTCTGCGCGCGGTCGAGAACGTGGGCGGCGTCATCAGCGACGCGCTCGAAGGCTTCGACGCGATAGACCAGACCGAAGTAGACGCCGCGCTCCTCGCGCTCGACGGCACGAAGACCAAGTCGAAGCTCGGCGCGAACGCCCTGCTCGCCGTCTCGCTGGCGACGGCGCGCGCCGCGGCCACGTACCTGGAGATCCCCCTCTACCGCTACCTCGGCGGCGCGAACGCGCGCACGCTCCCCGTGCCGATGATGAACATCGTCAACGGCGGCGCGCACGCCGACAACAACGTCGACTTTCAGGAGTTCATGATCGTGCCCGTCGGCGCGCCCAGCTTCCGCGAAGCCCTGCGCGCCGGCGCGGAGATCTTCCACGCGCTGAAGTCCGTGCTGCACAAGCGCGGGCTCGCCACCGCGGTCGGCGACGAGGGCGGCTTCGCGCCGAACCTGCGCTCGAACGAGGAGGCGGTCGAGACGATCCTCGAAGCGATCAACCGGAGCGGCTACAAGGCGGGCGCGGACATCCTGCTCGCGCTCGACCCGGCGGCGAGCGAGTTCTACGACGGGCGCAGCTACGTCTTCAAAAAGTCCGACCGGCGGCGGCTTTCGGGCGACGAGATGGTCGCCTACTGGAAGTCGTGGGTCGATCAATACCCGATCATCTCCATCGAGGACGGCATGGCGGAGAACGACTGGGACGGCTGGAAGCTGCTGACCGACGAGGTGGGCCGGCGCGTGCAGCTCGTCGGCGACGATCTCTTCGTGACGAACACGGAGTTCCTGCGTCGCGGCATCGAGCTGGGCGTCGCCAACTCGATCCTGATCAAGGTCAACCAGATCGGCACGCTCACCGAGACGCTCGACGCCATCGAGATGGCGAAGACGCACGGCCGCACCGCCGTCATCTCGCACCGCTCGGGCGAGACCGAGGACACCTTCATCGCCGACCTCGCCGTCGCCACCAACGCCGGGCAGATCAAGACCGGCTCGCTCTCGCGCACCGACCGCGTCGCCAAGTACAACCAGTTGCTTCGCATCGAGGAAGACCTGCGCGGCGCGGCGCGCTACCCCGGCGCGGCGGCGTTCTACCAGCTCGAACAGACCGCCGCGCGGAAGCCCCCGCCGGGCGGCAAGAGCGGCGGCGCGCGTAAGGCGCGCGCCGCTAGGAAATGAGGACTCGCCACTTCAGGAGAGTAATCGTTGACTGACAGACAGGGACCGCTCGCGCTCATCATCCTCGACGGCTTCGGCTACAGCACGCGCCGGGAGGGCAACGCCGTCGCGTTAGCCTCGATGCCCTTCTACGACGAGCTGTTAGAAAAATACCCGCACACTCTGATCGAGGCTTCGGGCGAGTGCGTCGGGCTGCCGGCGGGCGTGATGGGCAACTCCAACGTCGGGCACCTCTGCATGGGCGCGGGGCGCGTCGTGCGCACAGACCTTGAGCGCATCAACCACGAGATCAAGACGGGCGAGTTCTTCTCGAACCTCGCTCTTAACGCCGCGCTCGACAGCGCCGCCAGGCACGACCGCGCGCTCCACCTCATCGGCCTCACCTCCGACGGCCTCGTCCACTCATCGCAGGAGCACGCCTACGCGCTGCTGCGGATGGCCGAGAAGCGCGGGCTTCGGCGGGTCTACGTCCACTGCTTCCTCGACGGGCGCGACACGCCGCCCTCTTCCGCAGACCGCTACGTCGCCGCCATGCGCGACAAGTGCGCCGAGATCGGCGTCGGCGAAGTCGCGTCGGTCGTCGGTCGCTACTACGCGATGGATCGCGACAAGCGCTGGGAGCGGACGGAGCGCGCGTACAAACTTCTAGTTAACGGTGAGGGCGCGCGCGCGGCCGACGCGGTCGAGGCGATCAGAAACTCTTTCGCGCGGGGCGTGACGGACGAGTTCGTCGAGCCCATCGTCGTCACGCGCGGCGACGGCAGTCCGGTCGCCACGATTTCTGACGGCGACTCGGTCGTCTTCTTCAACTTCCGCGCCGACCGCGCGCGCCAGATCACGGACGCGCTCGCCGTCGCGGGCTTCGAGGAGTTCCCCACCCCGAACCGCCCGCACGCGCACTTCGTCTGCTTCGCCGTCTACGACAAGACGTTCCCGCTGCCCGTCGCCTTCCCGCCGACGCAGCCCGTCAACATCCTGGCGGAAGTCTTCGCCGCCGTCGGCGTCCGCAACTACCGTCTCGCGGAGACGGAGAAGTACGCGCACGTGACCTACTTCTTCAACGGCGGCGCGGAGCGCGAGTTCGCGCACGAGCGGCGGCTCCTCGTGCCCTCGCCGAGGGTCGCCACCTACGACCTCAAGCCGGAGATGTCGGCCTACCCGCTCACGGACAAAATCCTGCGCGCGATAGACGAGCGCGAGACGGACGTGTTCATCATCAACTTCGCCAACCCCGACATGGTCGGCCACACCGGCAATCTCGAAAAGACCATCGAGGCGGTGCAGCACGTCGATACTTGTCTGGGCTGGATTACGAAGGCGCTCAAGACGGCGCGGGGCCGCACGATCATCACGGCCGATCACGGCAACTGCGAGCAGATGATCGACCCCGCGACGGGCGAGCCGCACACCGCACACACCACCAACCCCGTCCCCCTCCTCCTCGTCGACGAAGCCGCGCGCGGCGCGACCCTCCGCGAAGGCGGCGCGCTCGAAGACGTTGCGCCCACCATGCTCGCGCTCCTCGGCATCCCACAGCCCGCCGAGATGACCGGGCGCGACCTGCGCGTCACTCCCGCGGTAGAATACTAGTTATGCACCTGCGAAGGATGTGATTTATGAGAATACCAGTATTTGTATCTTGTCCTACTGCTCTCAACCCAACGCAAGAGAATTGCAGGCGCATTATTTTGAGGGAGCTGGACATGCTTAGGTTTGAGCCACGTGCGCTTGGCAGATCAGATTACCCGACGGATCTGCCTTTAAGGGAAGTGTACGTACTTGCGACTCATTGCTCGGGCGGAGTAATACTTGGGTTCGAGCAAGCTATGAGCAGGTCAATTATCTGGAAGCGCGGTACAAAAGAACAGAGAACCGCCCGCTCCGTAACATTTCCTACAGCTTGGAATCATTTGGAGTCAGGCATTCTTTATTCGTTAGGTCTCCCACTCTTGGTTTTCAGAGAAGACGGCATATCAGGCGGGATTTTTGACCGCGGAGTCACTGATGTCTTTGTGCACAAAATGCCCAAACCGAGAATGACTAAGGAAAATAAATCAGCCTTGACTGAGGTGTTTCTAAAGTGGCAAGCGAAAGTCCGCGAACACTACTACAGAGAGCGACAACGCGGGTCATAACAACTCATTCAACCGGACGCGCGATCAGCGGGTCTCTTGTCTTTGAAGTTGATAGCTCGCCGGTTAATTCAGGCGTCGGGCGGCCGCGGCTAGTCTAAGGTGTTAGGCGGCTGAAGGGTGACAGTGGTTCCAGAGGAGGCGTCCATGCGCAAGATTTTTCTGACATCTCTGTTCGGCGCAGGTTTAGCCGTAGCCCCGGCGGGCACTGGATTCGGGCAACAGAAGCAGTCCAAGTGCGAGCAGGGCGAGCGGTCGGAGCGGAACTGGGAACTGATCGAGCACGACTACGTTTACTTCGATTATATACTTTGCCCGGCCGGCATGAACCCTCCCAACCCTCTAGTGAGGGTCTGGATTACGACACGGGGCGACGGGATCGCCGTGGAGGAGTGGGCACAAAGCCGTGGCGGCGCTGACCTCGTGTCCATGTATCATGGCAAGAAGAAGGCTTACACGCTCTACCGCGATCTCAACGCCATCCCCCTCGGGGCGTTCAGTAATGAGGCGCGGGCGGGCGTCCCCGCGGACGTGGCCGGGCAGCCCTTCTTGGACGAAGGCCCGATCCTCATACCGCTAAAGAATCTTACGCCTGAGTCAGCCGAGCGAGTTAAGAAGGTTTTCGAGAACGCCGACGTGCTCGTGGACGGGGCGCGTCGCAAGGTAGCGCTGCTCCGGGAGGCTCCGCGTATCGCGACGGTCGTAGACTCCCTCGACAGACCGCTCAAGCAAAAAAGTAAGAAGTAAGTTCCGCGACAGGTTAAGCTGCGCGCTTCGGCAATGGGCGGCGGGATTAAGTAAGGCAGTTCAATGCCCCCGTAATGCTCGCCCGACCTCTTCTAATGAATCCGCCGCCCGACAACGGCATGCACCCGGCCGGCATGAGCCCGGTGTCATTGGCAAGAGCGAAAGCCTCCGCAGATGTCTACCGGCGGGTGATGCCGGGCGTTAGATGCTGTATGGTTTAGATATGCACGAGGAATGATTATGCGTTATCTGATGAAACAGAGGCTCTTCAGTTTGGGCGGCGCTTTCCATATTAAGAACGACCAGGGTCAAGAGGTATTCTCGGTTGAGGGGGCGGCTTTTAGTTTCGGTCATCAACTGACGTTCCGAGATATGTCGGGGAACGAACTCGCCTTCATCCGGCAGAAACTGTTCGCGTGGGGGCCGACTTATGAGATCTACAGAGACGGACAGCTTTTTGCCGTCGTTAAGAAAGAACTGTTCTCATTCTTCAAGCACGTGTTCACGGTTGACGTGCCCGGCCCTGATGATCTGGTCGCCGAAGGTGACTTCTGGCACCTGGAGTTTACGTTCAGCAGAGGGGAGCGGGCGGTTGCTACGGTATCAAGGCAGTGGTTCTCCTGGACTGACACGTACGGCGTGGATGTCGTAGAGGACGAAGACGACGTGCTAATCCTGTCTAGTGCCATAGTGATTGATATGGTTCGGGCTGATAGTAGTAAGTAGCCGTCTGTGGTTACGTAGACCGCGCCCAGCGTCGGCATGCGGCGGACGCGTACCCGGCGCGCCCCTTACCTCCAAAGTTGAAGTCGCACCGCTGATGCCGGGCGTTATGCGTCTGCGTGGGGTGTCGTGGGTGCTAGACGTTGCCGTCGAGAACAGTTCATCCTTAATCACACGAGTGGGACGTATCGGAATGCTTACCCGTAGGCTCTGGAGGCCGGAATGAAGGCAGAAGTCAAAAGCGCCCGGGGGTATCAGGGCGACAACATGAACCTGCCCGTGGGGGACTTGGAAGCCGCCCTCCCCTTTTACGAGGCCGTCATGGGCTTCCGGATTCTGTCGCGGGGCGGGTCGCCGCACAGGTCGGCAGTGCTCGGCAGAGATGGCATCCGGATAGGCTTGGCCGAGAACGGCGGCGATCCGTCCCAGGACGGCTGCGCCTTCGAGGTTGATAGCGTCGAAGCGGCGTTCGCCGAGTTGAAGGCGAACGGCCTGGAAAAGGGCGAGCCCGGATTCGACATCGAGCGACACGACGACACGTCGTGGAAGGTCTTTTACGTGGTCGCGCCGGACGGCCTCTGCTACTGGTTCGGCGAACGACAGAGAGAGAAAGACGCGGAGGTCGATGGCGGCGCGGACGCCGCATAGCAATGGCATACACCCGACGCCCCATCACGGCCCCTCTCATGCATCTTGTGCAGGGGCGCGGGCGAGGCCGGGCGTCGGGCGCTTCGTTTAATGTTCCCGGACGGACGAGCATCATAGGCTATAAATTTACTGACGTACCGGACGCAGGTTTTGACAAACTTAACGATGTTACTTCCTGGAGGTTTAGATGTTTTGTCCACAATGCGGTCACCGCCAAGTTTCCGACGATATGCGCTTCTGTGCGCGCTGCGGCTTACCGCTCGGTCTTGTCACCGACTTGCTTACCAATAGCGATAATCAACTTCGGCGTGAGAAGCGAGAGATTACGGGCATCGGGTTGATGATGGCGACAGTCCTGATGCTGACAAACTTCATCATCGTCTTTGGGGCCGTCACTTTACCGCATCTGGCGAACCCGGTTTTTCTTTGGATCTGGGTTTCCTTCGTGATCGGCGCGCTGACCGTCGGCGGAGTTGGGTTGGCGAATCTGATTCGTGGCGGCTTCTTCAAGAAGTTAAAGGAGCGTGAAAGTCGGCTGCACCTGATGAAGGAGCGTCAGATGTTGCCGGGGGGTGTGAAAGGCGTGGGTTTTGACGTTGAGGCAATGCCGCGCCTGGTTGAGCCGGTAAGTGTTACTGAAACGACGACGCGCGAGTTGGGAACGATCCAAAGGCACACAGGCGGAGCTTCTCGTAATACAGAAGACATCACCAACGATTGAACATGGACTCCAGCGGCGCGCCCGACGACGGCATGTACCCGACGCTCATCACGGTGACTCTCATGCACGTCGCGCAGGGGCGCGGGTGACGGCGGGCGTTGGATTGCTGCCCGGGTTCCCGCGAGGAACGATTTCAATAATCCCCCCGGAGTGAGGTTTGCTCCTCGGTGACGGAAAAGTCCGGGTACTCCGCGGTGCGTTCTTTGAACATGTCGTAATACGCCTCGCCGACCGTGACGGACTTGAGGCCGTTCGGGCGGGCGATGAGCGGCAAGACCTGCCTCGGGACGATGCCGCTGTAAGTTAACTTTAGATCTTCCAGGTTCGGGAATAACTCGATATTTTTCGGCAGCGAACGAAAGCCCCTTAAGCTGATGTGCCTTAAGCTGGTCATTTTCGCCGCCTCCGGCGGGAACGCTTCGAACTGAGGGTTGTGGTGTAGCCTGAGATACCGTAGCCGTTTCATGGAAGCGAACTCGGGCGGGAAGGTCGTGAACTCATTAGGGCTTTGGCCTTCGTTGCCGAGGTCGAAATCCACGATGTTGGTGAGCGCGCCGACCTCCGGGGGCAGCTCTTTTATGCCGCAGCTCTTCAGTTGAAGCCTGTTCACGCTCCACATTTTGCTCAGCATGAGGAAGGTCGCGGCGAGGTCGAGGCCGGTACAAAATTGTATACGCAGCGAGATGATCTCTCTGATCGTTTCTATTTCTGCCGGCGGCTTTTTCATACCCTTGTCGCAGGTGTAGGTGCAGACTTCGCCACTCGTGGTAACTTGCCCCCACCCGTATCCGGCGCGCAAGACCAGCGTGTTGAGTTTTGAGTATTTGAAACGAGTCTTCAGTGTCAGCGCCATTTTTCCGCCCCTGAAATCATATAAGTATCATGGCGGCGCGTTGGTGTGAACCCGGGCCGCTCGCCGGATAGAATGGGGGCGTGGGAAAAGTGTTTACGAGGAAAAGGACGTGAGTTCCGGGGACTATACCTGCGTCCGGTCAGGTATAGATGAACGACTCGCTACTGACACCGTTACCAGTTTTCTCTCCCTGGTGACTCGGGCTTAGTCGGGTAAGCATTTGTTGTAGGAGTGAGATGTCGCAGAGTAAGCCATGCTCAAGCGGCCGTCTGTGCGTCAGGACACACACAAAGAATTATTCTGGGCTCCCACCCCCCTCGTTGTAAGGGCAGAGTCGAGGGGAAGTCTTCCGGAAAGGGTACTCGGCGAACATGGAACCGAACCTGATCACAGACCCGAAGATTTCGGGCGTGCTGGACGAACTCATAAGGCGTGAGCCGATCTTCCATCGCCCGGAGTTCGGGACGACGCGCGCCGACTTCGAGCGCATGACGGAAGCCACGTTCTGGGAAGTCGGCGCGTCGGGGCGACGCTATGGCCGACAGTACGTGTTGGACGAACTTGAGAGACGCTACGCGAACCGGGCTCAGGACGACTGGCAGACTCACGACTTCCACTGCCTTGAGATTGCCGCCGACAACTACCTTCTCACCTACACGCTGAATCAGGGCGGCCGCCTTACCCGCCGGTCGACGATCTGGCGTCGCACGGCCGAAGGTTGGAAGATCGTCTACCACCAGGGAACGCTCGTAGAAGATCGCTGAAGCCCTACTCTCCGCGCCCGACACGGGCATAACAACTCACCCGACCCTTTGCGCCGGCGGCCGTCCGCTCCCCTACGCTTCCGAGCGGTGAAAATTCAACGCCGTTCGCGCGCGCGTGGGCTTAATTCCGGCGGCGGGCGTTTCCGGGTTTGAGAGTCATAACGTAAGCGACTATCCTTACCACATGAGCGCACTGGTTCGAGAGTCAGTCAGTATCCTTCTCATCGTTTTAGGTATTCTTTCGGCGGGGATGGGGCTGAAAGGATTTCTGCTGTCGAGCCGCTTCATCGACGGCGGCGTGACGGGCGTCTCCATGTTGCTCTCGGACGTGCTCGGGTTCCCGCTGGCGATTCTGATTCCGGTCATCAACCTCCCGTTCATCGCCCTCGGCTATCGCCAGATCGGCAGGAAGTTCGCCGTCAAAAGTGCGCTGGCGATTGCGGGCCTGTCCGTCTGCCTCGTCTTCGTCAAGTACCCCGACGTTACGCCCGACAAACTTTTAACCGCCGTGTTCGGCGGCTTCTTCATCGGCGGGGGCATCGGCCTCGCCATCCGCGGCGGCGCGGTCCTGGACGGGACGGAGATCGCCGCGCTGTTGGTCAGCAAAAGCAGCCACCTGTTGAAGGTCGGCGACGTGATCCTCATCCTGAATATTTTTATTTTCTCGGCCGCCGCTTTTTTTCTCGGCATCGAATCGGCTCTCTACTCGATCCTCACTTATTTCGCGGCGTCGAAAACGATCGATTTTCTGATTCACGGGATCGAGGAGTACACCGCCGTGATCATTGTTTCCGACAGGAGCGAGGAGATCAAGGCGGCGATCATCCGCGACTTGAACCGCGGCGTCACGGTCTACAGGGGCCGGGGCGGCCGGTCGGGGGCGGAGCAGGATATTCTGTATTGCGTCGTGACACGGCTGGAAATCGGGAATGTTAAGAACATTGCCAGGGAGATAGACGAAGCCCCCTTTATTATCGTCCACCCGATCTCTGACGTGAGCGGCGGGATAGTAAAGAGGCGAGTTCTGCACTGAGGGCGCTATGAATCCGATATTCTCTTGGGTGATCGCTCACACGGTGGCCGAGACTTTGGCGCGGCGGTGCCCGAAGTGTGGGCGGAAACAGATCGTGCCGAAGGAGAAGAAGAACGAGGCGGTGCCCTGCCAGAAGTGCGGGGAGACTCTTCCCCCGAAGCGAAGGTGAGCGCCCCGTGGCGCGCCCGGCGGGCCGTTCGACCGGACGCGGCGATGTGAGCCTTCTCACGCCGCCCCCCGCGACGCGGGCTGTCTGAATTCGGCGCCGTCGTTACTGAGCGGCTGCCAAAAAGAGAGGCCGCGTGCGCCGAACGCACGCGGCCTCTCTGCCGAGATGGCAATCGTAGACGCCCCTGTTAATAGCGGTTGCGCCTCCCGAAGACCGGGTGGCTCGGCGAGCCGGCCCCGCGCCGGTAGTAGCCGTTGCCGCGCCTACGATCATTGCGGACGTTGTTGTAGCGAGGGCGGCGGTCGTCGTCGCGGCGTTGCTGGCGGATGTAGCGATCCTGTCCGCGCTCGTCGCGGCGAATCTCGCGCCGCTCCTCGCGCGTGATCGTGCCGTCCGCGCGATAGACGCGCCGCTCGGCGCGAATCTGCCGCTCGCGTTCGCGTATCTGACGGGCCTCTTCGCGCGTGATCTGCCCGGAGCGAATCCCCCGCAGGACGCGCCGGCGGTCTTGACGGTCGTTGTTGCGTACGCCGCGGATGCGACCCTGCGCGAACGCCTCGGTCGAGCCGGCCAGAAGCAGCGCGGCGACGCTCAGCAGAAGTAACTTTTTCATGGTTCAACCCTTTCCTTGAAGTTAGATTTCACTTATTCAGCATTTCGGTTAACGACTACACACACCGTCGGAGAGAGTTGATTAGTGGGAGTCATTCGTCAGTGTGGCAACTATCGTGCCCTGCCGGCTCAGCCGTCGCGGCGGCGTACAAGTGTTAACAGCCGGGCTTCGGCACTGTCGGCGGGCGTCCCGGCGGCGCGGGCGGGTTACTGGAATCGAACACCCGGTGCATTGTTTCCGTGTCGCCCTCGCCGCAGCCCCGATAGGCAGATACGTAGTGATGTTTGAGCCGAGAGCGCGCCTGACGGCCCGGTCAACTCGGCGGCCCGGCGTTCAGGCTTCCACCCTACTCCCCCGCGGTGTAGATTTAACGCGACTCGCCCGGCGCGGGATCGCTTGGGCGTCACGCGCCCCTCGTCTTTAGTGGACGATCCAACCGGCGAGCTTATGATTCTATGATTCAATGCGTGGGAATCCTTGCTTCGATGTCGTCGACTCGTTCGCGCTTACACGCGTGGATCATTTAGAACGGCGGCGCGGTCGATGCGGAGACACGGGCGGGCGGGCATGAACGGATTGCGGGGCGCGCGATGAGGGTGGTGATCGTGTGGGTCGTCGTGTGCTGCGTGTGGGGCACGGTCTGGCTCTTCATCAAGCTGGGGTTGCGCGACCTGCCCCCGGTGAGCTTCGCCGGGATCAGGCTGGCGGTGGCGGTGGCGGTGCTGCTGCCCTTCGTCGTCGCGCGGCGCGCGAAATTCCCGCGGCGCGGTCGCGACCTCGCGTTCGTCGCGGGGACAGGGCTGCTGCTGCTGGGCTGCAACTACGCGCTGCTCTTCTGGGGCGCGCAGTTCATCCCTTCGGGGCTGACGGCGGTGCTGCAAGCGGCCACCCCGGTCTTCGGGCTGGCCTTCGCACACTACCTCCTGCCCGAAGAGCGGTTCACGATGGCGAAGCTCGGCGCGCTGGCGCTCGGCGTCGTCGGGGTCGCGGTCATCTTCTCCGATCAGTTGAGGGTCGCCGGGTGGACTGCGCTCGCGGGCTCGGCGGCGGTCGCGGGCGGCGCGATCTGCGTCGCGCTCGCCTACGTCATCGTCAAGGCGCGCGGCGGCCACCTCGATCCGCTGACGCTGATGACGGGGCAGATGCTCTCCGCCATGATCCCGCTCCTCGCTTTCGGTTTCGCGCGCGAGGGCAACCCGCTACACTTCCGCTGGACGCCGACCGCGACCGCCTCGCTCCTGTACCTCTCGCTCGTCGGCTCGGTCGCCGCGTTCGGTCTGAACTACTGGCTGCTGCGCCGCATGGGCGCGATGAAGCTGCTGCTGATGTCGATCCCCGAACCGCTCATCGCCGTCGTGCTCGGCGCGCTCGTGCTCCGCGAGTCGCTGACGGCGCGCACCGCCCTCGGCGGCGCGCTCATCCTGACGAGCGTCGCGCTGCTCCTGCCGCGGCGCGCCGGCGGCCGCAGCCATGACGACTGAAGGAACCGAAGCATGAGCCGCGCCACTTCATCCACCGCACGCGACGAACGCGCGCGCCATTCTTCGCACGAAGAACGCGGGCGCGTTGTCGGCGTCGCCCCGGAAGTCTCTCAGCACGTCTTGCGCCTTCCGGGCGGCGGCGGCGTGGTGCGCTCGCGGCGGAGGGTCGAGACGCTGCCGGGCGGGCTCGTGTGGATCGAGGAGGAGATGGAGGTCGAGGGGCGGCTGGAGGGCTGCGTCGTCTCGGGCGGCGGCTGGCTCTTCGAGCTGCACCGGCTGAGCGCGGGCGAAGTTTACTACGTGCAGGACGGCGCGCGCGTCCGCGTCGAGCCGCGCTGCTTCGGGCTCTTGTACGCGCCCCACTCGATCACGGAGATCGTGCTCGAAGACGTGCGGAGTTATTGGGTCGGCGTCGCCGCCGCGGGTCGCGTCCCCCACGGGCGCGAGAGCCGTTCGGCGCTCGTCGAAGTTGACGAGCGAGCGCGCGCGTCGAACCCGATTGAAGTACTCGAAGCTCTCACGGCGGGCCGCGCGAGCCGCACCGTCGAGCGGTGCACGCGCCCGTCTCCGCTCTCCCTCGGAGCCAAGCGCGCGCTCGACGAGTCTTACCGCGATCCGGATTCGTCCATCGCGCGGATCGCCGCGGGCCTCCGGGTCTCGCACGCGCACCTCACGCGGCAGTTCAAGCGCGACTACGGGATGCCGCCGCACGCGTACCGCGGCCAGCTCCGCGCGAGCGACGCGATGCTCCGCCTCGCGCGCGGCGAGAAGATCATCGAGGTCTCCGGGGACGTGGGCTACAACGATCTCGGGCGCTTCTACAAACAGTTTCGCAAGCTCACGCACGCCTCGCCCGGGAGCTGCCGCCTCTCTTAAGCCGGCGGCGGGGGTTCTCCCGTCCCGCATCAAAAAACGCCAAGACTACCCGACCGCGTTTTCGGTAAACTTGCCGCAAGTCGGAGAAGGAGGCGCGTGATGGCGAGTTTGAAAGGCAAGGTGGCGGTGGTGGCGGGCGCGACGCGCGGCGCGGGGCGCGGCATCGCGCGCGCGCTCGGCGAGGCGGGCGCGACCGTCTACTGCACGGGTCGCAGCGTCGAAGGCCACCCTTCGCCCTACGGCAGGCCGGAGACCATCGAAGAGACCGCGGGGATGGTCAACGAGTCGGGCGGCGTCGGCATCGCGGCGCAGGTCGATCACACGGACGAGGCGCAAGTGCGCGCCCTCTTCGAGCGCGTCGAGAGGGAGCAGGGGCGACTCGACGTGCTCGCGGACAACGTCGCGGGCACGGACATGAGGATGGCCGGGTGGACTTCCCTCTGCGAGACCGATCTGACGAACGGCGTGGCGATCTTAGAGAACGCGCTGTTCTCGCACGTCATCACCGCCAGGTACGCCGCGCCGCTCATGATCAGGCGGCGGCGCGGTCTGATCGTCGAAGTGACCGAGTTCGATCTGCTCTTCTGCGGGGGCAACATCCTGGCGCAGCTCGTCAAGTTTTCGTTGAAGGGGCTCGCCGTGATGCTGGCGGAGGACTTGCGCAAGCACCGCGTCGCGGCCGTGGCGATCACGCCGGGCTACCTGCGCGCGGAGTTCATGCTCGAACACTTCGGCGTCACCGAAGAGAACTGGCGCGACGGCGCGAAGAAGGACGCGAACTTCCTCGAATCCGAGTCGCCGCTCTTCATCGGCCGCGCCGTCGCCGCGCTCGCGCAGGATCGGAAAGTCATGGAACGCACGGGTGACATCACTAGCTCCTACGAGCTGGCGCGTGAGTACGGATTCACGGACTACGACGGCCGCCGGCCCGATCTAATCAAGCACTTCGCGGAGAACGTCATCCCTTCGATGAAGTGGATGAGGACGGGCGTGGAGCGGCACGTCGAATGGCTGGAGGGGATCGCGCGGCGCGGCAGGCAGTACCTCGGAGAGGAACGGCCCGCGCGGGGCGGGGCGGCGGCGGCGCGCTGACGGGAGGGCGCGATGGGACGCAAGACCGGATCGCTCGAAGGCAGGGTCGCGGTGGTGGCGGGCGCGACGCGCGGGGCGGGCCGCGGCATCGCCCGCGCGCTCGGCGAGGCGGGCGCTACTGTCTACTGCACGGGCCGGAGCGTGCGCGGTAAAAGGATCGCGAAGAGGAGGACGAAGGCGAACGCCTTCGACCCGGATGCGCGCCCGGAGACGATTGAAGAGACGGCCGAGATGGTCTCGGCGCACGGCGGCGTAGGCGTTCACGCGCGGGTCGATCACACCGACGAGCGGGAGGTGCGCGCGCTCTTCCGCCGCGTCGAGCGCGAGCAGGGTCGCCTCGACGTGCTCGTCAACGACGTGTGGGGCGGCGACCACCTGACCGAGTGGGGCAAGCCCTTCTGGGAGTGCTCGCTCGAAAAGGGTCTCAAGATGATCGAGCGCGCGGTGCTCTCGCACGTCATCACGAGCCGCCACGGCGTGCCCCTGATGGTCGGGCAGAAGCGCGGGCTCGTCGTCGAGATCACGGACGGCGACGGGCTCTACTACCGCGGTCAATTCTTCTACGACTTCGTCAAGGCCGCGGTCATCCGCCTCGCCTTCGCGTTTGCCGAGGAGCTGCGACGCCACCGTGTCGCGGCGGTCGCCGTCTCGCCGGGCTTCCTGCGCTCCGAGGCGATGCTCGAACACCTCGGCGTGACCGAGGAGAACTGGCGCGACGGCGCGAAGAAACACCCTTCCTTCATCGAGTCGGAGACGCCGCTGCTCGTCGGCCGCGGCGTCGCGGCGCTCGCGGCCGATCCGAAGGTGCTGAAGAAGTCGGGCAAAGTTTTCGGCTCGTGGACGCTGGCGCGCGAGTACGGCTTGACGGACGCCGACGGTCGGCAGCCGCGGATCGCTGAGTGGACTGCAACGAACATGCCCGGCTTCCTCAAGCAGGTGCGCGCGAGCGAGGAACGCTTCCGCCGCGTCGGCTCGATCTTCGCCGATAGAGAAAAGTGATGAGTACCGAGTGATGAGTACGGAGTACCGAGTTAAAGCATTTGTCTTCCACTCTGTACTCATCACTTTTCTGCCCCGCCCGCGTCTCGCCCGATTCAAGCCCGCACCTGCTATCATCCGCGCCGCCGTCCGCCGCGCGGCGGGGCATCTCGCCGCCGATTGCCCGCTCCTGCCGAGCCTTCGCTCTCTTCGAGCGTCGAGTCGATCATCCTTAACGGCGAGGTCCCGCCGTCGCTCTTCGAGAAGCCAAAGCCGGAAGGCGCGGGGCGGTAGACGATGAAGAATCAGAACCCGGCTCTGCGCGTCCGCGTCGCGCCCCGTGTCGCGCTGCTGCTGTGCCTCGCGTGCGTCGCACCTTTGGCTTCGGCGCAAACGCTGGAATGGCCCCAGTGGGGCGGGGCGCGCAGGGATTTCAAATCCGACGTGAAGGGGCTCGCGGCCTCGTGGCCCGAAACGGGGCCGCGGCGGCTGTGGGCTCGCGAACTCGGCGAAGGCTATTCGGCCATCGCGGCGGAAGGCGGCCGGCTGTTTACGATGTACCGGCGCGGGACGCAGGAGGTCGCCGTCGCCCTCGACGCCGCGAGCGGCAAGACCCTCTGGGAGTACGCCTACGACGCGCCGTTCTCGCCCGACTATTCGATGGAGAACGGCCCCGGCCCGCACGCGACGCCGCTCGTCTCAGGCGGGCGCGTCTTCGTCGACGGGGCGACGGGCAAGCTCCACGCGCTGGATCGCGCTTCGGGAAAGCTCGTCTGGAGGCACGATCTGTTGGGCGAGTTTCAGGGGACGCTCCGCGTCAACGGCTACGCCTGTAGCCCGACCGCCTACCGCGACACCGTCATCATGCAGGTCGGCGGCGCGGGCGGCGCCCTCGTGGCTTTCGATCAGAGGGACGGGCGCGTCGTCTGGAAGCGGCACGACTTCCGCAACTCGCCCTCCACGCCGCTCCTCATCAACGTCGGCGGGCAGGACGAGCTCGTCGCCTTCATGTACGACGCAATCGTCGGCGTCGATCCGCGCGACGGCCAGTTGCTGTGGAGCCGCCCGCACCAGACCGAGCGCACGCGGCCGCGTTAAGACGCGACGCGCTGATCGAGTTCGGGGAAGAGGGGCATGGGCGCGCCCGCCTCGCTGCCCTTCGCGCCCGGGGCGCGGGTGAGGTTGAACCAGTCGAGCACGAAGTTGGACGCGCCGAAGCCGAGCGGCGCGTCGAGCGTGAAGAGTCGGCGCGCCAGCTCGCGGTGCACGGCGCGCCCGAAGGCCCGCTCGATCTCCGGGCGCGCCGCCGCGAGCCCTTCGGCGAGCGTGACGTCTAAATCTCTCCCGTCGCGCGCCCTCCGCCACGCGAACTCGTAGAGGCGCAAGCGCCCTTCGTCCTCGACCGCGCCGGTCGTGACGGCGACGAGGTGCGCGGCTTCGGTCTCGGCGACCGTCTCGACGACGCGGCGCGCGAACGCCGGCGTCAGATCGCCGTCCCGCGTGACGAAGAGGAAGGACTTGCCGCAGACCTCCGCCGCGATGTACGACTCGCCGTGCGGCGAGGCGGGGCCTGTCGCGATCTCGCTGTCGGGCACGCCCAGAGAGCGGATGATCTTGTAGACGCGGTTGTTGAGCCACGTGCCGTCTTCGAGCAGCGTGACGGCGAGCCACGTCGGGTTGATCGTCTCCTCGACCACCTCGTCGGCGACGGGCGCGGCGCACAGGCTGCACTTCGCCTTGCTGATCGTGATCGCGGCGAGCGAGTCGGGCGTCGGCAGATCAAACAGCGCGTGCCCAGACTTGCGGCAGCTCACGCGCACCTCGCGCTCCAGCAGCCCCGCGTCCAGCATCCGCTCGACCGAGACGCCGCCCGCGGCGACCGCCTCCGCGAGCAGGCGGCGCGGCGTGTAGCCCTCGCGCCGCATCTCCTGCACGCGCCGCAGGAAGAGCCGCACCGCCTGACTCTCCATCAACTCCGAGGCGCGCAGGAACTCGCGCGCGCCGCCGCGGCAGCGCGCGGCGACGGCGAAGTCCGTCGGCTGGATGGCGATGAAGCGCGCCAGCCCCTGAGACGACTGGACAGAGCGCGCCTTCCAGCACGGCAGCTCGTGAGGCCCCCGCGCCTCAGCCCGCGCCTCGCCGTCCTCGCCCCCCTCGATCCTGATCAGAGCCTCGCGCACGTCGCGGCAGAAGCGGTCGAGCTTGAGCAGCGGCTCGGTCGTCTCGATGCTGTAGACGACGCCTGCGCTCAACCCCTCCCCCGCCGACTCGCCGAAGACGACGAAGAACACGCAATCGCTCGCGCAGAAGAGATCGCCCGGCGTGTACGCGCCGCCGGCCGGGCGCGACTCGCGCCGCGCGGCGCAACGCCGCTCCAGTTCCGCGGCCGCCGACCCCGCCGCCCCGTCTTCCGCCCCCCCGCCGACGAGCAGCTCGAAGCGCCGACGGCGCGACGCGCGGACGAGCGGGGCGTGCCCGCGCGCCGCGAGCGCTTCGAGCAGGCGGAGGCGTGCGCCCTCGTCGAGCGAGATCGCCAGGTTGTTGTTCTGGATGAACAGCATCACTCGTCCGAGCGCCCCGCGCGGTTCGTGTAAAAGCGCCGCGGGCGATCTCTCGCGCGCGGCGCTTACCGTCAGGGCTTCACCGTGATCTTCCACGTGTCGCCGCCGGTGAAGGTGTCTGGGTAACGGCGCTGGCGCGCCATGCGCAACGCGAGCGCCTCGTACGCGCCCGCGCCGGGTCGGGGGTTGAGCACGCGCGCCTCCGCCACGCGCCCGTCCTTCACTTCCATCAGGACGTGGACGACGTAGCCGCCGCGCGCCGGCGCGTCCTGCGCCGCCGCCTTGCGCGCGTCCGTCTGCGGGACGGCGGCAGACTGCGCGGGCGGCGGGGCGGCTTGCGCCTGCTTCGCGGCGGGCTCGGCCTTCTTCGACGCGCCCGCAGGCTGCGGCGGCGCGGCGCGCCCGGTCTCGACCCTGGCTGTGGCCCCCGCCCCTTGAGTAGTCGCCGCCGCGTCGGCCGTCGTCCGCGCCGCGTCCGCGGCCGCCGCGCCGCCCGGTGTGTCCGCGGCCGCGGGCTTCGGATTCGTCTGCGCGACCCCGGCCGCGGGCGACGACTCGCGGGGCGTGAAGATAACTTGCAGCGCCGTGATCGAGGCGAGCCCGGACAGAAACGCGATGACCATCAGGTAGATCAGACGCTCGCGCGAGAAGCGCCGCGAGGCGGAGACGATGGCCGACTCCACCGCGTCGAGCCGCGCTTCGAGCGGGGCGGTCAGCGCCGCGGCCGCCGCGGGCTCAAGTCGCACGAGCGCGTTCTGCGGCGCGGGCGGCAACTCGTGCGGCACGGACTGCGGCGCGTGCAGTTCCCTGCCCGCGACCCTGATCTCCGAGAGACCTTCGCGGCGCGGGGCTTCCACCAGATCGCTGATGAACTTCTGCCCCTGCCGGTCGATGCTGCGCTCTGGCGGGCGCACCAGCGGGTTGAAGTTGAAGGACGCGCCGCGCAGGGAGAGCGCGGCGTAGAGGGCTTCGACGCCGCGCAGGGAACCGAGCTGCGCGTCGACGAGCTGACCTTCTTCGAAGAAGAAGGAGCCGGGCGCGTCCGGGTACTCGACCTGCAACCGCCCAGACTTCCTCTGTGCCCGCAACGTCCTGACGAGATCGGGCAAAGGGCGGTCGTCCAGATGACCCGTTAAGACCACGAACTGCGTGCGCTCTACGTTTTCCACTTCCTGCTTCCCCGTATGCCCTCGCGTTTTCAAACTCTCGACCGCCGGGTCGTGAACCGTGCCGCCCCGCCACCTCACGGCGAGAAGTTGAAAGCGAAGCTCATCGTCCCGCGCGCCCTGACCGGGCGGCCCTCCACGTTAAAGGGCCGGAACGTCGCGCGTAGCGCCGCGGTCTCCACGGCTTCACGCAGCGCTGGCGGGCCGTTCTTCGCGCGCGCCTCGACGACGCGCCCCGCCTCGTCCACGACGACTTCGACCGACACGGTGACGGGCTCGTCGAGCCGCTTCCCCGTCACCACGAAGGCGGGCTTGGGCAGCGACGTGGCGCGGTCGTTCAGCAGGCCGACCTCCAACTCACGCACTTCGTCGCCCGCCGCGCGTGAGACCTCGCGCGGCCCCTGGCCGCCCGCGCCCTTGGCCGCGGGGTTCGCGCTCGCGGCGGCGGCGACTTGCGCCCCCGCGGCGGTCGGCGTGTTCGCGCCGACGCCTTCGTCGGTCTGGTAGTAGGTGATGCTGCGGCTGGTCACCTCGACGGGCTCGTAGCCCGCTTTGCCCGCGCTCACGACGGCGACCGAGGCGGTCATCTTCACCCAGTTGCCGAAGGCGTCGAACTCGTACTCGTAGACCGTGCGGCTGAGCGTCGCGCCCCGCGCGTCGCGCACGACCGTCTCCGCGAGGTTGCCCTGCGCGTCGTACTTGTGAATCTCGTCGCCGCGCGCCTCGCCGACGACCGGGTAGGTCTGGTTCTCGACGCGCCGCCCGCTCTCGTCGTAGAGGGTGCGCTCCAGGAGCGAGCGCCGCTGCTCGACCCGCGTGCCCCGGTCGAAGTCCACCTTCACGACTTCCGTCTCGACGCGGCGCACTGGCCCCTTGAGCCCGTCGCGCTCCCTCGTGCTGTCGAGGAAGACGAGCGGCGCGTCCGCCGGGCGGCGTTTCGCGTCGGGGCGGGGTCGGCTGGTTTGACCGCGGGCTGGGGCGCAGCTCGCGACGATCAGGAAGGCGACGGCGAGGATCAGCTTCTGCATGGGGCAAATCACGGCAGGCGGCCCGCGAGCCGGGCGGTCACATCATTCGCGCGCAATCTACCACAAAATAGTGCGCGTGGGTAGTGCCCCGCACGCACTATGTTGTGCCGACCCGTTTTAGGGAGAGGGGCGGCGACGGCGCGTGAAGATAGAGGAGCGCCCCGACTATTAACCGCCGGGGGGTTGAAAACCCGCGCGGTTAACACCCGGGGCGCTCGTCCGGCGACTTAGTACTCAGTGCTCAGTGCTCATCACCTCTACCTCGCGTCGGGCGGGACGGCGGCCGTGTTGCCGTTGAGGTAGCGGTCGAACCAGTAGAGCTGCCAGTTCATGCTCTCGACGAGGTGCTTCGGCTCGCCCGTGCGCGTGAGGTTGTGGTTCTCGCGCGGGAAGATGACGAACTCGGCGGTCGCGCCGTAGTGCTTCAGCGCGCGGAACCACTGCTCGCCCTGCTCCAGCGGCACGCGGAAGTCGTTATCCGAATGGAGTATGAGGATCGGCGTCTTAACATTCTTCGCGTACTTGAGCGGGGAGCGATCCCAGTAGAGATCGAACCGCTCGAAGAGATCGCCGCCGAAGTCGGGCGAGTGCCCGTAGGCCCCGTCGCGCGTGCCCTCGTCCGAGACGAAGTTCGTGACGCTGCGCAGCGTGACGGCGGCCTTGAAGATGTTCGTGTGGCCGACGATCCAGTTCGTCATGAAGCCGCCGTAAGAGCCGCCCGTCACGCCGAGGCGCTCGCGGTCGATCCACGGGTAGCGCGCGAGCGCGGCGTCCACCCCGTTCATCACGTCCTGGTAGTCCTTCCCCCCCCACTCGCCCTCGATGCCGCGCTCGAACTTCTGCCCGTAGCCGGTCGAGCCGCGCGGGTTCGTGAACAGGACGGCCCACCCCTTCGCCGCGTAGACCTGAAACTCCTGATACCAGTCGACGCCGTACTGGCCGGCAGGCCCGCCGTGGACGCTCAAGATCAACGGGTACTTCCTGCCCTCCTGCCAGCCCAGAGGCTTGACGAGGAAGCCGTCCACGTCCCAGCCGTCAGCGCTCTTGTAGGTGAAGCGCTCCACGTCCTGGAGTTGCAGTTGACCCCAGAGCCTTTGATTCAGCCGCGTGATCTGCCTCTCGTTCTTCCCGTCGAGGCCGGCGACGTAGAGATCGTCGAGGCGCTTGAAGTCGTTGGCGGTGTAGATCATCTTCCGCGCCGCGTCGTTGATGTCCACGTTCCTCACCGCCCGCGCGCCCGTCGTCACCTGACGGACTTCGCCGCTCTGCACGTCCACGCGGAAGAGCTGGTACTCGCCCTTCACGCCCGTCTCGAAGAAGATCGAGCGCCCGCCTTCTGCCCATTCGAGCCCCGACGGGATGAGATCGAGCGCGCGCGCGGCCAACTTCGACGGCGCGCCGCCCGACGCGGGCGCGAGAAAGATTTTCGGGTGATCACGATCACGCAACTCGCCCGTGAACGCGATCCACTTGCCGTCGGGCGAGAAGCGCGGGCCAGCGTCGGATTCGTCGTGATCTGAAATCTTTGTGAGCGCGCCCGTGCCGTCCGAGTTGACGACCCACACGTCGGTGTTGCGGCTCTCGTCGAAGGCTTTGCCGGTGCGGTCGGAGACGAAGGCGATCCGTCTCCCGTCGGGCGACCACTGCGGGTCCGTGTCGTTCCAGTCGTCGCCCGAAGTGATCTGCCGCGACGCCCCGGTCGCGACATCGACGACGAAGACGTGGCTGCGCTTGTCGTCGAACCAGCCCGTGTCGTTGAACTTGTAGGAGGGGTGCTTGTAGTGGCGCACGTCGCTCGACGGGGCTTTCGTGTCACTCGGCCCCGTGCGGCTCAGGAGCGCGAGGCGCGTGCCGTCGGGCGACCACTGGAAGCTCGACACGCCGTTGCGCAGGTTCGTCACGCGGCGCGCCTCGCCGCCGTCGAGCGGCAGCAAGTAGACCTGCGTGCGCGGGGTCTCCGGGGCGCTCGCCGTCGCCTGCGCGCTGGAGACGCCCGGCGTCGTCGGCGTCGGCGGCGAGCCCGCCGGACTCGTCGAAGGCATCGGCGTCTGCGCCGCGCCAATCGTGCCCGACTGGCTCGTAGTGGCAGGCACGCCCGGCGACGCCTGTGGCGCGGGCGGCGCGGAAGGCGAGACGCCCGCCGCTTCGGGCCGCGCGGAGAGGAAGGCGAGCGAGCGGCCGTCGGGCGACCAGCGCGGCGAGCTGGACGACTGCGGGCTCGCCGTGAACTGCCGCGGCTCGCGGCCGCCGTCGACAGCCGCGAGCCAGATGTTCGAGACGCGGCGGTTCTGTTTCTGATCGACCGTCGTCAAGACGTAGGCGACCCACCTGCCGTCGGGCGACAGGTGCGGGTCGCCCAGGAACTCGAACGAGTAGTAGTCCTCCGCCGTGATGCCGCGCCGCGGCCCCTCGCTTTGCGCGCTCGCCTCGCGCGCGCGCGGCAGGAACGAGAACGCGATCAGCAGCGCGATGAGCGTCTGAGTTTTTTTCATGAGCACTTGGCCACCTATGCCGGGCGCACGCGCAGCCGCCCGCGAACTTTCGGAGACTTACAAGAACTTAAGAGCCCCGAACAGAATTGTAGGGGCAGGGCTCGTCCCCGCCCGCAGCGACCGACAGGTCGCTCAACCGATCCGTGATCACTCATCGTTTAATGATCACGATTCATACTTTCGCGCCTTCGCGCCCGAGCGGGCAGGGACGAGCCCTGCCCCTACGGTCTTGCGAAGGTCTCTATGTCTCGACGACGCGCGTCGAGACGCCGAGCCAGTCGCCGCCGGGGCTGCGACCCACGACGTAGATCGCCAGGTTGATCGTGCCCACGCGGTACGCCTTTTCGTTCATCTTCTTCCCGTGCGATCCGTTGAGCGGCCGCCCGCCGCGGCTCGCGACGCGGCGGGCGGCCTCCGTTTTACGTCGCGCGCGTCACTGGTTGTCAACCCGCGCCTCGATGACGCTCTGCGTGGCGACGGGCACGTTCGAGAAGAAGTCGTAGCCCGTCAACTGTTCGACCTGATCGACGCTCACGCGGAAGCTCTGCCAGGTGTTCGTCCTGATGCCCTGCGCGTTCGGCATGATGACGGCGATGGTGCGCGTAGAGGTCGTCACGCGCACCACGTCGTTTCCGCCCGCGTCCGGCAGCACGAGGATGACCTTCCACGTCTTCGCCGGCACGGCGACGTGACCCGCGGCGACGGTCGTCGTCACACCGCCGTTCGACCCCGTGCCGCCGGAGCCCGCGCCGCCCATGACGATGTAGACTTCGTTGCCCTGGCTGACGAGCGTGCGGCAGTAGGTTTCGAGCGCCGCCCACGGACCCTGATTGTTGTCCGGCGCTTGCGGCATCATGTTCGTCATCAGGAAGGTCGCGGAGTTGTCCGGCACGTTCAGCGTGCGGTCGGCGGACGGGCAGTGGTGACCGCGGTCGAAGCCGGAGCCAGTGTAATCGGTCGCCTGCACCTGATACCAGCCCGCCGGGAGCGTCGTGTCGTTGCGGAAGTCGTCCTGGCGCGGCGTGCTCCCGAGCCACACGCTCGACAGGCGCCAGCTCACCCAGTTCGGGCGGCCGAGGTCGCGGCTGTAGCCGGCGGCGTACTGCGGCTTGTCGAGCAGGTAGTTGTCCGGCTGAGCGGTGTTCACCGCGGCGCCCGTCGGGTTGCCCATCGTCAGGTGCTCGCTGGCGGCGGGCGGCGCGGAGCCGGACGAGATCGTGAAGTTGTCGACGTTGATGCGGTTCGCCCCGCCCGACACTTTGCGGACGGAGAAGCGCACCGGGCTCGACGAGTTGACCGTGAAGGTCGCGGTCGCGAGCGCGGTCGAGGTCGTGCTGATGGTGTTGCCGACCTTGACGTAAGACGAGCCGCCGTTCGTCGAAGCCCACAGCTCCCAGGACGACGCGCCGTCCGTGCCGAAGACGGCGTGCTGGACTGTGACCGTGCCCGCGCTCGGCACGTTGAAGTCCATCGACAGGGAGCCCGCGTTGCGGATGCGCGCGGAAGCCGCGCCCGTTTTGCGATCCGTCGAGAGGTTGCCGATCAAAGCGTCGTTGAAGTTCCAGAAGCCCGTGGCGAGTTGCACGTCCGCCGCGGCGTAGGCGGTCTTCGTGCCGCTCTCGAAAGTCTCGTTGAAGGTCTGCGCCTGCGCGCGCGGGCTGAGCGGCGAGGTGTAGGTGAGCAGGGCGAGCAGCGTGAGTGAGAGGAAGAGGGCGAGGCGTTTGCGAAAAGTTCTCATGTGAAGTCTCCTCGGCGCAACAAGCGGACGGCTAACAGGGACGCGCAGGGCACGACCCGCGCGCGCACAGAGAGAATGTGCCGAGAACGCAGATCACGACCCGCGATCTCACGGTGAGGTGTTATGTGCCGCGCGGGCGCGCGGCGAGTTGGGACGGGTGGGTAAAGTTTGTGTTGACGACGCCGGTTCGCGCGGTGTGCAAGGCTGCTTGTTGATGTGGAACCGGCGCGGCAACTCTAGACCGTGCGGGCGCGCGCGGGCAAGAGAATTTTTCTTTACAGGTTCGTCCGCACGCGCGACGGTTGCGAACGATCAGGCGACGCGCCGGACGCACGCGCCGCGCCGGCTCTGTACACAGAGCCGGCGCGGCGCTCTTTAGTCGCTATCTTTTTCCTGGCTACGGAGACCGCGCCCGAAGTCTCCGGGGCCGGTCGTGCCGCGTCAGTTAGTGGGCGCGGGGGCGGCGGCCGCTACGGGGCGAGCCAGGCGGCAAACTGGAGCCAGATTTTCGAGCCGGCGAGGGCGAGTCGCAGCGGGTGCGCCGCTATTAGAAGCAGCACGGCGGCGGCGAAGACTTTGTTGAGCCGGCAGTGCTTCGCCGTGTGCCAGCCGAGGCAGACGAGCGCGACGAGAGCAGGGACGCCGAACGCCCAGTGGAGCATGAACTGCGCCGGCACCATGGGCGTCCGCGAGAGCGCGGCCGGCATGAAGTTGATCGCCGTCATCAACATCAGGGTCTTATGCTCCGCCGGGCGCTTGCGGTAATAGATGGCCCCGGCGAAGAAGACGACGAACAGGATCATGTCCAACACCGGGATCAGGAAGAACGAGTGGGGGGGTATCCCGGCGGGAGCCGCCCCCCGCACGAGCTGCGCGTCGTAAGCGGTCGCGAGCCCGACGACGACGACGACTGCGGCCAGTGCGACGCCCGCCATCCCCATGGTCATGTGCAGCCTGACGTTCTTCGTGCGGATCAGCGAGATCTGCGCCGTGAAGTAAACGACCCACAGCGTCATCACCAGGCCGTGCGCGTGGACGAGTGCGTTGGCGACCGGCCTCACGTCGAAGAACGCGCTGAAATAGTAGGACTTGAAGTAGCCGGCCAGGACGACGAGCGGGAAGAGGATCGCCGCGGCCCGGAACAGGCCCCGATCCGACGGGCGATGTAACAGCTTCGCGTTGATTGCCATAAAATCCACCTCTGGCATATAACGCGAAAGATGCGGGGAAACGGGATCAACCCGGGGAGGCGATAAACGCGCCGCCGCTACCGCCCCGGCTCACCTCCCGCCCCCCCCTCGCCCGCTAGCTATGACCGTCGCGCCCGACACCGGATTCGACGATAAACTTTAGCGCAGCAACTTATCCCGCCAGCGGCGCACGCTCATCACGTCCAGGCGCTCCCCCGCGAAGACGATCTGCTTCACGGCTTTCTTGCCGCCGTCACTCGCGCGCTTCAGGTAGTCGCGCACTTCCATCCAGCGCACCTCGCCCTCGGAGTTGCGGACGACCAGCAGCACGGGGAACGCCTGCTCCATCCAGTAGCGCGCGTGGCGCTCGTCCTTGATGGTGAAGACTTCCGCGCCGTCGCGTCTACGCTTGCGGAGGTAGGAGTCGCCAGACTTCAGTTGCAGGTACAACTTCCGACCCGTCGCCTCGCCGTCGTCTGACTTGAACTCGATCTCCATGTCGATGCCGTGGTCGCTCACGTTGAACTCCCGGCTGATCTGCCCGGCGAGCGCCACCGTCGAGATCACGTCGCCGACTAGAGCGCGATCCTTGCTCTCGTTGTCGAGCACGACGGCTGACTGCTCCCGAAGTTGGCGCACGTGCTCCTTCATCTCCGGGCTGGCGAACATCTCCTCAAGTTGATCCCAGAGCGGGACGCGCTTCTCGCAGTTGACGCAGAGGATGTCTTTCTTGCCCTCCTCAAGTTTCCGCATCGCCACTTCCCGGTTTTCCACCGGCGTCCCGCAGTGCGGGCAGACGTAATAGCGCAGCCGCACCACATCACTTGCGCTCTGCAACAGGTGCTCGTGGACGTACTTGCTGAAGATGATCTTCTCCCCGACCTCGATGGCCGGATCGAAATAGACTTCCAGCTCGCCCGCGCCTTCCGCGCGGCGGGTCATCTTCACGCCGAGTTGTTTGCCGGTGAGCGTCTTGAAGTCTGCGGCGTAGCGCCAGAGCTGATCCTGCTCGAAGGGGCGCGTGTGGTGCAGGCGGACGACCAGCGTGGCGTAGATGTCGTCGAGGAAGCCGTTGAAGCGGTAGCTCACGAGCACCGCCGGGTGGCCCACCAGCTCCGGCCGCTCACGCCGGTAGTAGCTGGGGAAGATGAGCAGCGGCCCCGTGTCAGTATGTTCGCGCAGGCAGAGTCCGCGCTCGACGAGCGTCTGGTGCATGGCGAGCAGTACAAACCGCTCCTCATCAGCCCCTAGACGCTCGGCGGAGGAGTGGTACTTGAGGTCGCCCTTCAAGACGCGTTCCTCCGGCAGGCATCCGCGCTCGTGCTCGTCCTCGCGCATCGTCTGGATCACTGCTTGCGCGTAGGCGTTAATACGCTCGGGCTGGAGCAGTACCCAACTGCCGAACTTCAGCTCCCACACCACGCCGGGGCCTGCCAGCAGACTCACCACGGCTTTCAGTTCTTCATTGGTGAAGCGCGCGCCCTCGCCTGCGAGACGCAGTTGCAGCGTCTCGCGCAGCTCGTTGAAGCGCATCAGCACGCGCCCCTCGTCCTTGAGGCTGACGATCTCCTCCTTGAGCCGCTTGAAGAGCAGCGGCGAGGAGCGCCACGGAATGTCCTCCCAGCGGATGCCGCCGAGGATGGCTTGCCGGAGGTCTTCGCAGCAGATGTTCTGCTTCGCGCTGGTTTCGAGAAACTGCGTGTAGCCGCGCTCGCGCGCGAAGGCTTCGACCTGACTGCGGCTGACGCGCAAGCCCCCGGCGTCCACGCGACCGGCGACCAGCAGCTTGGAGAACGGCTTGCGCGAGGCGCGCGTGAGATCTCGATCCCACTGCCCCAGCGTCTCGAAGGTGTCTTCCTTCTGCCCGTCGAAGACCAGCACCGCCAGCGCAGTCTCGTCCATGTAGAGCTGGTGGATCAGACGCTGATCCGCCTGCCCCCCAAAATCCCACAGCCAGATTTCCCGCTCCATGCCGTCTTTGGAATCCACCGGCAGCTTCCACTGCGTCGCCCACGCGCCGACCGTCGAATCGCTCGGCTGCCACTCCTCACCCGCCAGCACCTTCGACAGCCCTGTCTTCCCCGCACCACTCTCGCCAACAAGAAGAACTTTAGCGTTCGTGTATTGAACCTGCTCTGGCATGGATGGCAATACAGGAGCGGTACTTTCTGGTGCTCGCGCCTCGGTGACAAACTCCGATAACTCCCACACCCGAATGCCACCACTGCTGTCGCCGGAGAAGGCACGACGCTGATCAATGCTCCACGCCACGCTCCTAACATTAGTCGTGTGGCCTTCGAGGACGCGCAAACATTTCCCCGTCTCCACGTCCCACAGCCGCACGGTCTTATCCCAAGAGCATGAGAGCGCTCGTCTCTGATCGGCGCTCCACTGCACACGCATGACGCCGTCTTTATGGCCTTCGAGGACGCGCAAACACTTACCCGTCTCCACGTCCCACAGCCGCACGGTCTTGTCATGGGAGCCGGAGAGCGCTCGTCTCTGATCGGCGCTCCAGTCCAGACCCTGAATTTCGTTAGTATGGCCTTCGAGGACGCATAAACATTTCCCCATCTCCACGTCCCACAGCCGCACGGTACTGTCGCTAGAACTAGTGAGCGCGCGCTTTCCATCTGAACTAAACGCGTAGGTATTGATAAACACGTTCTTGTAATCGAGTTGGATGGCCTTTTCTGCAACCTGAATGTCTATGGCCTCCGCTTCTACCTCTGGGGACTGCTTTGCTGGCGGGCGGCAAGCTTCGAGAAGTTTCGCGTATGCCTGCTTACGGCCTTTCGCCCGCCAGTTTATGTAACTGAATTGCGCCAGCGAGCCTTTGATGGGGGCGTCGTCGAGGCGGAGGGGGATGAAGCGGCGCTCCTTGTTGAGCGGGTCGCGGAAGCGGAAGGTGCCGGACTCTAGCTGCGCCCAGTCAGAACCGAAGGCGTGCGACGACAAGCAGAGGACGAGCACGCGGGAGTGCTCCAGCCCCTCCTCGATCTTCGCGGGAATGTTGTCGCCGGGCTTCAGCTCCCACTCGTCGAACCACACCCGGACGCCGTCGGCGCGCAGACGTTCAGCGAGGGGGCGCACGACCGCCTTGTCTTTAGAGCTGTGGCTCAGGAAAACGTCATATCTGAAATCGTCAGCCATGCTTCACCTCCGGCGGCGCAATCCTTGCGGGCTCGCAGGACTGTTTGTCAGGCTACTCCGGTTGGTCAGTTAAGTTTGTTGGCGAAAAGAGAGAACGCTTTGCGCCTCCCCTCCAGGAACTCGGCCCACCTCTCTTCGAGTTCCTCCGCCACGTCGTCCGGAATCCTGATCCCCGAGATCTGCGTGTTCCAGTTGACACGCGAGAGCGGCGGCTCGTTGAGCCACTCGCGCGGGAAGATGGATTCGTTCTCCGCATCCAACAAGACATCCCACTTAACTCTCACGTACCTCGTCACCTTGCCGGCCTGTGCCTTGCGCTCACTCCAGTGAACGTCCTCGTAGACGCCGGAGTCGGCGAAGCCCGAGCCGCAGATCCCGCGCGGCTCTAACCCCTGGCGCAGGAGGAAGACCCTGTCGCCTTTAACCACACTCTTATTGTTCCCGCTGCTCCAGTCGCTCGAATAGCACCCCGTGCGCGCGACCTCGCCGATGCAGTCTCGGAGATCGACCCACTCCCATTTAACAGGGTTCCATGTCAGGAGGTAGGTAGTCATATCGGTCGGGCGGCAACGCGTTCACCGGACGCGGGAGCGATAGGGCGCAGCCCTATAGATCGAATGCTGCGCCGAGTCCCCTAGCGGTGAGTCCCATTCCGGATGCTACTCCCTGCGGGTATTACCGCCCCGCCCGGGTGACGTGACGCCGGCGTCGGGGCGCAGGTGTTCCGAAAACAGTTTGAGGATGCGCTTGTACTCGTCCGCCCAGCTCGTCTCGCGCTCGAAGGAGTGGTCTTCGACGGGGTAGGGCGCGATCTCCCAGTTCTCTTTGCGCAGCTCGATCAGTTTCTGCACGAGGCGGACGGAGTCCTGGAAGTTGACGTTCGTGTCCACCATGCCGTGGCAGATGAGGAGCGCGCCCTTCAGACCCGCGGCGTGGTAGATGGGCGAGCTGCGCTCGTAAGCCTCGCGGTCGGACTGCGGGAGGTTGAGGATGTTCGAGGTGTAAGGGTGATTGTAGTGCGCCCAGTCGGTGACGGGGCGGAGCGCCGCGCCCGCGGCGAACACGTCGGGCGTGGTGAACATCGCCATCAGCGTGATGAAGCCGCCGTAGGAGCCGCCGTAGAGGCCGACGCGCTTGGGGTCGACGCCGTGCTGCGCGACGAGGTAGCGCACGGCGTCGACGTGATCGGTCAAATCCTTCCCGCCCATGAAGCGATAAATTCCCGTGCGCCAGTCGCGCCCGTACCCGGCGGAGCCGCGGTAGTCGATGTCCATCACGAGGAAGCCGCGCTCCATCAGGAGGTGGTGGAACATGTACTCGCGGTAATAGTTGCTCCAACCCTTGTGGATGTTCTGGAGGTAGCCCGCGCCGTGGACGAAGACGACCGCCGGGCCGCCGCGCCAGTTCGCCGGCTTGTAGAGGTGGCCGTAGACGGTCGCGCCGTCGCGCGCCTTGAAGTCGACGATGGGCGGATCGATCCAGTTGTAGGTCGAGAACTCCGGGAGGGGCGAGGTCGTCACCTGCTTGGCCGCCGCGCCGGGCGTCGCGGGTTCAAGGTAGAGTTCGGGCGGCTTGTTGCTGAAAGAGCGGACGACGGCGAGCACCTGTTCGTCGGGCGAGATTTCCGCCTGGTTCATGCCGGGCATCGAGGTGATGCGCGTGCGCGCGCCGCCGCTCGTCGGCATCGTGTAGAGGTGACGCTCGAAGAAGCTGCCCTCGCTCGAAGTGAAATAGAAGCGCGTCTTGTCGTCCGACAGGCGCACGTCCGAGACCTCAAAGTTCCCGCTCGTCAACTGCCGCGGCTCGCCGCCGTCGGCCGAGACCGTGTAGAGGTGCGAGAAGCCGTCGCGCTCCGAGATGAAGTAGACGCTCCGGCTGTCGGGCATCCACCCCAGGGTGAACGCGCCGGGGCCGTCCACCCACGCGTCGTCGTGCACGGTCGCGACGACTCTCGTCTTGCCAGCCGCGGGGTCGAGCAGCATCACCCAGCGATCCTTGTTGTCGGCGGAGCGCGCGAGCATCGCCGCGCGCGTCCCGTCGTCCGACCATTGCAGTTGGAAGAGCTGCACCTCCCGGTCGCGCTGCTGCGGCTCAGTCTGCCGCTCGGTGCGCGTCGTGGGCGGCGGCTGCGCGCCCTGCTGAGACTGCTGCTGAGACTGCTGAGCGGTCTGCTGCTGCGACTGCTCCGCCGAGCGTCGCGGCGCCTGCGGCTCGGGCTGCGACACGTCGCCGCGCTCGCGCTGCGCCTGCTCGGTCGCGTTGCCTTCGGTGCGGGTCTGCACGCGCGGCGCGGGCTGCACGCGCTGGCCGTGATCGACCGGCTTGGCGTCGCCCGTCTCGACGTTGATGATCACCTGACGGCTGCGGCCCTGTAAGTCGCCGACCTTCGTGCGGCCCGGAATGTCTTCCGTGTAGGCCGACTCGGTGACGTAGTTCGGAACAATCGTGTTGCGCGCCCCCGCCGCCTGTTCGTTGACGGTGACGACGACGAAAGTGCCGTCGGGCGAGAGCGCGAGGTTCGCGACCGACTGGCCGGCGGGCAGGTTGAAGGGCTTTCGCTTCTCGCGCTCGCGCCTGCGCGCCTCCTGCCGCTCGCGCTGCTCGGCGCGCTCGCGCACGGCCTCCAACAGCTCGCGCTCCTCTTTCTTCAACGCCTCCTGACTCTCCGAGCCGCCGCCCTGCGCGCCCACCGCCGCGCTGATGCCGCCGCCGCGCTGGCCGCCGCCACCGACCGCGGGCGACGGCGCGCCGCCCGCGCCCGCCGCGCGGATGTCGGTCAACTGTTCGAGCGAGCCCGTGCCGAGCGACATCACGTAGAGGTTGCCGGCGCGCGTGAAGGAGATGCTTTTTTGGTCGCGCGTGAAGCGCGGGTTCGTCTCCGCGTCGGTCGTGCGGGTGATCCGGCGGCGCGCGCCCGACTTGTGATCGTAAATGAAGATGTCCCCGTCTTCGGCGAAGACGGTCATCGACTTGTCCTTCGACAGCTCGCCGCTCGAAGGCGGCGCGAGCCGCGCCTCCTCCTCCGTCAACTTTCGCAAGCCCGTCCCGTCGCGGTTGACGACGTAAGAGTCCATCTCCCTGAGTCGCGGCTCGCCGGCCCGCTTCCAGCGGAAGTAAACTTTCTGGCCGTCCTGCGACCAGCGCACGTCCGCGGGCGAGTAGCCGACGAGCGCGGGGCCGCGCATGATGCTGTCCACGGTCAGCTCGAACTTCTTCGCGGGCTGCGCCGGTGGTTGCGCGAGCCCGGCGTGCGGGACGAGCAGGATGGCGACGCACAACGCGCCGAGGGCGCGGCGGGGCTGGCTATTCTTCATGCTGCACCTTTTTACTTCGGGGATCAGATGGGGCTAACATTCAACCCACGCGAGGAAATCACGACCACGGATTTCGCGCGGCGGGAGGACTTTGATGAAAGAGCGTGCGCCGGATGATACACCAAAACCCGCCCCGCCGCCGCACACCGAGGGCGGGCGCGAGCCGGGCGATTACTACTACGACGACGCGACGGGCTACGAGGTTTATCAGCCGGGTGACGATGACGAAGGCGAAGGGCGCGAAGGATAAACGATTGCGCTCAGGAAGCGCGAGGGCCGTAGGGGCAGGGCTCGTCCCTGCCCGCGAGCGATCCATGTGATCGCTTAACACGAAGCGCGATCATTCAGGGTTGAATGATCGCGCTTCTCCTTTTCGCGCCGTCGCGCCCGAGCGGGCGGGGACGAGCCCTGCCCCCACAACCTGTCTATGCTTCCTTCTTCTTCGGCCGCTGGTTCGACGCGAGCACGCGCTTGCGCAGGCGGATCGATTCGGGCGTGACCTCGACCAGCTCGTCGTCGGCGATGAACTCCAGCGACTGTTCGAGCGAGAGCTCTTTCGCGGGCACGAGCCGCATCGCGTCGTCCGCCGAGGCGGCCCTCATGTTCGTCAGCTTCTTCTCCTTGATGATGTTCACGTCCAGGTCGACCGCGCGCGCGTTCTCGCCGACGACCATGCCCTCGTAGACGCGCGTCTGCGGGCGGATGAACATCGTCCCGCGCTCCTGCAAGTTGAAGAGCGCGTAGGTCGTCGCCTCGCCCGTGCGGTCGGCGATGAGACTCCCGGTCGAGCGCCCCCGCATCGCGCCCTGCCACTCGCCCCAGCGCAAGAACAGCGTGTTCAGCAGCCCGGTCCCCTTCGTCTCGGTGAGGAACTCGTTGCGGAAGCCGATCAGGCCGCGCGAGGGCGTCTCGAACTCCATGCGGACGCGCCCCGTGCCGTGGTTGACCATCTTCGTCATCTGCCCCTTGCGCCGCCCCATCGCCTCCGTGACGACGCCGATGAACTCTTCGGGCGCGTCGATGACGACCAGCTCGATGGGCTCGTAGGTCACGCCGTCTTTGACGTGCGTGATCACCTCGGGCTTCGAGACCTGTAGCTCGTAGCCCTCTCTGCGCATCATCTCGATCAGGATCGCGAGCTGCAACTCGCCGCGCCCCGAAACCTTGAACTGGTCGGGCGACTCCGTCGGCTCGACGCGGATGGCGACGTTGCCGAGCACCTCGCGCTCCAGCCGCTCCATGATCTGGCGCGACGTGACGTACTTGCCCTCGCGGCCGGAGAAGGGCGAGTTGTTGACGCCGAAGATCATCGAGATGGTCGGCTCGTCCACCGCGATGACGGGCAGCGGCTTCGGGTTGTCGGCGCTCGTCACGGTCTCGCCGATCTCGATCTGATCGATCCCGGCGAGCGCGACGATCTCGCCGAAGGACGCCCGCTCGATGGGCGCGCGCTTCAAGCCCTCGAAGGCATAGAGCTGCGAGACGCGCGTCTTGGCGGTCGCGCCGTCGTGGCGGACGATGGCGACCGTGTCGCCGACCTTGATCTCGCCGGAGAAGATGCGCCCGATGGCGAGGCGGCCGACGTACTCGTTATAGTCGAGGTTGGCGACGAGCAGTTGCAGCGAGTCGTCGCGCAACTGACGGGGCGCGGGGATCGTCTCCAGAATCTGCTCGAAGAGCGGGCGCAGCGTCCGAGAGTCGTCGTCCAGACTCCGCTTCGCCACGCCGTCGCGCGAGACGGCGTAGAGGATGGGGAACTCGATCTGCGCGTCCGAGGCGTCGAGGTCGAGGAACAGCTCGTAGATTTCGTCGACCACCTCGGCGGGCCGCGCGTCCTGCCGATCTATCTTGTTGACGACCGCGATCACGGGCAGCCGCAGCTCCAGAGCCTTGCGCAGCACGAAGCGCGTCTGCGGCAGACACCCCTCGGCCGCGTCGACCAAGAGCATCACGCCGTCGACCATCTTCAGGACGCGCTCGACCTCGCCGCCGAAGTCGGCGTGACCCGGCGTGTCGAGGATGTTGATCTTGTAGTCGCCGTACCTGACGGAGGTGTTCTTCGCCATGATCGTGATGCCGCGTTCGCGCTCCAGATCCATCGAGTCCATCACGCGATCCACGATGTGTTCGTTGTCGCGGTACGTGCCGGCCTGCTTAAGCATCGCGTCGACGAGCGTCGTCTTGCCGTGATCGACGTGGGCGATGATGGCGATGTTGCGGATGTCTCTTCTCTCTTCTGTCATATTCCCTCTGCACAGATTAGAACGGCGCGTTTCGGGGCGCGTTTCGGAAACGGAAATGATAACACGCGCGGGGGCAAAAGGCTGAGCGCGGGCGGGCGGAAGACGCGCGCGGCGGCGACCGACTCGACCCGCCCGGCGGATCGCGGCGAGCCCGTTTTCCCCGGCCTTTTGGCTTAAAACGCGCCGGTCTGGCGCAGCGCCTCGTAGAGCACGACGGCGACGGCGGTGGCGAGGTTGAGGCTGCGCACGTTCGGGTTGGGCATCGGAATCGTGACGCAGTTCTCCCAATGCGCGCGCAGCAGTTCCTCGGGCAGGCCGCGGGTCTCGCGCCCGAAGACGAGGCAGTCGTCGGGCGTGTAGCGCCAGTCCGTGTGGGGGCGAGCGGCTTTGGTCGTGAGGTAGACGAAGCGCGCCGCGGGGACGAACGCGCGCAGCGCGTCCATGTCGCGGTGGCGGCGCAACTCGACCTCCGACCAGTAGTCGAGACCGGCGCGCCGCGCGGCCCGGTCGTCCAGGCGGAAGCCCGTCACGCCGACGACGTGCAGGGGGGTGCGCGTCGCCGCGCACAGCCGCGCGACGTTACCCGTGTTCGGCGGTATCTCAGGCTCGACGAGTGCGACGCGAAGCATGGGGAGCTATCAGCATTCAGCAGTTAGCAGTTAGCAATCAGCCAACCCAAACGCCCAAGGTGTTTTCGCCAGCGTGCCTGTGGTTACTCATCGCTCATCATGATTTGACCACACGCTAAGTGCCGACGGCTGGCGGCTGACTGCTGGAAAAGAAATTGGACGGCGCGCTCCGTGAGCTTCGCCGTCCGATTTGAATGGTCTATGCAGACCGCAGAGTTTCGTGTGCGCCAGTTGAGGTTGCTGTTGCGCTACCTTGTCTGGTCTAGCTCTTAGCGCTTCTTCGCGCCGCCCTTTTTGGCGCCGCCCTTTTTGGCGCCGCCCTTTTTCGCTCCACCCTTTTTACCGCCAGCTTTCTTTGTAGCCATAAGTCGTGTTGCTCCTTTTCAGTTTGAGTTGGTTGTGACCACAAGATGCTGTGCTGATTTTTAGCTTGTGGTCTATGCTAAACGGCGCACAACATATTGGACTTATAAACACAATGCGCAGCGATGTCAACACTTTTATTTTTCGCGCGGCGATAATTTCCGCGCGCCGCGCGAGCGCGAGTTGAGATCGAGGTCGTCGCGCGTTGCGAGTGGCGAGGATCAAGAATGATGAGAGCGACTGAATCGGGCGAGTGATGGCGGAAGCGGAAGCGGGCGAGAGTGCGTGCGCGGCGATGGCGAGTTGTGAGATGAGCGCGGGCGTCGCGAGTCGGGCGTCGCGGCCGATTCGTCAGCGGTAGGCGGGCGTGAAGACCCAGCGGTCGTGACGCTCGATGCCGTAGTAGGCGAGGACGGACTTGCGGCGGCTGCGGCTGACGACGCCGATGAAAGGCCCCGTCCCGTTCGACTCGTTGTCTTCGCCGCCGGGCGGCTCCTCGTCCTTCTTGAGATCGATGAGCCCCGTCACCGCCGCCTGCGGCGGCGTGAAGCCCCTGTAGATCATCTGCTGCGGCAGCACGCCCCCGTTGTACTTCGCGACGGCGACCTGGAAGTCGACGAACACCCGGTCGTTCGCGTGGACGAGTTTCCACTCGCCGCTCGACGAGAGCGGATCGGTCGCGGCTTCGCGGCGCAGGATGTAGATGGTCTTGATCGAGCCGGGCGGGGTGATGCCCTTGACGAGATCGTCCATGCTGTTCGGGAGCCGGCCCATCGTCGCCGTGTAGGCGGCGATGGCGTCGACGACCTCCTCGCCGCGCGCGATCGACTCCTTCTCGCGCTCCCGCTGCGCCTGCTGCGCGAGGCGCGGGGCGACGGCGGTGAGGGCGAGCGCGAGGATGGTGCAGGCGGCGATCAGCGCGACGAGCGCGTAGCCGCGCTCGCCCGCGCGCGGGCCGCCGGTGGGGTGGTTCTTACGGCTCGTCGTCATCGTCGGTCGCGGGCGGCTGCGGGAAGCGCGGGGCCGCGCCGCCGGTCGCGCCCTTCGCGTCGCTGTAGGGGATCGAGTGCTTGATGCTCAGTTGCGTGTCGACCAGGTCGACCGTGCGCTCGGAGATGCTGGTGACTTTGAAGCGGCCGCCCACGATGTCGCCGCGCTGCACCGTGAGCAGGTCGTTGCCCACCGTCGGCTTCAGGATCGCCTTATCGACGTAGCGCTTGGTGCCGAAGATGCCGATGAAGGTGTACTGCGGCGTCGGGGCGGGCATGACGTTGACGCTCGCCACGTTCGAGTAGAGCGCGTTGTCGGGCGTGCGCACGACGACCGCGCGCGCGCCGGGCGACTGGATGAGCGCCGCGGGGATTTTCGCCGAGAGCTGCTGCGGGCTCTTGAAAGTGGTCGGCTGCTCCTGACCCTCGACGTAGACGCGCGTCTGCGGCGTGAACTTGTCGCCCACGACTTCGAGCGTGAACTCGGCGCCGCGCGCGTAGACGTTGACGGGCTGGAGCGAGGCGACTGTGAGCGGCGGCGGGGGGGTCGGCGTCGGCGTCGGCGTCTCTTGCGGAACCGCGCTCGTCGGGACGGGCGTCGGCTTGACGTAGTAGGCGAAGATGTTGCGCGCCGCGTCGGGCGCGTATGAAGCGCCGATGACGGGCGGCACCTCGCTCGGCATGTCGATCACGTTGCCGTCAGCCACGTCGGTCGCCGCGCCGCTGGCGGGCGCCGTCGGCGTGCCGAGCTTGCCGGACGCGGCCTTGCCGCCGGGGCGCGCGCCCCTCGTCGTCTTCGGCGCGTCGGAGGCGAAGAACATCCGGAGGATGAGCAGGAGCGCGACGAGCGGGAGCAGGAGCGCGGCGAGCAGCTTGTTGCGCTCGGCGGGTGACTTGCCTTCAAAAAGTTTCATGACGAAAACCTCACGCGCTCGCGGTAACCGCTACTGTGATGTGGCCTGCCGCGCGGCGGTTGCGCCGCCCGCGTCCGTCGTCGGGGAGGCCGCGCCCGCGGGGCGGAAGTAGGCGGACATGTCGAGGCGCAGGGCGACGAGCGCGCCGCGCGCGGCGGCGTCCGCGCCCGTCTCGTTGATGCCTTCGAGCTGCACGCCGTTGATGACGACGAAGCGGCGGCTCGACTCCACGTCGCGGATGAAGCGGCGCAGGCTCGCGTAGTTGCCCTCGATGCTGAGGCTGATGTCGGTCGAGGGGAAGACGGTCTGCCGCCGGCGCGCCGAGCCCGCGAGGTTGCCCGCCGCGCGCTGCTGCGCCGACTGGTTCGCGCCCGCCTGCGTGTCGTCCTGGTAGATGAAGGAGAACTGCGCGCGGGAGAGCCCGCTGCGCGCGATCTTCTGGTTCAACTCCTCGATCAACTGCTTGTCGCCCATCCCGCGCACGTCGAGCGAGTCGGACTCGAAGCGCGTGAGGCTCTGGAGGATGCGCGAGACGGTCTGGCCGGTCGAGCGGTCGTGCTCGCGGCTCTCGCCCGCGGAGCGAATCTGCGTCTGCAACTGCTGGCGCTCGCGCTCCGCGGCGGCGAGGCGCGAGCGCTCCGGCACGAGCATCAGGAAGTAGGCGGCGAAGGCTAGGGCGAGCAGCCCGCACGCGGCGGCGAGCGCGATCATTTCCGGCACGCCGAGGAAACTCGTGCGGCGCGAGCCGCGAAGACGCGCGAGACGATCACCCACCCGGCCGACGCGCCCCGCCGCCGGGCGCGGCTCGCCGCCCGCGCGGACGCGCGCCATGCCCGTGTCGGTCGTTTGCCCTTCGCGCCTCATCGCTGGGCCTCCGCGTGCGCGGCGGCGCGCGGCGCGTCCGTGCGGGCCGCGGGCGGCGGCGCGTCGCGCCGCCGCGCCGCGTCGTTGCCGGGGCCGGCGGGTCGCCCGGCGGGCGGCGTATAGCGCACGCGCATGGTCGCCTCGATGCCGGCTTCGCCCTTCGGCGCCTGGCTCTGCGTGAGCAGGTCTGCGGAGAAGATGCCGGAGCCGGCCATCCCCCCGATCATGTTCGTCACGTCGGCGGCGCTGCGCGCGAGGACCGCCAGTTCCAGCTCGGCGCGCGAGCGCCCGCCGCTCCCGTTGATGTCGCGCACGGTGATGCGCGAGACGCGCACGCCCTGCGGCAGCGTCGCCTCCAAGTCCGCCAGCAGGCGCGACCACGAAAAATTCCTGCGGTCGACGATGAGGTGCGCCGCTTCGAGCGTGCGCCGCTGCTCGTCCGTGAGCTGCCCGTTGATCTCGCCCGCCTGCCGCTTGAGCTGATCGGCCTCGGCGCGCAAGCCCTGCGTGTCGCGCTCGACCGTCGCGGCGCGCGCGCGCGTCTCGCGCCACTGGCTGAGGGTGAAGGCGAGCGCCGCGACCGAGACGAGCGCGACGACGACCGCGACCGTCCACGGCAGCGCACGGTTGCGGAACGGCTGGCTCGCAAGGTTGAGGTTTTCGATCACTTCTCCCGTCCGGGTCTCTCTCTAATGTCGTGAGTCGTCGTGCATAGTCGGGCGGCGTCACGCGATCCGAAGCACTGAGCATAACCCCTCGCGCGGCGGGCGCGCAACCGACGCGCGGCGGGCGCAAAGTCGCCGCGCGCGAAGCGTTTACACGCGCCGGGGCGGGCTAAAGTTGCGTAAATTTCGGGAGCGCGGGAAGGAAGTTTGGAATGCGGATCGGAAGACCCTTGCTCTTCCGATCCGCATTCCGCAATCTCTATTACTGACGCGGGTTGCCCGTCGCCTGGCTGACGACGCGGGAGTTGAGTAGCTTGCCCGCCGAGTCGAGCGTTAGCTCGATGATCGCGCCGCCGGTATCGCGCACGCGGCGGACGATCTGACCGGCCGGGTTAGTGGTGTCGCCCAGTCGCGTGAGGTCGAGGACGCTGCCGACGACGCGCTGGTTGACGACGCCGCCTGAGGAGTCGAGCGTGCGCTCGACGATGTTGCCCGTGCGGTCGACCGTGCGCTGGAGGGTCTGACCGAGCGTGTTGACGGTCTGACTCAGGAGCCCGCCGGGCTGCGTCACGTTGTTGAGGGTCTGGCCGACGACGCCGCCCGGCTGGAGCGCCGTGTTCGCCACGTCGCCGACCGTCCCGACCGTGTTGTCCACCGATTGCAGGAGCCGTTCGAGTATCTGCGGGTTGCGGTCGATGGTGGTCAGCGTGCGGTCGATGATCGCCGCGACGTTGTCGAGCCTGACTTTCAACAAGACCTCGGCGCGCACGCCCTTGATGGTGAGCTTGACCTTGTCGATGCTCGCGTCCGCCCCGGCGGTGAGCGCGAGCAGGTTGGCGAGGCGCGCGTCGAGAGAGACTTTCGCACGCAGGTTCTCGACTTCGAGCGTGATCTCATCGACCGAGAGGTTCGGCACGTCCAGGAGCACGTCCGGGTCGCCCGAGGCGGCCTCGCGCTGCCGGCGCGCGCTCGCGTCGCGCTGCCGCTGGATGTCCTCCGGCGAGAGCGGGCGCACGGTCGGCACGGGCGACGGTCGCGTGGTGGGCTGCTGGGCGGCGCGCGTCCCCGTCGAGCGACCCGTGATCGAGGCGTTGTCGTCGCCGCGCGAGAGCGTGCTCTCGTCCGGCGAGGGCGTGGGCGTCTGCGCCGCGGCGCGAAGCGCGAGCGGCGCGGCGAGGGCGAGCGTGGCGAGGGCGAGTTTGAGCATTTTAGTCACGAGCATTCTCCTCCGAAGAAGTTTGGCGGACGACGCGATCCGATCACCTTCCCGGAGCCTCCGGGCTGACGACTCTGATTGACGCCGCACGAAAAACGGGAGAGCGAGCTTGACTCAAGGCACGGCGGGCGGCGCTTCGTTCGTCGGTTGCGCGGCGCGGCGCGCGTCGAGCATGCGCCGGAGCGCGTCGAGCGAGGCGCGGAAGCGGACGTGGCCGCGCACGTTCCTGAGCAGCACGTCGATCCTCTCCGCGCCGACCGCAACGCCTACGCGCAAGTTCAGACCGCGCGCCTCAGCCTCGCCCGCCGAGACCTCGGTCGAGGCGAAGAAGTCCGGCTCGGTGATGCGCCGCTCGACGATATTCAGCTCGAAGTCCTCGTCCGCCTCGCCGCGCGTCTGCGCGCGCGACCGCGCCGCGCTCGGCTGGCGCACGTCGGATCGTTGACGCGCGGCGGTGCGCGTCTGCGCCATGCACGTGACGGCGCACGCGGAGACGATCAAGAGCATCATCACCATCGCGCGCGCCGACGCGATCAACTTGCGGGGCTTCATCTCGACCTCCCCGCCCCGCGCGCCCTCGCCTTGCGAGACGCGGCCGGTTGCCGCGTGACGTTCGCGCGTGTCGCGCCCGGCCGAATGTCGTCGCGCCTCGCGGCCGTCGGCTGCGTCGAGCGTTCGGCGGCCGGCTGTGTGTCGGTCGCCGGCGGCGGCGGCGCGGCCGGCTGTGGGGCGTCGTCGCTCGTCGGTATCTCGCCGAGGGCTTCGGCGACGATGCGGTCGATGTCTGCGAAGCGGCTGACGATCTTCAGGCGGATGCCGATGTCGCGGTAGGTGACGCCGGGCTGGACTTGCGGCGGCAGGTTCGTGCGCTCCGCGCTCCACTCGGTCTCGCGGCGCGGCTGACCGGGGAACTCGACCTTCGGGTTCGGCGCCGTCTCGAACTCCAACTCCTTCGCCGTGACGTTCGCGATGATGACGAGATCGGCGTCCTCCTCCGGCACGGACGGCGGCGCGGCGGGCGTCTGAACGGTCGCGGGCGCGGGCGGCTGTGCCGTCGTCTGTGCGGGCGGCGCGTTGCGCGAGGTCGTCCGCGGGCGGGTGGCCTGCCGCGTGGTCGCGCGCGCGTGGCTACGACTCGTCTGCGCCCCGGCGGTCGCCGACGGCGCGAGCGCGCAGAGGAGCGCCGGGACGAGAAGCTTGACGAGACGCGGCGTCGTTCTCTCGGACATGACAGTCACCTCGGCGCGTCGCGACGCGCGGCGGTTTACGGATCAACGGCTAACGGGGGCGGGGGGCCGGTACGGGGAACTGCGGGGGTAAAGTGGCTGCATGATAGCAGAGACGCGGCGGGCGCGTACACATAAAGTTGCCCCCACGCGGGCGTTGCTTGAGGCGCGCGGGAGCCGGTCTACTGTAGGGGCAGGGCTCGTCCCTGCCCGCTCGTGCGCGGTAGCGCGAAAGAAGGAGTCGAGATCATTCATCGATCACTGATCGCGGATCGGTGGGGCGCGCTTGCGCTCGCTCGCGGGCAGGGACGAGCCCTGCCCCTACAATTATTTCGGTGTTGTCGGGGGCTCAGAACTATTTTTTCGCGAACCTCGCCGCCCGCGCCGCGAAAGGCGCGACGCGCCGCCGCGATCACTTTCGCCGCCGCCCGCGTCATCACTTACATCGACGCCTGCGTCGGCCAGCCCCGCGCCGCCGCAACGCGGGCAGTCCTCCGCCCCTCGCGTCTGCGCTGCCCCGCACAGCGGGCAGGTCTGGCGGCTCATGCTTACGCCTCGCCGTCACCGACCGCGCCGGCGCGTCGCGGCGGCAAGACGGGCCGCCCGTCCGCGGAAGTGCGTTGGCTCGAATAGCAGAACGCGCTGACGCGGTTACGGCCCTGGTGCTTGGCGTGGTAGAGCGCCGTGTCGGCCAACTCGACCAGCTCGATCGGGTCGCGCGCGTCTTCGGGGAAGGCGGCGACGCCGATCGAGATCGTGATGTGGAACGTCGCGTCGCCGCCCTCGCCCGAATTGCTCGCCCCGCGCCGCGTCGCCGCGAAGTCGTGTGAGCCGACCGACCGCCGCACGCGGTCGGCGGCGACGAGGGCCTGCGCGCAGTCGGCGTCGAGGAGGAACGCGGCGAACTCCTCGCCGCCGAAGCGCGCCGCCACGTCGCCCGCGCGCAGGGCCTTCGTGATGAGCTGCCCCACGTCTTCCAGCGTCTGACTGCCGACGAGGTGCCCGTAGGTGTCGTTCACGCGCTTGAAGTGATCCAGATCCATCATGAGGACGCAGAACTGTCGCCCGTCCTGTTCGGCGCGCGCCGACTCGCGGCGCAGCTCCGTGAAGAACGACTTGCTGGTCAAAAGCCCGGTCAGCTCGTCGTGCGCGAGCAGCCGGTGAATCTGCCGCTGGAACTCGCGGTCGATGTCGTCGAGAAGCTCGAAGCGGATCAGGTGCTCGCCGATGGTCAGCTTGTCGCCGTCGCGTATGACCGACTCGGTGACCGGCTCGCCGTTCAGGAGCGTGCCGTTGGTCGAGCCGAGGTCTGCGACGAGGTAGGTGGCGACGCCGGTCTCCGCGTCGCGCTCCGTGCGGATGCGCGCGTGGAGGCGCGAGGCGCGCGCGTCGTTGACGCGCACGTCCGCTTCCAGCGCGCGGCCGAGCGTCACCTCGTCGCGCTCCAGGGGGATGGGCGCGGCGAGCAGTTCGCCGCGCATGAAGACGAGCGCGGGCCTGCGCTCGTGCGCGGCGCGCGCGGGTAAAGGCTCGGTCTGGGTCTTCTCTTCGCCCTGCATGATCGATTTCCCCGTGAGCCGGCGCGGCGAGGAGGCGGCGCGCGGGATCGCTTCCCTCACCGTGGGTCACAATCTTAACCCCCGCGGCGAAGCTGAGACAAAGGAAACGCGTCGCGGGGCGGCCGTGCGTCGTGGCGGGTCGTCTTGTCGCGCGGCGGCGCGTGCCACTATAATTCCGTGCGAGCCGAACAACCACAGTCGGGCCTCTTTCGCGGCTCCGCCCCTCGCACGCGGGCCACGGGCCGTCCCGGGAGTTTTCAAATGTCATCCTGCAACCAATCAGCGGCGGCGGCGGGCGAGAAGCGGCGGCCGGCTTCGCCTTGCGCGCCGGAGACGCTCACGGTCGAGCGCGTGTCGGTGGCGCGCCTGCCGACCGCCTTCGGCGACTTCAAGATCGCGGGCTACCGCTCGCTCGTCTCGGTCGAGGAGTTCGTCTGCATCTTCAAGGGCGAGTTGCGCTCGGACTTGCCGACGCTCGTCCGCATCCACTCGCAGTGCCTGACGGGCGACGTGTTCGGCTCGCTCAAGTGCGACTGCGGGCAGCAGCTCCACCGCGCGCTCGAACTGATCGAGCGGGAGGGGCGCGGCGCGGTCGTCTACCAACTGCAGGAGGGCCGCGGCATCGGCATCATCAACAAGATCCGCGCCTACGCCCTGCAGGACGAGGGCGCGGACACGGTCGAGGCCAACGAGCGGCTGGGCTTAGCGGTCGATCTGCGCGAGTACCGCCAGTGCGCCGAGGTGCTTTTCGACCTCGGCCTGTGCCGCGTGCGCCTGATGTCGAACAACCCGCTGAAGCTGCGCGCGCTCGAAGAAGCGGGCTTCCAGATCGTCGAGCGCGTCGCGCACGAGGTCGAGCCCGCCGGCGACTCGATGCACTACATGCGCACGAAGAAAGAGAAGATGGGACACCTGCTCGACAACGTCGAGTAGATTGCGGATTTCGGAATGCGGATTGCGGATTAAAAGATGAACTGATTTCTAATCCGCATTCCGAAATCCGCAATCCGCAATTCCTTTATGACTGAGCGCATCTACCGCGATCCCGTCCACAACATCATCCGCCTGCGCACGGACGCGCGCGAGGGGCGTCTGATGATCGCGCTCGTCGACGCGCCGGAGTTCCAGCGCCTGCGCCGCATCAAGCAACTGGGACTGGCCCTCTTCACCTACCAGGGCGCGGAGCACTCGCGCTTCACGCACTCCCTGGGCGTCCTCCACCTCATCACGCGCGTCCTCGACAAGCTCTCCGAGACCTACCGGATCGACGAAGAGGATCGCGCCGCGGCGCGCGCCGCCGCGCTCCTGCACGACATCGGGCACGGCTCCTTCTCGCACGTCTTCGAGCACGTCCTCGGCTTCCACCACGAGGCGTGGACGGTGCGCGCCGTGCTCGACGAGTCGACCGAGATCAACCAGGTCCTCAGAGACTACTCCCCGCGGATGCCGCGCCGCGTCGCCGAAGTGATCGAGGGCACGTTCAAGCCGTCGTTCCTCGCGCAGCTCGTCTCCTCGCAGCTCGACTGCGACCGGATGGACTACCTTCTGCGCGATTCCTTAATGACCGGCGCGAAGTACGGCGTCTACGATCTGGAATGGATCATCAACGCGCTCGCCGTCGACGAGTCGGAGGATCGCATCTACGTCACGGCGCGCGGCCTCTACGCCGTCGAGGAGTATTTGCAGGCGCGCTACTACATGTTCCGCCAGGTCTACTTCCACCGCACGCTGCGCTCGGCCGAGGTCGTCCTGCGCGCCGTCCTGCGCCGCGCGCTGGAGCTCGTCGCCGCCGGCGAGAGGGTGTGGTGCGCGCCCGGCACGGCGTTCGAGAAAGTCCTCAACCGCGCGCCGCTCACGCTCGCCGATCACCTGGAGATGGACGACTCCGACGTGCTCTTCCACCTCAAGCAGTGGCAGCGCGACGGCGATCCGGTTCTGCGCGACCTCTCGCGCCGCTTCGTCGGCCGCCGCCTCTTCAAAGCCATCGACTTGGACATGCCCGCAGGGGAGCGCGCCGACTTCCTCCGCGCCGCGCGCGCGGCGGTCGTGCGCGCGGGCTTCGACCCCGCCTACTACTTCATCGAGGATCAGGCGGGCGACGTGCCCTACTACAACTACTACACCGCGCGCGGCTCGGACGCGAAGGCGCACATCTACGTCGAGGACGGCTACGCGCGCCCGCGCGTGCGCGAGATCAGCGAGGTCAGCGACGCCGTGCGGGGCTTGCAGCAGGGCTACGAGCTGCACCGCGTCTGCTTCCCGCCCGAAGTCAAGTCCGAGATCTACACCCTCTATCACGGCGCGCCCCACCCGCCGAGCGCGTCGGCCAAGGGCGTGGACTGAACCGGCCGACCCGCAGCTCTCATGAAGTTCCGTGCCAAGCTCTCCGCCGTCGTCGTGATGCTCTGTGCCCTCGCGGCTCCCGCCCCCGCGCAGACTCAGGACGCGCCGCGCCCGCGCGTCGCCGTCCTCGACTTCGGCGACGCGCCCGCCGCCCACCGCGCCGCCGACGAGCTGGCCGCCGCGCTGCAAAAAAGTTCCGCGGGGCTGTCGCTGGTGGGCCGCGCGCAGGCGCGCGCGGCGGCGAAGGGGGCGGGCTACGCGGGCTCGCTCAACCTCTCGCTCGAAGAGGCGCGCGATCTGGGCGGGACGGTCGGCGCGGACTTCTTCTTCGCGGGCGAGGCCGACGCGCCCGCGCGCCGCGTCGTCGGGCGGGGCGACTACTTCGAGGCTTACGCCTCGCTCTACCTGGTCAGCGCATTCACGGGGAAGTTGATCCTCTGGGAGCGGCTGAGCGCGGAGGCGGCCGACGCCGTCGCGGCCGAGAGAGACTTGATCTCACAACTGCGCGCCCGCGCGCGCGGCTACGCCGAGACGATCTCGAAGGCGCGCGCGGCCGAGCGCGACGAGCGGCGCATCGCCGTCGAGCGCGACACGCCCGTCGTCGAAGACGTGCCCGACGAGGGTACGCCCGCGGCGAAAAATTTCCGCGTGCCGCTCCCCTACCGGCGTCTGCGCCCGCCCTACCCGGAGGCGGCGGCGCGCGCGGAGGTCGAGGCGACCGTGGACGCGCTCGTCGAACTGGACGAGCTGGGCGAAGTTCAAAGGGTCGAGATCGTCCGCTGGGCCGGCTACGGCCTGGACGAGTCGGTCGCCGCGACGATCAGGCAGATGCACTTCCGCCCGGCCCTGAGCGCGGGCGCGCCGGTCGCCGCGCGCGTCCTGCTGCGCTACAATTTCCGCAAGCCGAAGGAAGACTCGAAGTGAAGCGAGACTGAGAAGGCGCGACTCAAAGGGCGAAGAAGGATGCACACGCAACCACGCAACGGCACGGAGTTTTCGCGCGCGCCCCTGCCGCGCCCCCGCCGCGCGCGCCCGGCGTGCGCTCTCTCGCACTCCCTACTCGCTTTCGTCTTCTGCCTTTTCACCTCCGCCCTCGCACCCGTCTCATCTTTTTCCGACGCGACCGTCTCGACGGGGACGCGCGAGGGGCGGCTCGCCGTCTTCGACGACGTGTGGCAGACGGTCGGCGCGCGCTACTACGACGCGCGGATGCGCGGCCTGGACTGGGCGGCCGAGCGCGAACGCTTCCGCCCGCTCGCCGCCGAGGCGCGCACGACCGCCCAGTTCTACACGACGCTGCGCCGGATGCTCGCCGAGCTTCACGACGCGCACACGCGCGTCTACTCGCCCGAAGAGCGTTTCGAGTGGGATCGGCCGACGTTTACGGGCGTCGGCTTGAGCCTGCGCGAGGTCGAGGGGCGGCTCGTCGTCGCGCGCGTCGAAAAAGAGTCCGAGGCTCGGCGCGCGGGCGTGCGCGCCGGGCAGGCACTCTCGCAGGTCGACGGCGAGCCGGTCGCGGCGTTGCTCGCGCGCCGCGCCGACGAAGGCGCGACCGCCTCGACCCCGGCCGCCGCGCGCCTCTCGGCAATCGCCCGCCTCTTCGACGGCGAGCGCGACACGGCAGTCGCGCTCACCCTCGCCGACGGCGGCGGGCGCGAGCGCGTCGTGCGGCTGCGCCGTTCCACGCAGACCATCACGCCGCGCCTCGAAGTGCGCCGCGTCGAAGGCGTCGCGGTCGTCCGCTTCAACTTCTTCACGCAGGAGATCGCGACCTCGCTCGTGCGGGCGCTGCGCGACGACGAGAGGCTGAGTAGGGCGGGCGGCATCGTGATCGACCTGCGCGAGAACGGCGGCGGCGAAGCCGAATCGATGATCGACGCGGCGTCCGCCTTCCTGCCAGCGGGCACGCCGCTCGGCGCGTTCACGGATCGCGACGGGCGCACGGTCGCCACCCCGCAGACGCGAAGCTCGATGCTCTTCGCCGCCGACGCCATCAGGAGTTACGGCGGCGCGCTCGTCGTCCTCACGGGCGCGCGCACGGCGAGCGCGGCGGAGATTTTCGCGGCGGCGCTCAAAGACGCGGGGCGCGCGCGCGTCGTCGGCGAGACGACCTGCGGCTGCGTCCTCGCCATCCGCGCGCGCCACCCGCTGCCCGACGGCGGGCTGCTCGACGTGAGCGAGATGGACTACCGCACCGCGCGCGGCGCGCGTCTGGAAGGCGCGGGCGTCGCGCCCGACGAGATCGTCACGCCGACGCGCGACGACATCACGCGCGGGCGCGATCCGGCGTTGCTGCGGGCCGTCGACTTTCTCAAGTCCGCGTGTTGAGAGTCTGTTTTGAGAGTCCCGCCAGGGACGGAATGTTTACAGCTCGCGCCGCACGATTTGCGTATGAGCCCCGTCAGGGGCGACATGATCACTGCCGCCCCGACGGTGCTGGACGCCCGTTTAACCCCTCCGAGCTATAAACATTTCGCGCCCGCGGCGCCGCCCCCCAAACGTCGTCGATTTTCCACCGTCGCAATCCGCACCCCGCACGCCTCGTGCTATCATCGCCCGTCAAATTTCGGGGTGATGACTCTCTCATGCTCTACCTTTCGCAAATTCTCGGTCGCCCGATCCGCGACGTGGAGGGGGATTCGGTCGCGACGATCAAGGACGTGGTCGTGCGCCTCGGCGAGGATCACCCGCCCGTGACGGGTCTCGTCGCGCGCTACGGGCGGCGCGACTTCTACGTCCACCGCGGCCGGCTCTCGCAGTTCGGCGCGCCGGGCGCGCAGCTCAACACGGACATCCTCGACCTGCGCCCCTTCTCGCGCCGCGACGGCGAAGTGCTCCTGGCGCGCGACGTGCTCGACAAGCAGCTCATCGACGTCGACGGCAAGCGCGTCGTGCGCGTCAACGACGTGCAGCTCTTCGAGGCGGCGGGCGAGTGGCGCGTGACGGGCGCTGACGTGAGCCTGCAAGGGTTGTGGCGCAGGCTCGCGCCCGCCGGGTTCTTCGGCAGCCAGCGCCCCGTAGAGGTGATCGACTGGGCGGACGTCGGCTACCTGGCGACCGACGCGGCGACCGTGCAGTTGAAATCATCCGGCAAGAAGTTGTCGCGCCTGCACCCGGTCGAGATCGCGCGCCTCGCCGAGTCGCTCTCGTTCCAGCAGGGCGCGGAAGTCCTCGCCTCGCTCGACGACGAGACCGCCGCCGAGACGCTGGAAGAGATGCCCGAAGAGCACCAGGCGCGCATCATCGGCGACATGGACGAGGAGCGCGCCGCAGACATCCTCGAACACATGTCGCCCGACGAGGCGGCGGACGTTCTGGGCGATCTGCCCGAAGCCGTGGCGACTGATTTACTCAGTCGCATGGAGGGCGAGGAGCAGGCGGAGGTCGCGGAGCTTCTGCCTTACGAGGACGACACGGCGGGCGGACTGATGACGACCGAGTTCGTCACGCTCCCGAAAGGCCTGACGGTCGGCGGAGCCTTAGCGCGCCTCAGAGAGATGGCCGAGACGCCGAACATGATCTACTACCTCTATGTCGTCGAACAGGAAGGCTCGTGGAAACTCTCCGGCGTCATCGCGCTGCGCAGCCTGATCCTCGCCGACCCCACCTACCTGCTCGAACAGGTCATGCGCGAAGAGTTTCAGACCGCTCACCCCGACGACTCCGCGCGCGACGTGGCCGAGACCATCGCCGAGTACAACCTCCTCGCCCTCCCCGTCATCGACGACGAGGGCGACATTGCCGGCATCGTCACCGTCGACGACGCGATGGAGTGGCTGCTGCCGAAGGGGTGGAGACAGAGATTGCCGAGGCTGTTCGGGTGAATTAACGTTACGCCGCTTAACTTCCGCTATACTGTGGCAAAGCTTGCGAAGTAAATCTATGACTTTCACAATCGAGTACGAGCAGGAAGATGACGGGCGTTGGCTCGCCGAGGAGTTAGAGCTTCAAGGTGTGCTCGCCTACGGGCAAACCTCTGAAGAGGCAATCGCCAGTGCGCAAGCACTCGCGTTGCGCGCGCTCGCCGACAGGCTCGAACACGGCGAGAAGACCGCTGTGAGCGTGCCGTCCGATGAGTTTCAAGACTTGCTCGAAGACATCGAAGATCTCGCGGCGGCCGCCGAGCGGCGCGACGAGCCGGCGATCCAGCACGACGAGCTTCTCGCTCGTCTGAAGACGGGCAAGGTATATGGCAAAGGGAAATAGCTTTGATATCCGTACCGAATGTTGGAAAATATTCGCGGAGGAATTATGAGGAAAGAGAAAGAGATTAAGGAGATGAAGGTTGAACGCCCGCCCCGCGCGAAAGTGTCTGAGAAGGAAGCCTTGAAGCGGATGAATGAGTTTCCCAAACGAAAGGATAAATTCGTTGCCGCTGTTAGAACGGGTAAGAGTTGAGGTTTATATCCCCGACCTGCCGACCGCGAGCTATCGCAAGCTGCTTGAGGCTTTTGACGAAGAGTTTACTTACGCTTTCGGCGGCTGCACCATCGTTCGCGGTCTCGACGGCAGCTATCTTTCCCGTGCGGGCACGAAAACTCCCGACCGCATCAACCTGATTTACACCGATCTTCCCCTGGCTCTATCAACCAACTTTGAGAACGTCGCGAGATATGCTGATCGGTTGAGACAGGCGGCGTTAGAGTCGCTTGAGGAAGAAGCGATCTTGGTCGTCGTCACGCAGGTATATCACACAGGTTGAAAGCGCGGCGACTGCCAGAGTTGAGCTTATGAACGACGGAGACCCAAGCCTGTGGCGGGCGTGCGCGCGGCGGATGTGCGGGAGGCGGGGCGTCGCCTGTGGCGGCGCGGGAGCCGTCGTGTGCGCCGCGCGGCCGCGGAGCGCAAGGGTCTTCTAGCCTACCTCGCCGTCCTCGGCCCCGGCATGGTCGCCGCGAACGCCGGGAACGACGCGGGCGGCATCGCCACCTACGCCTCGGCCGGCGCGACTTACGGCTACAAGCTACTCTGGGCTCTCATCCCGATCACCGTCAGCCTCGGGCTCGTGCAGGAGATGTGCGCGCGGATGGGCGTGGTGACGGGCAAGGGGCTCGCCGACCTCATCCGCGAGCAGTTCGGCGTGCGCTGGACGATGCTCATCATGCTCGCGCTCCTGGTCGCGAACGCGGGCGTCACCGTCTCGGAGTTCGCGGGCATCGCGGTCTCGACGGAGCTGTTCGGCGTGCCGCGCTTCCTGTCTGTGCCGCTCGCCGCGCTCGCCGTGTGGTGGCTCGTCGTCAAAGGCTCTTACCGGCGGGTCGAGCGCGTCTTCCTCGTGATGTCGCTCGTCTTCCTCGGCTACATCATCTCGGCCTTCATGGCGCACCCGAATTGGGGCGAGGTCGCGCGCGCCGCCGTCCACCCGACGTTCCAGCTCGACAGCCGCTACCTCTTCATGCTCGTCGCCCTGATCGGCACGACCATCTCGCCGTACATGCAGGTCTTCGTCCAGTCGTCGGTCGTCGAGAAGGGCGTGGCCCTGGAGGAATACAACTTGACGCGCGCGGACGTGTGGGTCGGGACCGTCTTCGCGATCTCGATCGCGTTCTTCATCGTCGTCTCCACGTCGGCGACCCTGCACCGCGCGGGTCTCACGCGCGAGCTGGAATCCGCGGCGGAGGCGGCGCAGGCGCTCGCGCCCCTCGCGGGCGAGTACGCGCGCACGCTCTTCGGCGTCGGCCTCTTCGGCGCGTCGATGCTCGCGGCCGGCGTGCTGCCGCTCGCGACCGCCTACTCGGTGAGCGAGGCGCTGGGGTTCGAGAAGGGCGTCTCGCGAAGCTTCCGCGAGGCCCCGATCTTCCTGGGCATCTTCACGTTCCTGATCGCGGTGGGCGCGCTCGTCTCGATCCTGCCGGGCTTGCCGCTGTGGAGGGTGCTCGTCGCGACGCAGTTCATCAACGGGCTGCTGCTGCCCGTCATCCTCATCGCCGTGCTCCGCCTCGCGTCGAACCGCGAGCTGATGGGCGCGCGCGCGAACGGGCGCGCCTATAATCTCGTCGCGTGGCTGACGGTCTTCGTCGTCTCCGCGCTCTCGCTGCTGCTCGTCGGCAGGACGATCTTCTTTCGCGAGTCGTGAGCCGTGAACCGGCAACCGTAAAAGACGGCGACCGGCGGCAGCGTCGTCTGTTGTCGTTATTTTTTTTGACCGCCCGCGCCGTTTCGTTCTAACCTCGCTCGCCGCTATGACTCGCAAGCGTTTCATCGGACAGTTCGTCTTCCCGCTCATCGCGCTCGCGTTCTTCGCGCTCGCGCTCCACTTCCTGCCCTCGTTCGCCCCGCCGACGGTGGGCGAGGCGGAGCTGAGCGCGCTCTCGGACGCGCAACGCAAAGCCTACTGGCGGGGTCATACGACCTACGACCTGATCGATACGTGCTTGCGGATCGCGCGCGCGGTGAGCGTCATGCTCCTCGCCGTGCGGCTCGCGGGCGTATTCTTCTTCGACCTCGTCTTCCGCGTCCGCAAGCGCCGCGAAGCCCCGCACTTCGTCCGCGACATCTTCGCGCTCGTCGCCTACGTGGTGCTGACCGCGCTCATCCTCAAGCTCTCGTTCCCCACCCTCTCGCTCGGCGCGCTGCTCTCGGGCTCGGCGCTGCTCGGCATCATCGTCGGTCTCGCCCTGCAAGACACGCTCGGCAACCTCTTCGCCGGCGTCTCGCTGCAAGCCGACAAGCCCTTCGACGTGGGCGACGTGATCACGGTCGGCGCTTGGACGGGCGTGGTCGAGAGCGTCACGTGGCGCGCGGTCAAGGTCAGGACGTTCACCAACCGCGTCGTGCTCGTCTCCAACAGCTCGCTCGCCAAAGAGTCCATCGAGGTCTCCCCTCGCGACAACCTGAACGCGCGCATCGTCTTCTTCAACGCCGTCTACACCGACTCGCCCGCCAAGGTGATCCACGTCGTCCGCGAGGCGGTGCGCGACGCCGAGAACGTCTCGCAGAAGGTCACGCCCGTCGTGCGCGTGCGCAACCTCGGCGACTTCGCCGTCGACTACGAGATCAAGTACTGGCTCGACGACTACGCGAAGTATAACGACACGGACGCGCTCGTCCGGCAGCTCATCTGGTACGCCTTCCGCCGCGCGCGCCTCACCTTCGCCTACCCGACCCAGACCCTCTACGTCGAACGCCCCGCGCGCGACGGCGGCAGGAACGAAGCCCCGCTCGACCGCGTCGCCGAACGCCTCTCGGCGGTCGACATCTTCGCCCCGCTCTCCGCCGAAGAGGTCTCGCGGCTCGCGGCGGGCGCGGAGAGCCACACCTACGCGCCGGGCGAGTCGATCATCCGCGCGGGCGAGGCGGGCGACTCGATGTTCGTCGTCAACCGCGGCACGGTCGAGGTGCGCATCTCCGCCCACGGGGGCAAGGTGCGCACGGTCGCCACGCTCGACGAGGGCGACTTCTTCGGCGAGATGGCGCTCTTTACGGGCGAGCCGCGCACCGCCAACGTCGTCGCCACCCAAGAGACGGAAGTCCTCGAAATCGGTCATCAGGCGTTGAAACGGCTCTTCGAGAGCAACCCCGACTTGGTCGAGTCGCTCAGTCATACTATAGAGGAGCGACGCGCCGGACTGACCGCCACGGCCGCGCGCCAGAGCCTGGGAGACGAGCCCGTCAGCCTCCTGACATCCATCAAGCGATTCTTCGGCATGGATTAAACCCTTGATAGAAAAAGACTTGCTTGTTCACGTCAGGGGACAGAAATTTTTCCGCGGGCGACTTGACAATAGTCCACTCAGATATTATTATCCTCTCACGCTCAGTGGCAGCCCGTCCGTATCCAAAGAAGTCTGCACAGGTGGGCTGCGCCGGGCCATTCCAAATCGAAATTTTTGGGAGGATGAAAGTCATGTCCATCACTCGTTACGATCCGTTCCGCGACCTGCGCTCCCTGCAGGACGAAGTCAACCGCCTGTTCTCGACCAACCTCGGGCGCGGCTTTGGCGACGAGGGCCTGTCGCGCGGCGCTTGGATGCCTAGCGTGGACATCTTCGAGAACAAGGACTCCATCGTCCTCGAAGCCGAGCTTCCCGGCATGAACCGCGAAGACTTCGAGCTGACGGTCGAGAACAACGTACTCACCCTGCGCGGCGAGCGCCGCTTCGAGAAGAAGGACGAGGCGGACAACTACCACCGCGTCGAGCGCGCCTACGGGTCGTTTACGCGCTCCTTCACGCTGCCGCAGACGGTCTCGGCTGAGAACGCCGCCGCCGAGTACAAGAACGGCGTGCTGCGCGTCACGCTCCAGAAGCGCGAAGAGGTGAAGGCGCGCCGCATCGAGATCGCGGGCGAGGGCGCGGGCTCTTCGGCGCGCAAGACCATCGAGGCGAAGGCCGAGGAGCCGGGCACTGCCGACAGGCAGAAGGCCGCGACCAACAGCGCGCGTTAACCGCTGAACCGAAGAACGTCAGTCGTCCGTGGTCAGTTGTCCGTCGCCGTGCTCGATTAACTTGAGCCGTGCTCCGTGGGCGAAGGGATCGGGCGGCATGAAACGACTGACCACGGACGACTGACTACTGACCGCGGACAATTTTCATGCGTTTAGATCGTTTCACACTGCGCGGGCAGGAAGCCGTCCAATCGGCCATCGAGATCGCCGAGCGCAACCAGCACCAGTCGGTCGAGCCCGAACACCTGCTGCTCGCGCTGCTCGAACAGCCGGAGGGCATCGTGCGCCCGCTCCTGGGCAAGCTCGGCGCGAACCTCCAGGTCGTCTTGAACGACTTGCAGGCCGAGATCGCGCGCCAGCCGAAAGTGCAGGGCGGGCAGCAGTATTTCTCGCCGCGCACCACGCAGCTCTACACCGCCGCGCAGAAGCAGGCGGAGGCGATGCAGGACGAGTACATCTCGACCGAGCACATCCTGCTCGCCATCGTCGACGAGAAGGAGGGCGCGGCGGGCCGGATACTCCGCCAGCACGGCGTCAAGCGCGAAGACCTCTCGAAAGTCGTCACCGAGATGCGCGGCGGCTCGCGCATCACCGATCAGAACGCGGAGGCGAACTACCAGGCGCTCTCGAAGTACGCGAAAGATTTGACCGACCTCGCCCGCGCCGGCAAGCTCGACCCCGTCATCGGCCGCGACGACGAGATCCGGCGCACCATCCAGGTGCTCTCGCGCCGGACGAAGAACAACCCCGTCCTCATCGGCGAGCCCGGCGTCGGCAAGACGGCCATCGTCGAGGGGCTCGCGCAGCGCATCGTCTCCGGCGACGTGCCCGAAACTTTGAAGAACAAGCGGCTCGTCGGGCTCGACCTCGGCTCGATGCTCGCGGGCGCGAAGTACCGCGGCGAGTTCGAGGACCGGCTCAAGTCCGTCCTCAAAGAGATCGAGAACGCGAAGGGCCAGATCGTCCTCTTCATCGACGAGCTGCACACGCTCGTCGGCGCGGGCGCGGCCGAGGGCGCCATCGACGCCTCGAACATGCTCAAGCCCGCCCTGGCGCGCGGCGAGCTGCGCTGCGTCGGCGCGACGACCCTGAACGAGTACAAGAAGCACATCGAGAAGGACGCGGCCCTGGAGCGCCGCTTCCAGCAGGTCTACGTCGGCGAGCCGACGGTCGAAGACACCATCGCGATCCTGCGCGGGCTTAAAGAGCGCTACGAGGTTCACCACGGCGTCCGCATCAAGGACTCGGCCATCGTCGCCGCCGCGACGCTCTCGAACCGCTACATCACGGATCGCTTCCTGCCCGACAAGGCCATCGATCTCATCGACGAGGCCGCCTCGCGCCTGCGGATCGAGATCGACAGCCTGCCCGTCGAGATCGACGAGCTGGAGCGCGAGATCACGCAGTTGGAGATCGAGAAGCAGGCCCTGACGCGCGAGACGGACGAGCGCTCGAAGTCGCGGCTCAAAGAGATCGAGATCAGGATCGAGGACCTGCGCGAGCGCGCGTCGGGTATGAAGGCGAAATGGCGCTCCGAGAAGGAGGTCATCGAAGGCATCCGCAAGGCGAAGGAAGAGATCGAGCAGATCAAGGTGCAGGCGGAGCAGTACGAGCGCGCGGGCGACTACGGCAGGGTCGCGGAGCTGCGCTACGGCAAGATGGTCGAGCTGCAAAAGAAGCTCGACGCGGATCAGGCGAGGCTCGCGCAGTTGCAGACCGAGGGCGTCTTCCTCAAAGAGGAGGTTGACGAGGAAGACATCGCGCAGGTCGTCGCGAAGTGGACGGGCATCCCCGTCTCGAAGATGCTCGAAGGCGAGATGCAGAAGCTCGTCACGATGGAGGAGCGCCTGTCGAAGCGCGTCATCGGCCAGGGCGAGGCGCTGACGGCGGTCGCCAACGCCGTGCGCCGCGCGCGCGCCGGGCTGCAAGACCCGAACCGCCCCGTCGGCTCGTTCATCTTCTTAGGACCGACCGGCGTCGGCAAGACCGAGACGGCGCGCGCCCTCGCCGAGTTTTTATTCGACGACGAGCGCGCCATGATCCGCCTCGACATGTCGGAGTACATGGAGAAGCACGCGGTCGCGCGCATGATCGGCGCGCCGCCCGGCTACGTCGGCTACGAGGAGGGCGGGCAGCTCACGGAAGCCGTCAGGCGCAGGCCCTACTCGGTCGTCCTCTTCGACGAGATCGAGAAGGCGCACCCCGACGTGTTCAACGTCCTGCTGCAAATCCTCGACGACGGCCGTTTGACCGACTCGAAGGGGCGCACGGTCGATTTCAAGAACACCGTCCTGATCATGACCTCGAACCTGGGGAGCCGCGAGATTCAGTCGGTCGGCGACGACGACAAGCAGATGCGCGAGGCCGTCACGCAAGTCCTGCGCGAACACTTCAAGCCGGAGTTCCTGAACCGCGTGGACGACATCGTGATCTTCAAGCAGCTCACGCGCGCGCAGATCGGCGAGATCATCGACGTGCAACTGGAGCGGCTGCGCCACATGCTCGCCGAGCGGCAGGTCGCGCTCGCGCTCGAAGACTCGGCGCGCCAGCTCCTCGCGCGCGAGGGCTACGATCCGCTCTACGGCGCGCGCCCCCTGAAGCGCGCCATCCAGACGCTCATCCAGAACCCGCTCGCCGTTAAACTCCTGCGCGGGGAGATCCTGCCCGGCCAGACCGTGCGCGTTTCCGCCGAGGGCGACGAGATGAGGTTCGCGACCGAGGCGGCCGCCGCGGCGGCCGAAACACCACGACGAGGAGGCGGGAATGAGGGCACAGTCACACACGAGAGGCGGGCACGCGCCGTGCGGCGTCGTGGTCGTCAACCCTTCACGGAAACGTCATACCGGAGGAAGCAAGATGGCGCAGAGGTGGAACGACTGGCGCGACTGGCGCGACTACGCCGAGCGCGTGGGTCGCCTGTACGACGAGGCCGCGCCGCGGCGGGCGCGCTACGACGAAGGGCGGGAGGGCGAACTCGAACACGCCGACTGGACTCCCGCCTCCGACATCATCGAGCACGAAGGCGAGTTCGTCATCGCGCTCGACCTGCCGGGCATCGACCGCGCGGCGCTCGACGTGAGCGTCGGCGACGACGACCGCCTGACCGTGCGCGGCGAACGCGCCCAGGAAGAGGGCGTCAAACAACACCGCGGCAGCCGCCCGTGGGGCCGCTTCCTCGCGCGGTTCGGGCCGCTCCCGCAGTCGGTCGACCGGTCGAAGATCGCCGCCGATTACAAGGACGGCGTGCTGCGACTGCGGCTGCCCAAGCGCGCGTCGGAACAGGCGGGGCGCGTTAAGATCGAAATTCGGTGACGAGTAAGCCGTAACAGGTGACGGGTCAAAGCGGATTCGGATTTGCTTGTCACCTGTCACTCGTCACCTGTCACCTATTTTGCTATCTTTCGTGGGGTGAAAATCAAAAGATTTATGAACAAGCGGGACGGGGAAGAGGCCGAGCCGCGCGGCGGCGACGAAGCCGCGCGCGAGGAGGGCGTGCGCGTCTCGGACAGGCGGCGCGTCAGGCTCGACGACGCGGGCGAGGGCGTGCGCGTCGACGCGGAAGCGGGCGACGCGCCGAGCCTTAAGCCGAAGTACGTCGAAGAACTCGAAACGCGCACGCGCGCGGCCGAGCAGAAGGCTCTGGACGTGCAGGCGCGCTTCGAGCAGGTGAGAGCGCAACTCCAGCGTGAGACCGACGAGACGCGCCAGCGCCTGAACCGCGCGGCCGACGACCGGCTCGCGCGGGAGAAGGCGAACTTCATCGCGTCGCTCCTGCCCGTCGTCGATAACCTCAGGCGCGCCGTCGAGGCCGCGCAGGACGGCGGCGGCGTCGATTCCCTGCTTGAGGGCCTGCGCGGCACGCTCGGCGGCTTCGAGGGCGCGCTCAGCAACGCGGGCGTCGAGCCGGTGGCGGCGGTCGGCGAGCGGTTTGACCCCGAGCTGCACGAAGCCGTGGACACCGTCGAGGTCGACCCGGAGCGCGACGGCGAGATCACCGCCGAGTACAGCCGCGGCTACCGCCTGGGCGAGCAGCTCGTCCGCCCGGCGCGCGTGCAGGTCGGTCGCAGCCGCGGCGGCGCGCAGGCGGCGGCGGAATAAAAGTTTTGTCCGTTGTCCGTCGCACGTGGCTGAGGAAGTTGTCACCAGGGACGAGAAGAACCACTGACGACGGACAACGGACGACGGACAAATTTTAAGGAGAATAAACGTGGCAGGGAAAGAGTTGAAGTTCGACGAGGACATGCGGCACGCGATGCTGCGCGGCGTGAACGTGCTGGCGAACGCGGTGCGCGTGACTTTAGGCCCCAGGGGCCGCAACGTCGTGCTCGGCAAGTCGTGGGGCTCGCCGACGATCACGAAGGACGGCGTGACCGTGGCGCGCGAGATCGATCTCAGGGACAAGTACGAGAACATGGGCGCGCAGATGGTCAAGGAGGTCGCCACCAAGACGAACGACACGGCGGGCGACGGCACGACCACCGCGACCGTGCTGGCGCAGGCCATCTTCCGCGAGGGCGTCAAGAACGTGACGGCGGGCGCGAACCCGATGGCTTTGCAGCGCGGCATCCAGCTCGCCACCGAGCGCGCGGTCGAAGAGTTGGAGCGGCAGTCGAAGAAGGTGAAGGGCAAGGAGGAGCTGGCGAACGTCGCGTCCGTGTCGGCGAACAACGACCGCGAGATCGGCGAGCTGATCTCGGAGGCGATGGAGAAGGTCGGCAAGGACGGCGTCGTGACGGTCGAGGAGTCGCGCACGATGCAGACCGAGCTCGATCTCGTCGAGGGCATGCAGTTCGACCGCGGCTACCTTTCGCCCTACTTCATCACGAACCCGGAGCGCTTCGAAGTCGTGATGGAGGAGCCGCTGATCCTGTTGCACGAGAAGAAAATCTCGGCGATGCGCGAACTCCTGCCCGTGCTCGAACTGGCGGCGAATCAGGCGCGCCCGCTCCTGATCATCTCCGAGGAGGTCGAGGGCGACGCGCTCGCCACGCTCGTCGTCAACAAGCTGCGCGGCACGATCAAGGTCTGCGCCGTCAAGGCCCCCGCGTTCGGCGACCGCCGCAAGGCGATCCTCGAAGACATCGCGACGCTCACCGGCGGGCGGCTCATCACCGAAGACCTCGGCATCAAGCTGGAGAGCCTGACGGCGGAAGATCTGGGCACCGCCAAGCGCGTCATCGTCGACAAGGACAACACGACCCTCGTCGAGGGGGCCGGATCGGCGAAGGAGATTGAGGGTCGCGTCCAGGCCATCCGCCGGCAGATCGAGGAGACGACCTCCGACTACGACCGCGAGAAGTTGCAGGAGCGGCTGGCGAAGCTCGCGGGCGGCGTCGCCGTCATCCGCGTCGGGGCGGCGACCGAGACCGAGATGAAGGAGAAGAAGATGCGCGTCGAGGACGCCGTCAACGCGACGCGCGCCGCGGCGCAGGAAGGGATCGTCGCCGGCGGCGGCATCGCGCTGCTGCGCGCGGCGAAGGCGCTCGACAAGCTGACGCTCGGCGACGACGAGGACGCCGACGCGCAGACGGGCGTGCGCATCATGCGCCGCGCCCTGGAGGAGCCCGTGCGCCGCATCGCCGAGAACGCCGGGATCGACGGCGCGGTCGTCATCGGCCGGCTCGAAGGCGCGAAGGGCGCGAAAGGCTTTAACGCCGCGACGGGCGAGTACGAAGACCTGATCGCCGCCGGCATCATCGACCCGACGAAGGTCGTGCGCACCGCGCTCCAGAACGCCGCGTCGGTCGCCGGGCTGCTGCTCACGACCGGGGCCGCCGTCACCGACGCGCCGGAGCCGAAGCGCGCCGCCTCGCCCCAGATGCCGGGCGGCGGGGGCGGCGAAGACTACGACTTCTAAAAGGGTCTGGAGTCGGGAGTCTGGAGTCCGGAGTCAGCTCTGTCGTTCGCCGCAAAAGTCCAAACGTTCCTGGCGGGGGTTTGGGCTGCGACTTCAGAGTCCCGACCCCGGACTCCAGACTCTTTTTCTGGCTCAATAATTGCTCCCGTGTCGTGTGATATGATGGGCGTGTCCCGAAACACAACGGGACACCACCTCGCGGCATCTAACGAAACCACGCCCCCGGCGCGCGGCGCGTTTGAAATAAGTGGACTTCGGAAACTCCGCCGGGTGGCCGAACGTTAAGGTTTGAGGGCGACGTGGCGACATCCGATGGGCCGCGCCGTTAGATCAAGAGGGTTGTGAAATGGTCGACTTAGGAACTTATAAAGATCGGTTCGGCGAGACCGGACAGAACATTTTCGAGAACGCGCTGCGCGAGTCGAAGCGTCGCGATCAGAATTATGTCGCGGTCGAACACATTCTCCACGCTTTCGTCACGGAAGAGGGAGACATGTTCGACTCGACGATGCGCGACCTCTCGCTCGACCCCTACGCCGTGCGCGCGCAGATCGAGCGGCGACTCGACAACACGCGCTTCCAGCACGTCGGCAAGGGCTTGCGCATCTCGCCGGAGACCATCGAGCTCTTCAAGGGCGCGATGGAGCGCGCCCGCGCGCAGGGTCGCAAGACCATCGAGGCGACCGACCTCTTCATGGCGCTCGCCAAGGACGGCGGGCTGCTGCCCGGACTGCTGAGCCGCAACTTCGGCGTCTCGTCCGACGCGCTCGCCGAGAACGTCCGCGTCCGCGTCCGCACGCGCGAGGTGGACGACGAGGCGACGCGCAAGAAGTACGAGCTGCCGCCCTACCTCAAGCACTTCGGCACGAGCCTGAACCGGCTCGCGCGCATGGATCGACTGCCCCCGACCATCGGCCGCGAGCAGGAGATTCAGCAGATGATCGAAATCCTCTGCCACCGCGAGCGTGCGAATTCGCCGATGCTCGTCGGCGAGCCGGGCGTCGGCAAGACGGCGGTCGTCGAAGGGCTGGCGCGTCTGATCGAGTTGGAGCCTGAGAAAGTCCCGGCGCGTCTGCGCGGCTCTCACGTCGTGCAGTTGCAGATGGGCGGACTCGTGGCGGGCACGATGCTGCGCGGGATGTTCGAGGAGCGCATCAAGGGCATCATCGACGAGGTGAAGGAGAAGGACAACCTCATCCTCTTCATCGACGAGGCGCACACGATCATCGGCGCGGGCGCGGCGCTCGGCACTTCGAGTGACGCGGCGAACATGTTCAAGGCGTCGCTCGCGCGCGGGGAGCTGCGCATCATCGGCGCGACGACGATCACCGAGTACAAGGAGTACATCGGCGAGGACGAGGCGCTGGCGCGCCGCTTCCGCCTGGTCAAAGTCGAAGAGCCGACGCTCTCGGAGACGCGCGAGATTCTGCTGGGCCTGCGCCCGCGCCTGGAGCGCAACTACTCGGTGACGATCTCGGACGACGCGATCTCGACGGCGCTGGAGATGGCCCCGAAGTACATCCGCCACCTCCACCTGCCGGACAAGGCCATCGGCTGGCTGGACACGGCGGCGGTCAAGGTCGAGATCAACGAGCCGCAGAACATGATCGTGCGCCCGGAGCACATCATCGACGTGATCTCGCAGGAGTCGCGCATCCCGCGCGACATGATCTTCCGCGACACGGGCGACCGCTTCTCCACGATGGAGGACGATCTCGGCGCGCGCGTCATCGGCCAGCGCGAGGCGATCAAGGCGGTCGGGCAGCGGCTGCGACTCAACAAGGGGCCGCTCAAGGATTCGCACTACAAGCCCGACGGCGTGCTCCTCTTCCTCGGCCCGACGGGCGTCGGCAAGACCGAGCTGGCGAAGGCGGTCGCCGAGTTCATGTTCGGCGACGAAGAGAAGATGGTGCGCATCGACATGTCGGAGTACCAGGAAGGCTCCATCGGCATCGAGAAGCTGATCGGGATGCCGCGCGGCATCGTCGGCAGCGAGCGCGGGGGGATCCTCACGGAGCAGTTGCGCGAGAACCCTTACACGGTTCTTTTGCTCGACGAGGTCGAGAAGGCTTCGCCGACCCTGATGAACCTCTTCCTGCAGGGCTTCGACGAGGGCTGGCTCACCGACGGGCGCGGCAAGAAGGTTTACCTCTCCGACGCCATCGTCATCATGACCTCGAACCTCGGCTCGGAGAGCTTCAAGAAGTACGAGAAGCCCCTGGGGTTCGGCGCGAAGACGCTCGGCGACATGAAGGCCGTCAAGAACGAGGTGATGAAGGCCGCCGAGCAGCGGTTCTCGCCGGAGTTCCGCAACCGCATCGACGAGATCGTCGTCTTCTCGCCGCTGACGATGGACGAGGTCAAGCAGATCGCGCAGATCTACATCGGCAAACTGCGCCGCCAGATGGAGTCGCAGGGGAAGACTTTGACCGTCTCCGAGCGCGCCCTCGACAGCCTGACCGAGAAGGGCTTCAGCCCGGCCTACGGCGCGCGCTTCCTCAAGCGGCACATCGACGAGAAGGTGAAGCTGCCGATCACGGCGATGTGGAAGACGGCCTCGCAGTTCGTCGTCGACTACGAGAACGCCGAGATCACGATCAAGGCAGTGGACGCGCTGAGCCTCAACTGAGGCGCGGCGCGCGAAAACCAAGAGGCGCGGCCACAGAGAATCCCGCGCCCGCGAGCCGGAAGGGTTTCAGCGACTTTCGAGAAGAAGCGTTGAAACCCTTTCCCGCGTCCGGGCATCCAAACCGAGGTCTCGCGAGCGTCGGTCTTCCCGAACGAATCTTATGATCAAACGATTTTTCACCCTCTCCGCGTTGTGCCTCGCCCTCTCGCCGCTCGCCCCGGCGCAGAGCCCGGCGGCTAGCCCCGCGCCGCCGAAAGTCGAGGCGAAGCCGAGCGCGCCCCCGCCGCAGACCGTCGACGAAAAAGCGGAGGGCATCCTGCGGCGCGCGGTCGGGGCGCTGGGCGGCCCGGCGTACCTCAGCGTCAAGTCGGTCATCGGCCGCGGCAACTACACGCCCTACGGGCAGGGCGCGCCGGGCGACCTCATCGCCTTCGTCGACTACCTCGTCTACCCCGACCGCGAGCGCACGGACTTCAAGGGCCTGGGCGTGCGCAGCATCCAGACGAACATCGGCCTGGACAAGGGCTGGGTCTTCGACGGGATGACGAGGACGATCTCGGACATGAAGGCGGAGCAGTTCGACAACTTCCGCGTCACGCTGCGCACGAGCGTCGACAACCTGCTGCGCGGCGAGTGGCGCAAGGAGGGCGCGAGCCTCGCCTACGCGGGGCGGCGCGAGGCCGGCCTCGCCAAGCGGAACGAGGCGGTGCGCGTCACCTACCCGGACGGCTTCACGGTCGACTTCGAGTTCGGCGCGCGCGACGGCCTGCCCGCGAAGATCATTTACAAGCGCACGATCAAGACCGAAGACGACAAGGAGGCGGAGGTGACCGAGGAGGATCGCATCGAGCGCTACCTGACCTTCGGCGGCGTGCAAGTCCCCTTCACCATCGACCACTACCGCGACGGCGTCCAGTCCTCGCGCATCGCCTACGACTCCATCGAGTTCAACCCCTCGATCCCCGACTCGCTCTTCGCCAAGCCCGCGAGCCCGAAGCTGATCAAGTGACGACGCGCCACGCGGCGCGAAGGAAAAAGGCTCACGTCCCGTGACGTGAGCCTTTTTCTTAACCGAAGGGGTCGCGGGGGGCGTCCCCGCTTACGCCTTCTTCAACGCCGCGGCCGCCTCCTCCGCCACGGGCTCGCCTTCGGCCTCGAACCGCTCTTCGTGCGGCTCGGGGCGGCCCGCCATGCGCGCGAAGAGGTTTTCGTAGCGGTCGACGACGCGCTCCCAGTCGTAGTGGGCGCTGATGCGCTGCTGCGCGCGCTGGCGGTAGGCGTTAACTATCGCGCCGTCGCTCAGGACCCGCCGCAGCTTAGACTCCAGGTCGGCCGCGTCGGCGTAGGGGATGCCGGCGTCGCCGACGACCTCGACGTTCTCCGGCGTGGCGAGCGTCAGGACGCAGTTGCCGTAGCCCATCGCTTCCAAAAGGGCCGGGTGCGTGCCGCCGACCTCGGTCGCGTGGACGTAGCAGTAGGCGTTCTGCTGGAGGGCGCGGTAGGCGTCGCCGAAGACGAAGCTCGTGAAGACGATGCGCGGGTCGCGCGCGGCGCTGCGGCGCAAAGATTCGATGTACTCGTGCGCGTAGGGCGCGTCGCCGACGATGACGAGCTTGTGGGGGGTGCGCACGCGCTTGAACGCCTCGATGACGAGGTGCGCGTTGTTCTCCGGCTCCAGCCGCGAGACGTAGAGGACGTAGCGGTTCGGCTCCAGGCCCCAGCGGCGCACGGCGAGGCGGTCGTGCGTGCGCGCCACCTCCGCGCCGTAGGCGATCATGGTCGTCGGGTGGTCGTAGCGCGCGAGGTAGTACTCCTGTATGACGCGCGCGTCGGTGACGGTCACGTCCGGGAGCAGGGTCGAGAGTTTTTCGGCGATGAGGTAGTAGCGGCGCGCGAGCCGGTTCCACTTCTTGCGCTTGTGCTCCAGCCCGTCGACGTTGATGGCGACGGGCGTGCCGGCGGCCCGCAGCAGCGGCGCGAACGGCGCGTTCGCCGCGTTGCAGATGAGCGCGGCGTCGTAAGCGGAGCCCGTCGCGTGGAGCGCGGAGACGAAGGTGTGCAGCACCGTGTCGAGGTACTTGTGGCGGATCGTGGGCAGGACTTTCAGGTGCACGCCGCGGTATTCGAGCTGGCGGGGGCTGACGTAGTGCGAGCGGCAGTAGACCGTCACGTGGTGGCCGCGCGCGACGAGCCGCGTCGAGAGCTGCTCGGCGAACGTCTCGAACCCACCGTAGCTGGCGGGAATCCCCCGCGTCCCCAAGATTGCGATTCGCATCAAGCTCGGTGATGAGCGATGAGTGATGAGTGATGAGTTAAAGAACTTGCGATCTCTTTAACTCATCACTCATCACTCGTCACTCATCACTCCTCCTATCGCTTGTTGGTAGACCTCTAAAGTCCTGCGCGCCGTCTCGCGCCAGTCGAACCGGGTGGCGCGCGCGAGACCGCGCCCGCGCAACTCTTGTCGCAGTTCGCCGTCGTCGACGAGCCGGGCGAGCGCGGCCGAGATCGCCGCCGTGTCGAACGGGTCGACGAGCAGCCCCGCGTCGCCGACGACTTCGGGCAGGCTCGTGCGGTCGCCGGCCAGGACCGGCGCGCCGCAGCGCATCGCTTCGAGCGGGGGCAGCCCGAAGCCCTCAAAGAACGAAGGGTAGGCGAAGCAGAGTGCGCCCGAATAGAGCGCGGGCAGATCGCCTTCGGGCGCGTAGCCCGTGAACGTCACGTCCGCGCGGACGCCACACTCCTCGACCGCGCGCAGGGTCTCCTCGTAAAGCCACGCGAGTTTTCCGACGACGACCAGTCGCGGCAGCTTAGCTTGGGCGCGGCTGCGGCGCAAGTCCGAGTAGGCGCGCACGAGCCGCGCGAGGTTCTTGCGCGGCTGCACCGATCCGACCGCGAGAATGTAGTCGCCCCGGATGCCGTAAAGTTGTCGAACCCGTCGCAACTCTCTCTCATCCGTGACGGGCCGGAAGTGCGGCGCGGCTGAAAGGTGCGTCACGGTGACGCGCCCGGGCGCGACCCGGTAGGTCTCGACGATGTCGCGCTTCGAGTGCTCCGAGCTCGTGATGATCCGCGCCGCACGGCGCGCCGTGCGGCGCACCGTCAGGCGGAGCTGCGCCCGGCTCCTCCGCCTGAAGGTGTCGGGCAGGTGCTCGAACGAGAGGTCGTGGATCGTGGCGACGACGGGGCACGGCGCGAACGGGGGCGCGGTGAACTGCACGTGGAGGAGATCGACGGGGCGGCGTCGCAGCTCCGCCGAGAGCGTCAGGGGCACGCGCACGAGCGGAGAGTGCGGCAGCGTCCGGCGCACCTCGAAGTTCGGCCAGCGCCCCGCGAAGCGTTCGACGGCGGCGGGCCTCGTCACGTAGAGCGTGTAGCGGTTTTCGGCGTCCACCTCGGCCAGCGCCTCGACGAGGTTCGTCACGTAGGTCTCGTTGCCAGCGAGCCCGGTGCCGACCGCGTGCGCGTCGATGCCGATGTGCAAAACGTCAGCCGCCCCCGTTCGCGAGCTTCTTGCGAGCAGAAATTTTGGAGGGAAAACGTTTGCGAGTTTACCGCAAGGCGCGCCCGCGCGGGAAGCGATTTCGCGGGGGAGAGAACTTTTAACGAGTCACCACGTGTTCCCAGAACTCTGCGACCGTGCGAGCCTCCGGCGCGGCGCGCTGCATCGCATAACCCGCGAGCGCGAAAGAGAGCGCCGAGAGCGCGAACGGGAGCAGAGTCCTGCGCAGCGCCGCGCGCAGCCAGTGGGTCTGCTCCGCGCCCCTCATACTCTTGTAGAGCCCCGCGATCAGCAGACCGTCGACGAGGATTTCCGCGAGCAGCGCGGGCGCGGCGTAGACGACGTAGAAGGAGGCGACCAGCCCGGCGAGGATCGCGAGCGCGAGCGCCGCGAGAGCCAGCACGACCCCGCAGCCCTCGCCGTCGAGATCGAGGTCAACTCCGCCGAGCGCGCCGCCGCCCCAACTGCTCCCGCCGCCCGCGCCCCGGCCACTCACGCTTTGCGCCCAATCGCCGCCGGCGCTGCCCCCCAGGAACTTACCGCCGCCGCCGAAAGTCGGTTCGGGCGCGCTCACGCTCCCCCCGCCGCCCGGCCGGAAATCGAGGGCGTTGAGGTCAACGTCGACGCCCGACCGCCGCTCGCGCCGTCGCTGGGCGCGCAGCCACAGGCTCAGGAGGAAGAGGAAGACGCAGTACGAGAAACTGATCGCGAGCGGGTAACGCAACCACATCTGCGTCAGGCCCGCGCGGAGGAGGGCGAAGGAGAGGAGGAAGCCCGCCGAGCCCGTCAGCAGCAGGATGAGCGACATCTGCAGCCGCGGCCTACCCCTTCGCGACAGCAGACGCTCCGCCAGCTCAACCGCGCGCGCCCTCGTCCGCCTCTTCATGTCGTGTTTCATCCGGTTCTTTGTCCCCGCACCCTTCCGCGTCGGGCAGCACGCCGCGGAAGGTGCGGCGGTGGATGGCGCACGGGCCGTGCTCCCTGAGCGCCGCCCAGTGCTCGCGCGTGCCGTAGCCGACGTGGCGGGCGAAGCCGTAGTGTGGGAACTCCCGGTCGTATTCGCGCATGAGCGCGTCGCGGTGGGTCTTGGCGATGACGGAGGCGGCGGCGATGGAGGCGCAGCAGGAGTCGCCCGCGATGATGGCGCGCTGCGGGAGCGCGGCCTCGCGCAGTTGCAGCGCGTCGATGAGCAGGTACTCGGCCCCGGGGCAGAGCTGTTCGAGCGCGAGCAGCATCGCGCGGCGCGTGGCGGCGAGGATGTTCGTGCGGTCGATCTCCTCGTGGGAGACGAGCCCGACCGCGTAGCAGACGGCGCTCGCCTTCAACTCTTCGCTGATGCGCTCGCGCTGCAAGCGAGTTAGTTTTTTGGAATCGTTGAGACCGGCGGGCAGGGGCCTGGCGGGGTCGAGGATGACGGCGGCGGCGGCGACGGGTCCGGCGAGCGAGCCTCTGCCCACCTCGTCGAGCCCGGCGATCAGCCGGTAGCCCTCGCCGCGCACCGCCTCCTCGAAAGCCGTGCCGACTTTTGGGGGATGAGGGCTGAGGGCTGAGGGCTGAATTTTCCGCGGAGACGAAGTGCCGCGCGGCTTTCTCCCGTTCATCCCTCCGCCCTCATCCCTCATCCCTTGTCGTCATCCCTTCTTCGACGCCGACGCGCCCTGCGCCTGACCGCTGTTGCCGGTCGTCGCCTGGCGCGTGTCGCGCTCGCGGATGCGCGCGGCCTTGCCGCGCAGGTTGCGCAGGTAGTAGAGCTTGGCGCGGCGGACGCGGCCGCGCTTCATGATCTCGATCTGCTGCACGATGGTGGCGTGCAGCGGGAAGATGCGCTCGACGCCGACGCCGAAGCTCGTCTTCCTGACCGTGATCGACTCACGGACTCCGCCGCCCTTGCGGCCGATCACGAGGCCCTCGAAAATCTGGATGCGCTCCTTCGTCTCCGACTCCTTGATCCTCACGTGCACGCGCACCGTGTCGCCCGGCTGGATGTCCGGCAACTCCCTCGTCGTCTGCGCCTTCTCGATAGCGTCTAAGCGGTTCATGATTTCAACTCCGATGTGGCAGTCAGCTATTAGCGATTAGCCGTTAGCTTATTAATTTCTCGTCTTGGCTAAAAGCTAATCGCTAACAGCTAAAAGCTGCTTGCTAATCGCTAATAGCCTCTTCCTCCAGCCGCGCGCGCTCCTCTTCGGTCAGCGCGGCGCGGGCGAACAGATCGGGCCGGTTGCGCCTCGTCTTCAGAAGCGCCGCGCGCCTGCGCCAGCGCGCGATCTCGGCGTGGTTGCCGCCGAGCAGAACGTCGGGCACGCGGCGGCCGCGAAACTCGGGCGGGCGCGTGTAGTGCGGGAAGTCGAGGAGCCCTTCGGCGAACGACTCGTTGACCGCCGAAGTCTCGCTCCCCAGCGCGCCGGGTATCAACCTCACGACCGCGTCGACGACGACCGCCGCCGCCGGCTCGCCGCCCGACAACACGTAGTCGCCGACGGAGACCTCGTCCGTCGCGAGCAGTTCGGCGACGCGCTCGTCCACGCCTTCGTAGCGGCCGCAGATGAGCACGACCTGTTCGCAGGCCGCCAGCTCCGCGGCGAAACTCTGTTCAAAGACCCGACCCTGCGGCGAGAGCAGCACGACCCGCCTGCGCGCCCCCGCCGGCGTCGCCGCCTCGCCCGCCCCGGTCAGACTCTCGACCGCCGCGAACAGCGGCTCCGGCTTCAAGACCATCCCGTCGCCGCCGCCGAACGGGCGGTCGTCCACGATCTTGTGCCTGTCGGTCGTCCAGCGCCGCAGGTCGTGCGCCTCGATCTCGGCGAGCCCCGCCGCCCGCGCCCTGCGCACGATCCCGTAGTCGAACACCGCGCCGAAGTAGTCGGGGAAGATCGTGATGATGTCAAAGCGCATTGCGGAATGCGGAATGCGGAATGCGGAATGCGGATTGAAAGTAGAAGACAGGTTCACGGTTTCAATCCGCAATCCGCAATCCGAAGTCTAAAATTCGATCAGTCCTTCCGGCGGATCGACGCGGATCAACTTGCGCCCGACATCGATCTCGACGCAGATCGCCACGACGAGCGGGATCAGGTGTTCGCGCCCGTCGCCGCCCTCGACGGCGAGCACGGGGGCCGCGCCGTAATGGTGGACTGCGGCGACCGTGCCCACCTCACGGCCTTCGACCGTCTCGACGCGGCAGCCCTCAAGCTGCCAGTCAAAGAACTCGCCCTCCTCCAGCTCGACCGCCTCGGACTCAGGCACGGTCAGCTCGTAGCCGACCAACTCCTTCGCGTCTTCCGGCGTGTCGTAGCCGGCGAACTTCAGGATCACGTGGCCGCCGTGGAGCCAACTCTTTTCGACGGCGAGGACTCTCCGCTCTCCGCCGGTCGTGACGGCGATCAACTCTTCGAGCCCCTCGAAGCGTTCGGGGAAGTCGGTCAGCAGCGCCGCCGCGACCTCGCCGCGGATGCCGCGCGTCTTGACCACGCGCGCCACGGCGACCAACTCCTCACCCGCGCCGACCGACCGCGCCTTGCCGCCCGCGCCCTCGCCGCCGCCGCTCATTCCACGATCTCTATGACGTGGCGGCGGCCGCGCTTCAGGCTCACGGCGTAGAGGAGCGAGCGCAGCGCCTTGATGGTCTTGCCCTGCCGCCCGATCACTTTGCCCACGTCGCCCTCGCCGACGCGCACCTCGATGATCGTGGCGCGCTCGCCCTCGATCTCGCGCACGTCCACCGCGTCGGCGTCCGCGACGAGCCCTTTGACGATCATCTCGACCGCTTCTCTCATAATAGTCTCAAGTCTGGAGCCCGGAGTCTGGGGTCAGGCACTCGGTCTTTGACCCCGGACTTTAGACTACCGACTCCGGTGCGGCCTGGGCCTTCGACTGGCTCTTGATGAGCCGGCCGACGGTGGCGGAAGGCTGCGCGCCGCGCTCGATCCAGTAGCGGACGCGGTCGAGGTTCAGCTTGACCTCCGCGGGGTCGCGCGTCGGGTCATAAGTGCCGACGTTCTCCAGGCACGCGCCGTCGCGCTTCGACCGCTGCTCTTTGACGATCACGCGGTAAGACGGTCTCTTCTTCGCGCCCATGCGCATCAATCTGATTGCTAACAAGTCTCAGTCCTCCAACTCTGTCAGTTGTCCGTGGTCAGTTGTCCGTGGTCAGTTGCTCACTTGGTTTTCAACAAGCCTGCCTGTCCGGCGCGAACGACGGACAACGGACGACGGACGGTTTTAACGTCTCTTCTTGTGTCTCGGTTTCTTGCGAAACTTCTTGCGCGCGGCAGTGCCGCCGCCGCCCGCGCCCGCGGTGAGCGCGGGCTGTTCGCCGCCGCCACCGCCATTGCCGCCCGTCACGCCGCCCATGTCGGGCATCCCCATCATGCCTGCCATGCGTCGCGCCATGCGACCCTTGATCCCGCCGCCGCCGCCGCCGAACAGACCAGAGTTCGACATCTGGCGCATCATCTGGCGCATCTCGGTGTACTGCTTGAGCAGCTGGTTGACCTCGGCGACGGTCGTCCCCGACCCCATGGCGATGCGTCGCCGCCGGCTCGCGTTGAGCAGGCGGTGATCCGAGCGCTCCTTGCGCGTCATCGAGTCGATGATCGCCTCGGTGCGCTTGAGCTCCGCCTCCATCTGCGCCGACTGCTCCTCGTCGAGGTTCGGCATCCCGATGCCGCCCAGGAGTTGATCGGGCAGCAGCTTCATGATCTTCGAGAACGAGCCGAGCTTCTTCACCTGCCGGAGCTGCGAGCGGAAGTCGTCGAGCGTGAACTCGTTCTTCTGGAGCTTCTTGAGCTGCTCCTCCGCCTCCGACTGATCGACCTTCGACTGCACCTCCTCGATCAGCGACAGCACGTCGCCCATGCCGAGGATGCGCTGCGCGATGCGGTCGGGGTAGAAGGGCTCTAACGCGTCGTACTTCTCGCCGACGCCGACGAACTTCACGGGCTGGCCCGTCACCTGCTTGATCGAGAGGGCCGCGCCGCCCCTCGCGTCGCCGTCCATCTTCGTCAGGACGACGCCCGTGATGCCGACCCTGCGGTGGAACTCTTCGCCGGAGCGCACCGCGTCCTGACCCGTCATCGCGTCGGCGACGAACAGGATCTCGACGGGCCGCGTGTCGGCTTTGATCCTGACCAGCTCTTCCATCAACTCGTCGTCGACGTGGAGCCGCCCGGCGGTGTCGATGAGGAGCGTGTCGAAGCCGAGCTGCTGCGCGTGCCTGTAGGCCTCGCGGGCGAGTTCGACGGGGTCGTTCGATTCGGGCTTCTCGAAAATCTGCTGCCCCGTCGCCTTCGCGATCACTTTCAACTGCTCGCGCGCGGCGGGGCGGTTCACGTCCGTCGAGACCAGGAGGGGTTTACGCTCCTGGTTCTTCGAGAGCCACAGCGCGATCTTGCCGGTCGAGGTCGTCTTGCCGGAGCCCTGGAGCCCGACGATCATCACGACGTTCGGAACCGCCTTCGTGAAGACGAGCCGCGACGAAGTGCCGCCCAGCAGCTCGACCAGCTCGTCGAAGACGATCTTGACGACCTGCTCCGAGGGCTTCAGCTCCTGCCAGACCTGCTGCCCCTCGGCCTTCGCCTTGACCGCCGCGATGAAGTCCTTGGCGACCTTGTAGTTCACGTCCGCTTCGAGGAGCGCCATGCGGATTTCGCGCAGGGCGGCGTCCACGTGCTCTGGCGTGAGCACGCCTTCGCCGCGCAGGTTCTTCAGGGCGCGCTTCAGCTTGTCTGACAGTGACTCGAACATGGCGTTCTACGGTGACAAATTCGGGCGTGAGCCGAAACCCAGATGATAAAGGCGCGGGTTGAGAGAGTCAAGGAACGCCCCGGCGGCGAACCGCGCCGATTTTGCCTCGCCAGCTAAAATCTCGGCAGAATTTCACGCCCGATAACCTTTTCGGGCTCAGTTGCGTTTATAATCGCGACGCTCCCCGCCCGTTGCTCTC